>DATNGN010000080.1:0-40700 GCA_035605875.1 Casimicrobiaceae bacterium
CGAAGCGATCCGCGCACACGTCGAGAAGGGCCGCGTCGACGCGGTGCTGACGATCGACGAGAAGGGCAACGTCAGCGACGTGCAGATCACGCAGTCGTCGCCGCCGCGCGTGTTCGATCGCGTCGTCCGCGATACGCTCGCCGACTGGAAGTGCGTCGGCGAGGGTGCGAAGTACAAGGCTTCCGTCGAGATCAACTTCACGTTGAAGGACGAATAGCCCTGGCGGACGAAAGTTTCGCGCGCACGGATGGCGCGCACGATACTTTCGTCCGGTCGCGCTACGGCGGAAAGCACGGGGCGGCCCTTCGCTTTCCGCCCGGCAACTTCAAAATGGCGTCGCTCGCGCCTCGCTGCGCGAGTCGCTCGGCGACGCGCGACTCGCCGCCATCTGCCTCGAATCAACGCCGGCGTGTCAGGGCAGCGGGCAGTGCGCGGCGCGGGCGACTGGGAGTGCCGGGCGTAGCGGGTGGCGCGAGGAAGGGAGCGCGTGTTTGCCGACCGACCATTCGCGCCGGGTACCCGCCGCCCGGCGTTTACGGACTCGGAGCCTGCGCCGCGCATTGCCCGCTGCCGCACTGGAATAACGATCGGCGAGACGGCTCGACTCAGTCGCGTCGCAACGCCACCGCCGTCGCCGTCCACGTCGCGACCCCGATCGCAACGAGCACGAACGCGAGCGTCGACAGCGAGAACGGCCGTGCGGCGAAAAGCGTGAACGCCTCGCGCGCAACTTCGTAAGCGGTCCCGGGCAGCATCTTGGCGAGAAACGCCGCGGCGACGAGCCACAGCGCGACGACGATCGGCCGCCGCCATGCCGGCGCGGTCGACGGCGCCGGCAGCTTCTGCATCACGCTCGCGGTGAACCCATCGTCGCCGATGTAATCGGCGCGATGCTCGGCGCCATCGCCGGCGAGCATCGCATCGAGCCAGTCGGCCGATGGTTGCGAAGCGGGGGTGGACGAGGCGTTCATGGCGTTCGCGTCGACGCGGCGGGCGCCCATGCCGCCAAGGCGCTGCGCAGCTTCTGCTTGCCGCGAAGAATGTGGGTCTTCACGGTGCCCACCGGCCAGCCGAGCACGTAGGCGGCCTCCTCGTGGGACAGGTCGTTATGGTAGCACTGGACGATCGCCGCCCGCTCCGCCTCCGAGAGCCGGGCGAGCGCGCGCTCGAGGTCGATCTTCATCGTGGAAGCCGCCGCATGATCGGCGCGACCGCCACTCGACAGCGCAGCGTCGTTCGCGTCATCGTCGCCGACTTCCGCGTCGCGGTCACCGAGCAGCTCCTCGTGGCGCTTGCGTGCCTGCCCGAGCCAGCAATTGGTCGCGATCCGGTAGAGCCACGTGGAAAAGCGCGCCTCCTGCCGGAACGACTTCAGATTTCGCCACGCGAGCACGAACGTCTCCTGCGCGAGGTCGTCGGCAAGCGCATGGTTGCCGGCGGTCAGCTTGCGCAGGCACGCGCGCACCGACGACTGGTGACGCTTGACGAGCTCGGCGAACGCATGCCGGTCGTCCCCGACGATGCAGCGCGCGATCAGTTGCGCATCGGGCACCTCCTGCGGGCGCGCAGCCGGCATCGACTACGCGAAAAGCACCGGAGACGTCCGCGCGCGGCCGCGACGCGGGAGCGGCATGGTGACGGATCGGCTCATGCATGGCGACCCGCGATGCATTCGACGGTCGGGCGCGTCAGTCGACTGCGGTCGCCTCGCACGATTGCCATCACACACCTCCCGCCGGCGGCGTTCTCGGCGGCTGCTCGGGCTGCGCCGTACGGTCCTCGAAGAACCACAGCGCGCAGTAACCGAGGCCGAGGAAGAGAAGGACGAGGCCGACGCTGTTGGCCGTGCCATCGTCGAGAATCGACCAGAAGCTCAGGCCCAGCCCGATCGCGAGCAGGATCACGCCCTTGCGCAGGTCGGACCAGACGGCTCGGCGACGTACGTAGCGGACCTGTTCGTAAGCCGGCATGCCGGGGGGCGGCGCGGCCGCAGTCGCCGCCGCGGCGACGGACCCCGCGGTCCCCGACGCGACGGCGTCCATCGCCGCAGCGGGTGGCACGACGCCCCGTTCGGCGAGCTTCAGCATCGTCTCGTTCGCGATGCGGTTCTTGCGCAGCTTGTACCAGATCAGCAGCACGACGATCAAAAGCGGCACGAGGAAAACCAGCAGCGTCGACAGGAAGACGAGCCCGGCGAGCCACGGTGCGTCCTGCACGAACTGCTGGAACGAGTCGTACTCGCGGTCGCGGCCGAGGCCCTCGATCCGGATGTGCTTGCCGCCCTTGTCGATGACGATGCCGTGGCGGTCGGCGGTGATCGATCCCTTCGACGCGTCCTCGTCGTCCGTCGTGTCGCTGTCGTCGGCCGCGTCGTTGCGATCGGCGTTCGCCTTGGCGCCATCCGCCTTGGGCGCAGCTTTCGCCGGCGCTGGCGCATCGGCTCCCGCCTTGGGTGCCGCGGGTGCCTCTGTCTGCGCAATGCGGACGGGGAGATCGGCGGCTCGGACGCTCCCCATGTGCGGGGCCATGGCGATGGCGATGCCGATGGCGAAGGCGGTGCCGAGAACCAGGCGGCGGATGTCGGCGGTGCCCGGACTGCTCCAATGCTGCATGAATGCTCCCTCAAACCTGTAGGCGGTTGGATGCGGCCACGGTGCCCGCCGGATTCAGCGTTCTTCTCCCCCGACGCTTGTCATCTTTGCCGATACCGATGCTATTATCGCCGCCGATTCGCTTCGCGGCGCTCTCCCAAGGCGACGACGTCACGACGAGGATCCCCGGAGCCCGAATTCCCGCGTCGATGGCCGTCGTTTCATCTCTCCTGCGCAAGCCGCGAACGGCGAGCGCGGGCCATTGCGCAACCCGATCCCGCCGGTTTCGCGCTTTCGCCGCTGCGCTTCGCCGCGGCTTCGCCTTCGTCGTCGTGTTGCTCGCGGCACTGCTGTCGACGACAACATTCAGCGAGGCGCAACAGAGCGACACCGTCACGCTGAACTTCGTCAACGCCGACATCGACGCCGTCGTCAAGGCGGTCGGCGAGATCACCGGGCGCAACTTTCTCGTCGACCCGCGCGTGAAGGGCACAGTGAACATCGTGTCGGCGCACCCCGTCCCGCGCGCGCTCGTCTATCCGACGCTTCTGTCGGCGCTTCGGATGCAGGGCTTCGCCGCCGTCGAGAGCGACGGCATCACGAAGATCGTTCCCGAAGCGGAAGCGAAGACGCAGGCGGGACCGGTTGCGCGCGCGACGGTAAGCGCGAGCGGCGACCGGATCGTCACGCAGGTGATTCCGCTGCGCTACGAATCGGCGGCGCAACTCGTCACCGTCTTGCGCCCGCTGGTGACGCCCAACAACGTGATCTCGGCGTACATCCCGAACAACGCGATCATCGTGACCGACTATGCGGACAACGTGAAGCGCATCGACCGCATCGTCGCGTCGCTCGACCTGCCGCCCGCCGGCGAGCCGATGCTCGTGCACGTGAAGAACGCGTCGGCGATCGACGTCGCGGCGCTCGTCAATCGCGCGCTTTCGGAGAACGCGCCGACCGGACCGGGTGCGCAGGTCGAAGCGCAGCAGCGGGTCGCGCTGGTGCCCGATCCGCGCTCGAACAGCATCCTCGTTCGCGCCGACAATCCGGCGCGCGGCGCGCGCGTGCGCCAGCTGATCGAGCAGCTCGACACGCCGTCGCGCACCGGCGGCAACGTGTTCATCGTCTACCTGAAGAACGCCGAGGCCGCGCAGGTCGCCGAGACGTTGCGCGGGCTTTACGGCGGCGAGCGCGCGAACGGCCCGTCCGCGCCGATCACGACGACGACCACCGTCCCGATGACGGCGCCCGGCGCCGCCGCGACGACGACGACGAGCCTGGGCGCGTCGACGGCGGCGACGAGTCCGCTGGCAACGAGTTCGGCGGCTTCGCAACCGACCGCCTTCTCGGCGGGCGGCGCGATGATCGAGGCGGACACCGCCAACAACGCGTTGATCATCATGGCGCCGGAGCCGGTCTACAACAACCTGCGTGCGGTGATCGAGCGTCTCGACACGCGCCGCGCGCAGGTGTTCGTCGAGGCGCTCATCGTCGAAGTGTCGTCCGACAAGGCGGCCGAGTTCGGCATCCAGTGGCAGGTGCTGACCGGCGCGAGCCCGAAGCGCAACGGCGTCCAGGGCATCGGCGGCACGAACTTCGGCGCGCGCGGCAGCGGCCAGAACATCATCGACGCATCGGTCAACCTGGGCTCGCTCGGCAACGGGCTGAATCTCGGCGTCATCAACGGCTCGATCACGATCCCGGGTCTCGGCGTCATCAGCAACCTCGGCCTGCTCGTGCGCGCGCTCGAGAGCGATTCGACGGCGAACATCCTGTCGACCCCGACGCTGCTCACGCTCGACAACGAGGAGGCGCGGATCATCGTCGGTGAGAACGTGCCGTTCATCACCGGTCAGTACGCGACGACCGGGACGACGGCGACGATCCAGCCGTTCCAGACGATCGAGCGGCGCGACGTCGGCCTCGTGCTGCGCGTCAAGCCGCAGATCACCGAGGGCGGCACGGTGCGCCTCGGCATCTACCAGGAAGTGTCGCGCGTCGAGGACAATTCGGCGGCGGGGCCGATTCTTTCGAAGCGCGCGCTCGAGTCGTCGGTCGTCGTCGACGACCAGCAGATCGTCGTGCTGGGCGGCCTGATCCAGGACACCATGAACGACGGCACGCAGAAGCTGCCGTACGCGGGCGACGTGCCGGTCGTCGGGTCGCTCTTCCGCTACGACAATCGTTCGCGGACGAAGACGAACCTGATGATCTTCCTGAAGCCTACGATCGTGCGCGGCACGAAGGACGGACACGAGCTCACGTCCGAGCGCTACGACTATCTGCGCGGCGAACAGTCGCGGATGGCGCTCGATCCGCGGTGGTTCTGGAAGGATCCGACGGTGCCCGAACTGCCGCCGCAGGGCACGATGCCCGGCACGCCGCAGGGTGCGGCGAGCGGCGTGCCGCAATCGACGACGGTGCCGCAGCCGCCGCCCGCGACGGCACAGCCTACACCGAGTGGCGAGCGTCCGCACAACCCGTGACGGTGTCCCGAGTGCGGGCATCCCGTACGCGTTCTCGCGCACGCACGGCGTGCTCGCATGGCGCGACGACGGCGATGCGATCGTCGTGCTGCTGCGTCCCGACGCGAGCGTCGACGGCATCGCCGAGCTTCGGCGCGTTCTGAATCGGCCGCTCGTCACGCGTAACGTCGCGGCCGACGTGTTCGCCGCCGAGCTCTCGCGCGCCTACAACCAGGCCGGCGCTGCGGTCGCGATGAGCGAAAGCCTCGCGAACGGGGCCGATCTCGCGCGGCTCATGCAGGAGTTGCCGACGAGCGAGGATCTGCTCGACTCGGGTACGCAGGCGCCGATGATCCGGATGATCAACGCGCTGCTGCTGCAGGCGCTGCGCGAACGTGCGTCGGACCTGCATTTCGAGCCGTACGAGGCGCGCGCAGTCGTACGCTTTCGCATCGACGGGATGCTGCGCGATGCGATCGAGCCGCCGCGCGCACTGCACGCCGCACTGGTGTCGCGGTTGAAGATCATGGCGGCCCTCGACATCGCCGAGAAGCGCCTGCCGCAGGATGGCCGCATCGCATTGAAGCTCGGCGACCGCCAGGTCGACGTGCGCGTCTCGACGCTGCCCACCGGTGCGGGCGAGCGCGTCGTGCTGCGCCTTCTGGATCAGGAAGCAGCGCGGCTCGATCTCGCAACGCTCGGAATGAGCGGCGAAACGTTGCGCGACGTCGATCGGCTGATCCGCGAGCCGCACGGCATCCTGCTCGTGACGGGTCCTACCGGCTCGGGCAAGACGACGACGCTCTATGCGGCACTGTCGCGGCTGCCGCGCGGCACGACGAACATGATGACCGTCGAGGATCCGATCGAATACGCGCTCGACGGCGTCGCGCAGACGCAGGTCAATCCGCGGATCGATCTCACGTTCGCGCGGGCGCTGCGCTCGATCCTGCGCCAGGATCCCGACGTGATCATGATCGGCGAGATCCGCGATCTCGAGACGGCGCAGATCGCGGTGCAGGCCTCGCTCACCGGGCATCTCGTGCTCGCGACGCTGCACACGAACGACGCGGCGAGCGCGATCACGCGGCTTGCGGACATGGGGGTCGAGCCCTATTTGCTCGCCTCGAGCCTGCTCGGCGTCCTCGCGCAGCGTCTCGTGCGTACGCTGTGCCCCGCGTGCCGCACCCCGGGCGCGCCGAGCGACGGCGAAGGACGGCTGCTCGAGGATATCGGGCTGCCGCTGACGCGGCACGTATGGAATGCCAGGGGTTGCGATGCGTGCAACCAGACCGGTTACGCGGGACGCACGGGCGTCTACGAGCTGCTTCGCGTCGACGACGCACTGCGCCGGCTCATCCACGACAGCGCCGGCGAGCTTGCGCTGCGCGACGCGGCGCTTCATGCCGGCATGCGACGGCTGCGCGCCGACGGCGCGCGCTTCATCGCCGACGGGCGTACGTCGCTCGCCGAGCTGACGCGCGTGACATGAGCGCCTTCCGCTACGAGGCGGTCGACGCGCAGGGCCGTCTGCGCCAGGGCCTGCTCGACGCGGACAGCGTGCGCAACGTGCTCGACCAGCTTCGGGCGGATGGCCTCACGCCGACGTCGGTCGATGCGGCGCCAGAGCGCGCATCGCATCTTTCACGCGCCCGATTGCCGGCCGCCGCGCTTGCGCTGCTGACGCAGCAGCTGGCGACGCTCGTCCAGTCCGGCATGCCGCTCGATCAATCGCTCGTCGCGGTGGCCGAGCAGGCCGAGGATGCAGCGGTCGCGAAGCTTGCGCAATCGTTGCGTGCGCACGTGCAATCGGGCGAATCGCTTCCTGCGGCGATGAGCCGCTATCCGCGCACGTTCTCGCCGCTTTATCGCGGACTGATCGCCGCCGGCACCGAGACCGGAAGGCTGCCCGAAGTGCTCGCGCGGCTCGCCGATTATCTCGATGCGCGGCTCGCGCTGCGCCAGAAATTCGTCGTTGCGCTGATCTATCCGGTGCTCGTGACCATCATCGCGATTGGCGTGATCGCCGTGCTCGTCACCTACGTCGTGCCGCAGGTCGTTTCGGTGTATCAACAGAGCCGGCAGACGCTGCCGCTGCTGACGCAGGGACTGATAGCGGTCAGCGGATTTTTTCGCGCGACCGCCGCGCTGTGGCTCGCCCTGGCGATCGGTGCCGCGCTGGCGTTGCTCGTGGCATTGCGGCGCGAGCCGGCGCGAGCGCGCATTCATGCGGCGCTTCTGCGCGTGCCAGGCGTCGGTCGCCTCGCGTCCAGCCTCGACACCGCACGCTACGCGAGCACGCTCGCGATCCTCGTCGGCAGCGGTGCGCCGCTGCTGCGCTCGCTCGATGCAGCGTCCGACGTCGTCAGGATGATTCCGCTTTCCCGCGCGGCGCGTGCTGCGGCATTGCTCGTGCGCGAGGGCGTGTCGCTGTCGCGCGCGCTCAAGGAACAGAACACGTTCCCGCCGGTGCTCGTTCACTTGATAGCGAACGGCGAGCAGAGCGGGGCGCTGGCGCCGATGCTCGAGCGGGCCGCGCGCGAGCTCGAGCGCGACGCCGAGCGGCGGCTCGCATGGATCGCGGCGCTGATCCAGCCGACGCTCATCGTCGCGATGGGCGGCATCGTGCTGGTGCTCGTGCTCGCGGTGATGCTGCCGATCGTTACAATGAACCAACTGGTCCGCTGATGCCCAAATCCGCAATCCTCGTCGTCGTCTTCACGCTCCTCCTCGGCGTGAGCACGGTCCGCGCCGCCGACCTGCCGACGCGCTTCGATCCGTCGCGCGACGCGGCCGCCGACGTGGCGCAGGCGGTGGCGACCGCGAGCGCGCAGGGCAAGCGCGTGATCGTCGACGTCGGCGGCGAATGGTGCTCGTGGTGTCACATCCTCGATCGCTTCATCGCGAGCAATGCCGACGTGCGCGCGCTGATCGATGCGAAATACGTCTGGGTCAAGGTCAACTACTCGAAGGAGAATCGCAACCGCGCGCTCCTTTCGCACTGGCCCGCGATCGAAGGCTATCCGCATCTTTTCGTGCTCGACGCGAACGGCCGTCTCGTGCATTCCCAGGATACGAGCGAGCTCGAGTCGGGCAAGGGCTACGACAAGCCGCGGGTCGTCGCCATGCTGCGCAGGTGGTCGTCGCCGTCGAGAGGAGGCGCGACGATCTGAGGTGAGCCGCAACGACTCGTCGACCGCGAGATGCGAAGGCTGACTACGAGCCGGTGCGCCGCGGCGTGCGTGAAACCGGATGGTGCCCGGCGCGGCGACTCTACCAGCGGAAGAGCCGTTCCCCGAGCAGCGCGCCGATCGCGGTTGGAATCAGGATGCCGAGCACGTACCACGTGCCGAGGAACGGGGCGGCGAGCTCGGGACAATGGAACGCGTAGACGAGCGCCGCCGTCGCACCCGACGCGAAGCCTGCCGCTGCGCCGGCGACGCGAAGTCGCGTCGGTGCCATCCGCCGCATCGCCCACGCGACCGCTGCGAAGACGGGGATCGACAAGCCCGCGATCAGCCACGGGCAGGACGTCCACGTCGCGCCGAGCACGAGCGGCATCCGCGCATCGGCTGGGCTTTCGGCGAGCGCGGCCGCCGCGACGATCCACATCGAGCCGATCACCGCCGCGATCGCCGGCGCGATCGTCGACGGCCGCTGCGCCGGCATGCCGACGCGAAACGCGGCAACGGCGCCCAGGATCGCAAGCGAGGCGACGAACGCGAGCTTCACCCAGAACATCGGCAGCGCGGCCGCCTGCGGGAAATCGTGCCGCGGCCCGAGCATCACCGCCATGACGAACGTCGCGAGGGCGATTCCCACGCCGAGCGCGGCGACGTATCGGCGCACGACACGATGGGCGTCGATCGCGCCGCCCCGGAGCGCGAGCGCCTCGATCAGCTCGTCGGTCGTCATTCGCGTTCGCCGACCATCGCGGCGAGCGCCTTCAGGCCGCGATGGATGCCAACCTTGACCGCGGACATCGACATGCCGGTGACGCTCGCGGTTTCGGCGACCGAGAGACCTTCGATCTTCACGTGCAGGATCGGCAGCCGTTGCCGCTGCGGCAGGCGAGCCAGCAGCTTCGCGAGGTCACGACGCGCGTCGCCGGCGTCGTGCGTCGCGCTCGCACGCGCGTCGGGCGCATCGTCGATGTCGTCGCTCGCCACTTCGGCATGCCGGTTGCGCCGCAGATGATCTGCAAGCTTGTAGCGAGCGATCGCATGGATCCACGGCGTCAGCGGCTGGGCGGTGTCGTACGTATGGCGCTTCTCGTGCACGGCGATCAGGCACTCCTGGGCGAGGTCCTCGACTTCGTGCGGACGCCCCTGCAGCCGCTTGCCGATGAAGCGCCGAAGATGCGCGGCGAGCTCGCGCAGGAATGCGCGATACGCGGCGGCGTCGCCCGCTTGCGCATCCAGCATCAGCATGCGCAGCCGCGCTTCGCTCGCATGAAGCCGTGATGTAGTCGAAGTTCGCAGCATCGCTTCGTCGGGTTACAGCGGAACCGATGGGCACGCCGGGGCTTCCGCCTCGTCCAGGCCGGATTCTGCGCCGCGCGCTGTAACCGTCCGCCGGTCTCCGACGAACTACGACTCGTAGTGCGCGCCGCGTCAGTTGTCGCTGCGCAGCCACGATACCTTTCAACTGCCAAGGAGCAATACCATGCGCCGCACGAGCACGCTCGCCGCCGCCGTTCTGTGCGCCGGACTGATCCTCCAGGTCGGCACGGCCGCCGCAATGGACGACATGAAGAAGGACACGATGGGCAAGGACGCCCACGCGATGAAGAAGGGCGCGATGGCCGCCGACTGCCCGGATCGGGGCGCGATGGGGAAGGAGGCGATGGCCAGCGAGGGAATGAAGAAGGACTCGATGGGCCACGACGCGATGGCCGCGAAGGACACGATGAAGAAAGGCGCGGCCGGCAAGGACTGCATGCCGGATACGATGAAGAAGGAGGGAATGGCGAAGGATGGAATGACCAAGGACGGAACGGGGCACGACGCGATGAAGAAGTAGCGTAGTGAAAGTAGGGTCAGAGAGACGACTGATCCGCGAGCAGTCGTTTCTGACCTACTTTGTGCCACGCGTCGAACAAGTCGTCTCTGACCCTGCTTTCTCGTGCTGGCGCGTGAGCGCCCACGCAATGTGCTCGCGCACGAGCGGCGAGGGATCGCTCGCGCGCGCCTCGAGCGCCGCGACGATCGCCGTATCGGGCGGCGCATTGCCGAGCGCGACCGCGACGTTGCGCGACCAGCGTTCGTAGCCGATGCGGCGGATTGCGCTGCCTTCGGTGTTGCGCAGGAACTCGTCCTCGGTCCAGCCGAAGAGCGTGATCAGCGCCGGGCCGTCGAGACCGTTGCGGACGGCGCCGAAGTCCTCCGTCGTCGTCGGCACCGCGTAACGGTTCCACGGACAGGCGAGCTGGCAGTCGTCGCAGCCGTAAACGCGATTGCCGATCAGCGGCCGCAGGGCCTCCGGAATGCTGCCTTTCAACTCGATCGTGAGGTACGAGATGCAGCGCCTCGCATCGAGCTCGTACGGCGCGACGATCGCCCCCGTCGGGCACGCGTCGATGCACGCGTGGCATGTCCCGCAATGCGCGGTCACCGGGGGCGTGACCGGCAGCGGCAGGTTCGTGTAGATCTCGCCCAGGAAGAAGTACGAGCCGGCGTCGCGCGACAGCAGCAGCGTGTGCTTGCCGCGCCAGCCGAGTCCCGACTTCGCCCCGAGCGCGACTTCGAGCACCGGCGCGCTATCGGTGAAGACGCGATGGCCGAACGGACCGATCGCGTCCTCGATGCGCCGCGCGAGCTTCGCAAGCCCTCCGCGCAGCACCTTGTGATAGTCGCGCCCCAGCGCATAACGCGCGACGTAGCCACGCCGTGGATCGTTCAGCACGTCGTGCGCAGGCTCCGCCGCGGCGGGCCAGTAGTCGAGCCGCGCGGTAATCACGCGAATCGTGCCGGGCACGAGGTCGGCAGGACGCGCGCGGCGCGCGCCATGGCGAGCCATATAATCCATCTCGCCATGGCGTCCGAGCGCGAGCCAGTTCATCAACTGCACTTCCTCGGCCGCGAGATCGGCATCCGACACGCCGATCGCACCGAAGCCGAGCGCGCGTCCCCATTCGCCGATTTGCGTCGCGAGCGACGCGCAGTCGTGTTCGTGTGTCAGCACTGACGCTGCATCTGCGCGATCCCGCCGCGACCGCCGATGCCGGCGCGAGTCTCGCGCCGTGTCTTGGCGGCGGGAACGTCGTGACGCTGCAGGGCGAACTCGGCAGCGGCAAGACGACCTTCGTGCGCGGGCTGTTGCGCGCCCGCGGCGTCTCGGGGCCGGTCAAGAGTCCGACGTACACACTGGTTGAACATTATCCTGTTTCGAGCTTATACTTTTATCACTTTGATTTTTATCGGTTCATGAATCCGAATGAATGGGATTCGGCCGGAATGTCCGACTATTTTCGCGACGATGCCGTCTGCATCGTCGAATGGCCGGAACGCGTCGGCGACGTGCTGCCCGTTGCCGACCTCGCATTATCGCTGTCGTACGCGGCCGACGGCGGCCGCGACCTCGTTGCCGAGGCGTTCACCGTCGCAGGCGAGCGATGCCTGAGCGCGCTCGCGGCACGCCCGGCCGGCTGAGCGTTTCGATCGAGCGCCGGCGCGCGTTTCGCTGGCTGCTGCTTCCCGCCGCACAGTTCGCGCTGCCCGCCGCATGGGCGGATGCGTCACGGATTGCGTCGGCGCGCGTGTGGCCGGCGCGGGAGTACACGCGCGTCATCTTCGAATCGTCGTCCCCGATCGAGCACCAGCTCGTCGTGCTGCGCGATCCCGATCGCGTCGTGCTCGACCTCGCGCGCATCGTTGCGTCGCGCGAGCTCGAACAACTGCCGTCGCACGTGCAGCCGTCCGACCCGTACATCGCCGCAATCCGGATCGGCCAGCCGTCCGGCGGCTTCCTGCGCGTCGTGCTCGATCTCAAGACCGAGGTACGGCCGCAGGTCTTCGCGCTGAAGCCGGTCGCCGAATACGGCCATCGACTGGTCGTCGACCTGTACCCGCTTGCGCCGGTCGATCCGCTGATGGCGTTGCTGCAGAGCGAGGGCTACGACGCGCAGGCCGCGCATCCGTCGCCCAGGCAGGTTCCCACGGAAGCCGCAAAGCGGGCGCCGTCGAAGACATCGTCGCGGCACATCACGATCGCACTCGATCCCGGGCACGGCGGCGAGGATCCCGGCGCGATCGGTCGCCGTGGCACGTTCGAGAAGACCGTCGTGCTCGCGATCGGCCGCAAGTTGCAGCGCGTGCTCGCGTCCGACCGCAACCTGCGCGTGATGCTGACGCGCAACGACGACTACTACGTTCCACTTGCCGAGCGCGTGCGCAAGGCGCGGCGCGTGCAAGCGGATCTGTTCGTGTCGATCCACGCCGATGCGTTTCGCGAATCGTCGGCGCGCGGCTCGTCGGTGTTCGCGCTCTCCGAGCACGGCGCGACGAGCGCGGCGGCGCGCTGGCTCGCGCAGAAGGAGAATGCGGCCGACCTGATCGGCGGCGTCAATCTCGACGTCAAGGATTCGGTGCTCGCGCGGACGCTGCTCGACCTGTCGCAGACCGCGCAGATCAGCGACAGCCTCAAGGTCGGGCAGGAGGTGCTCGAAGGGATCGGGACGCACAACCCGCTGCACAAGGGCACCGTCGAGCAGGCGGGGTTCGCCGTGCTGAAGGCGCCCGACATTCCGTCGATCCTGATCGAAACCGCATTCATCTCGAATCCCGACGAGGAGCTCAAGCTGCGCAACGCGCGCGAGCAGCAGCGCTTCGCCGATTCGATCGCCGAGGGCATCCACCGCTACTTCGCGCAGAGTCCGCCGCTCGCGCGCGCATAGAATGGCGTCATGACAACGCTCGCGCTGCTGTTCACGAGTCCCGTCGTGATCAAGCCGATCAACGACATCGTCCGCGCGGCGATGCCGGGAATCCGGGTCGTGAACCTGCTGGACGACGCCATTCTTGGCGACATCTCGCGCGCGGGCGACGTCGGCGCCGTCGAGCGGCGCGTGACGCTGCTCGCCCGATGCGCGGCCGACGCGAAGGCCGATGCGTTGCTGATCACGTGCTCGTCGATTGCCGAGCTCGCGCCGCCGGCGGCCGAGGCGTCGCGGCTGCCCGTCTATACGATCGACGAGGCGATGGCCGAAGAAGCGGTGCGTCTCGGATCGCGGATCGCGGTGCTCGCGACGCTCGCGACGACGCTCGATCCGACGTGTCGACTGATCGAACGCAAGGCGAAGGCGGCGGGCAGGATCGTCACGATCCGCAGGGAACTTGCAGGCGACGCGTTCGAGCAGCTCGCACGCGGCAACGGTGCCGCGCACGACGCCATTCTTCGCAACGCGCTCGAGTCGCTTGCCGGTTCGCACGACGTGATCGTGCTGGCGCAGGCGTCGATGGCGCGGCTGCTCGACGGGCGCAGCGCGCCGCTTGCCGTTCCCGTGCTGTCGAGCCCGCGCCTCGGCATCGAGCGTGTGCGGAGTCGCTTCCTGGATCGCGGGCTCGCGGTCGGCTGACAATGTCGCGCGGATCACGGCGACGCAGCGGTCGCTAGACCGCCGAGATCGCGTAGCGCCGGCGCAGCGTGTCGGAGATCGCCTTGCCGACCGCCGACACGACGAAGACGAGCGCGATGTAAAGCCCCGCCGTCGCGGTCAGGATCTCGATCGGCTCGTACCAGACGTTGACGATCTTCTGCGACTGGTACATGAGGTCCGGCACGGTGATCACCGACACCAGCGTCGACGACTTCACGATCACCGTGAACTGGTTGACGATCGACGGCGCCGAGCCGAGCGCCGCTTGCGGGAGCACGATGCGCCAGAACACGTGCACCGGCGACATGCCGACCGAGTACCCGGCTTCGCGCTGACCCTTCGCGACACCCTCGATGGCGCCCCGAAACGTTTCGGCGAGATAGCCGCTCGACTGCAGCGCCAGCGCGGCCCATGCCGCCGCGAAGAACGAATCGGGCCAGCCGAACACCGCAGGCCAGACGTAGTTGACCCAGAGAAGCTGAACGAGGATCGGCGTCGCGCGGAAGAACTCGATCAGCAGGATCGCCGCGGGCCGCAGCGGCCGCACGTACATCCGCACGAGGCACAGCAGCAGCCCGAGAAGGACGGCGATCACGAACGCGATCGCGCATACCTTGATCGTGACGACGAGCCCTGCCAGCAGCGCATCGCGCTGGTCCCAGACGAGTCGTTGCCAGTTGCCCATCGTGCCGGCTCAGGCGTAGATCTTCGCGCGCCAGCGCTCCGACAGCGCGCGCAACGCGCTGCTGCCGGCGAGGACCACGGCGAAATACGTGAGGGCCGCGCCGGTGTAGAGCGGCAGCGGCCGCATTTCCTGCTGTGTGATCATCGTCACGTCGTACATGAGGTCGGGCACCGCGATCAGCGACACGATCGTCGTCGCCTTGAAGAGCGATATGAACTGGTTGACCGATTCGGGCAGCATCCGGCGCACGACCTGCGGGAGCACGATGCGCCGGAAGATGAGCCGCTCCGGCATGCCGAGCGAGCGGCCCGCTTCGACGTGCGCAAGCGGAATCGCCTCGATGCCCGCGCGGAACGTCTCGGCGAAATAGCCGCTGTAGACGAGGCCGAGGCCGATGACCGACGAGGCGAACGGGTTGAATTCGAGGCGGCTGCGCAGCAGGTAGCTCAGAAGCAGGGGCAGCACGAAGTGCACCCAGACGACCATGATGTACTCGGGCGCATTGCGAAACGTCTCGACGTACAGCGTGCCGAGCGCCCGCAGCGGCCACAGCCGGTTCACGCGCGCGAGCGCTGCGCCGAGCCCCACGAGCAGCGCGACGATCGCCGAGGCCGCGAACACGTAGAAGTTGACCGCGAGCCCGTGCAGCAGGACGTTGCGATACTCCCAGAACAGGGAAAGGTCGAGCGCCTGGTGCAGCGATTCGGACACCGTCGCGTCAGCGCAGATGCTTCGAGATGAACTGCCGCAGGCGTTCGGAGTTCGGTGCGCCGAACAGCGCCTCGGGCGGACCCTCCTCCTCGATCAGGCCGTTGTGCAGGAACATCACGCGGTCCGACACGTCGCGCGCGAAGCCGATTTCGTGCGTCACGACGATCATCGTCGTGCCGTCGTTCGCGAGCTCGCGCATGACACCGAGCACTTCTTCCGTAAGCTCGGGATCGAGCGACGACGTCGGCTCGTCGAAGAGCATGACCTTGGGCTCCATCGCGAGCGCGCGCGCGATCGCGACGCGCTGCTGCTGGCCTCCCGAGAGCCGCGCCGGATATTGCAGCGCCTTCTCGGCGAGGTGCACGCGCGCGAGGCACGCATTCGCGATGTCCATCGCCTGCTTGCGCGGGAGTCCGCGCACGCGCAGCGGTGCCTCGACGACGTTGGCGAGCACCGTCATGTGCGGCCACAGATTGAACTGCTGGAAGACGATGCCCAGCTCGCGCCGCATCCGGTTGATCTCCGACAGCGAGCGCGGCTTGCGCTCACCGTCCCTGCCGTTGCGGAAGCAGAGCGACTCGCCGTCGATCAGCACGTCGCCGGCCGTGGGCGTTTCCAGATGATTGATGCACCGAAGAAGCGTGCTCTTGCCGGACCCGCTCGCGCCGATCATGCTGACGACCACGCCGCGGCGAACCTCGAACGAGACGCCCCGCAACACCTCGAGCGGCCCGAAACGCTTGTGGAGGTCGACGACCTTGATCGTGGGCGCCGTCATGGCGCCGTATGGAGGCGCACGCTCGTGCGTGGCCGGACGCTGCCGCTCGCTTGTTGACAGTGCGAATTCACTTCGCTATGGTCGCCGACGCGGAGGCCGCTTGGCAAGCATTGCATGAACGTCATCCCTGCACGAGTCGGCGCACCGCTCGACGAGATCGACACGCCCGCGCTGATCGTCGATCTCGACGCATTCGAATCCAACGTGACCAGCATGGCTGCGATCGCGCGGCAGGCCGGCGTGCGCCTGCGCCCGCACGCGAAGACGCACAAATGTCCGATGATCGCGTTGCGCCAGATCGCAGCGGGGGCCGTCGGCCAGTGCTGCCAGAAGGTCGGCGAGGCCGAGGCGCTCGTGCGTGGCGGCGTCCGCGACGTGCTCGTGAGCAATCAGGTCGTCGGCATGTCGAAGCTGCGCCGGCTCGCGTCCCTCGCCACCGAGGCCCGCGTCGGTCTTTGCTTCGACGCCGCCGAACAGGTCGAGGCGGCATCGCGCGTGGCGACCGAGTTCGGGGTGACGTTCGGCGGCCTCGTCGAAATCGAAGTCGGCATGCAGCGCTGCGGGGTCGCGCCCGGTGCGCCGGCGCGCGAGCTCGCGCAGCGGATCGCCGATGCGCCGGGCCTCGCGTTTCGCGGCATCCAGGCCTACCACGGCAGCGCCCAACACCTGCACGGTGTCGACGCGCGGCGGCAAGCCATTGCCGGTGCGGCCGCCGCGGTTCGGGAGACGCTCGCCGATATCGGGCGCTCCGGACTCGACTGCGATACGGTCGCGGGGGCGGGCACCGGAACGTTTCGCATCGAAAGCGAAAGCGGCCTGTGGAACGAGTTGCAGGCGGGCTCGTACGTGTTCATGGACACCGAGTACGCGCGAATCGGCGGAAGCGACGGCGATCGCTACACCGAGTTCCGGCACAGTCTTTTCGTCCTGGCGACGGTGATGAGCGTGCCGACGCGCGAGCGCGCGATCGTCGACGCGGGACTCAAGTCGTACAGCGCGGAGAAGGGCCTGCCGTGGGTGCAGGGCCATGACCACGTCACGGTCGTCGGCGTCTCCGACGAGCACGGCAAGCTCGAGGTCGGCAAACGTGCCGTTCCGCTGCGGCTGGGCGACAAGCTGCTGCTGATTCCGGGCCATTGCGACCCGACGGTGAATCTGCACGACTGGTATGTCGCGGTACGGAAGGGGCGCGTCGAGGCGCTCTGGCCGATCACCGCGCGCGGTGCGAGTATCTGAAGGCAATCGGCATTGCGACGTTCGAGCATGCGCGGCGGGTGCGGGTCACGCGCGTGCGATGATCGGCAAGGCGCGGGCGTCCGGCGAACGCAGCCGGGGACGCCGAAGCGTCAACCACACGTGGAGGAGGCGACATGAGCGATGCATTGAACGAGGGCAAGCGTGACTTCCTGAAAGGGGCGGCGATGCTCGGCATGGCATCCGGCATGATCGGCGCAGCGGCCGCGCCCGGTCAGGCGATGGCGCAGATCCTCGAGACGGGCATTCGCGACGACTCGAGTTTGTCGAAGATCCGCAAGGCAGGCACGATGCGCGTCGGTTATTCGCAAACGGGACCATGGTTCTACAAGGATGCGAAGACCGGCGAACTGGGCGGCATCTACAAGGACGCGGTCGACCGGCTCGCGAAGGAAATGGAAGCCAAGGTCGAGTACAAGGAAGTCACGTTCCAGAACGCGACCGTCGGACTTCGGCGCAACGACTACGAGCTCTACGGCTCGTCGCTCACGTATACGATGGCGCGCGCGCTCGTCGTCGACTATGTTGGACCGCTATGGTCGAAGGGAAGCCTGCTTTTGGTGCGCAAGGACAGCACGTCGCGTTTCAAGACGCTCGCCGATTTCAACGAGCCGAACGTCACGTTCTCGGTCACCGCCGGCGGCAGCGAGGAGCCACGCATCCCGATCCTGTTTCCGAAAGCGAAGCTCATCACGACCACCGGGCAGATCGTCCTCGGCGCGGAACCGGTGCGCACGAAGAAGGCCGACGTCTGGATGAGCGGCGACAGCGATGTGCTGCTCTTCGCGAAGCGCAACGCCGACTGGGCTAGCGTGTTCGATCCCGAGCATCCGATCGACAAGCGGCCCAACACGTGGGCGGTGCGCTACGGCGATTACGAATGGAAGCACTTCCTCGACTTCTTCGCGACGTTCATGACCGTCAACGGCGAGATGGAGCGCCTGTTCCAGAAGCACATGGCGGTGATCGGGAAGTGACCCGACGATGATCGTCGACTGCCACGCGCACGTTTTCCAGCCATGGGAAGCCGCGTGCGGCCATCCGTCGGCCACGATTCACCTGAAGTATCTGCAGAAGGTGGTGACGCGGCCGGCGGCACGCGCGTTTCGTGCGCGCGACGGCCTCGAGATCAGGCCGACGATGCTGTTCCGGCCCGACGACAATACGTGGGCGGGCCTCACCGACGTGAACTTCCGCGTCGGCCGCTTCGGCGCGCTCTGCTTCACCTACGAAGGCGACGATTACTACGTGCAGTACCAGCCGGTCGGGATGCAGGACATGGCATGCCCTCCGGAGTTGATGCTCGCGCAGATGACCTATGCCGGCGTCGACCGCTGCGTGCTGCAGGCGGGCGGCGGCTACGGTGCGATGAACGACTACAACGCCTTCGTTCAGCATCAGTATCCGGCGAAGTTCCTGGGCCTGTTGCACGTGGACGAAGCGACCGCCGACGTCCAGACGACGCTCGACGAGGTCGCGCGCGCGGCCGACGTGCTGGGGCTGCGCGGCCTCTACTACGCGCAGGACTTCTCGCGCCACGGCTATGCCCGCAACGTCGACCACGACGCATTCCGGCCGTTCTGGGACACGATCGTTGCGCGCAAGCTGCCGGTGTTCATCGAGCTTTCGTCGACGCCGACCTACGATCGCGGCGGCTACCTCGGCAACCTGCGCGCACTCGACGTGCTGCTCGCGCGCTACCCGGCGCATCCGTTTCTGCTCGTGATGGGTCCGCCGGTCGGCTACTTCGCTGCGAGCGGCGCGTGGGAATTCCCGGACGACGTGCTCTCGACGTACATGCGCGACAACCTGTGGATCGAGGTGATGTTTCCGATCACGTGGGGCGGCATCTGGGATTACCCGTATCCGGAAGCGCAGGCGCTGATCCGCGGCATGCGCGACCGGTTCGGCGCGAGCAAGCTGTGCTGGGGCTCCGACATGCCGAACGTCGAGCGTTTCTGCACGTATCGGCAGTGCGTCGATTACGTGCGTCGCTACTGCACATTCCTGTCCGCCGGCGAGAAGGACGCGATCCTGGGACGCAACACGGCTGCCTTGCTCGGCCTCGAAGCCCGGGCGTGAACGACGCCTCGATGCGCACGCGGGTCGGCGTCGACATCGGCGGCACCTTCACCGACCTCGTCATCCTCGACGAGACCGGGCGCGTGTTGCGCACGAAGGTTCCTTCGACTCCCGACGATTACAGCCGCGGCATCGCGCACGGGCTCGAGGCGGCATTCGCGGACACGGGTCTCGACGTCTCGCACATCGCGCAGGTGATGCACGGCACGACGGTGGCCACCAACGCGCTGCTCGAAGGCAAGGGCGCGAGGGTGGCGCTCGTCACGACGAGCGGCTTTCGCGACATGCTGGACATCCGCCGGCTGCGCATGCCGGTGCTCTACGACATCCGCTTCCGCAAGCCGCCGGCGCTCGTTCCGCGGCAATGGCGCTTCGAGGTTCCCGAGCGCATCGACAGCCAGGGACGCATCGAGCGCGCGCTCGACGAGACCGCGGCCGCTTCGGTGATCGACCGCATCCTCGATGCACGCATCGACACGGTCGCGATCTGTCTCATCAACGCGTACGCGAACGGCGTGCACGAGGCGAGGTTGCGCGAGATGATCCGGGCGCGCGCGCCGGATGTCGCGGTGTCGATCTCGAGCGAGCTCGTGCCCGAGATCCGCGAGTATGAGCGCACGAGCACGACGGTCGTGAACGGGTACGTGCTGCCGCTGGTGCGGCGCTACCTCGAGGGACTCGATGCGCAGTTGTCGGCGCGCGGCATCGGCACGAAACTCACGATCATGCAATCGAGCGGCGGCGCCATGAGTGCCGCCGCCGCGGCGGAGCGGCCGATCCATATCATCGAATCGGGTCCTGCGGCCGGCGTCGTCGGCGCGGCCGAGTTCGCGCGACGCCTCGACAACGCGAGCCTGCTCACGTTCGACATGGGGGGCACCACCGCCAAGGCTGCTCTCGTCGAAGGCGGCCGCTTCCTTCGCGTCAATTCTTTCGAAGTCGGCGGAGGCATCAACATCGCGGGACGCCTGCTCTCCGGCGGCGGATATCACGTCAGTGCGCCGGCCATCGACATCGCGGAGGTCGGCGCAGGGGGCGGCAGCATCGCGCGCATCGATGCGGGTGGCCGCCTGATCGTCGGTCCGGACAGCGCAGGCGCCGAGCCGGGTCCCGCGTGCTACAAGCGCGGGGGCACGTTGCCGACGGTCACCGACGCGAACGTGGTGCTCGGCTTCGTCAATCCGCGCGCACTTGCGGGCGGCCGCTTGCCGATCCATCGCGATGCAGCGTGCGCCGCGATCGAAATGCACATTGCGCGGCCGCTCGAGCTCGATCTGCATGCCGCCGCGTGGGGCGTGCATCGCGTCGCGAATGCGGCGATGGCGCGAGCGCTTCGTGCGGTATCCACCGAGCGCGGCCACGATCCGCGGAAGCTTTCGCTGCTGGCGTTTGGCGGCAACGGACCGGTGCACGCGTCGACGCTCGCGCGGCTGCTCGACATACGGAGGATCCTCGTCCCTCCCGCGCCGGGCGTCTTCAGCGCGCTCGGCATGTTGTTCCCCGACATCGAGCACCATTACGTGCGTACGCACAAGCGCGGTCTCCGCGAGCTCGACCTGTCCGCGCTCGAGTCGACGTTCGGCGCATTGCTCGCCGCGGGAAGCAGTGCGCTCCGCGACGAAGGCTTTCCGAGCGATCAGCATCGTTTCGAGCGGCTGCTCGATCTGCGCTACGCCGGCGCGAACAGCGAATTGACGTTGCCGTTCCCGTCCGCCGAGGACGGCGACAGGATCGCGGCGCTGCGCGATGCGTTCGCGTCGGCGCACGTTCGTCACTATGGATACCAGTCCGACGACGAGGCGGTCGAAATCGTGAACGTGCGCGTGATCGCACGCGCATCGAGGCAGGGAGGCCTGCCCGATCGTTTCTCGATGTCACACAATCCCGCCGATCGCAGCGTGCGATCCCTCTACTTCGGCCCGCCGTTCGGGCTCGTGCCGACGCCGGTCGTCTCGCGCGACGAGCTCGCACAATGGCGCGCGGGGCCGTTGCTCGTCGAGGAATTCGACAGCACGGCCGTGGTGCCGCCCGATGGGCGTGCGCGCCTCATCGCCTGGGATACGATCGAAATCGCGCTCGATGAGCGTTGACAGGCCCTGAATGAACGATTTCGCCGATACGCGCGTCCGCGATCCGTTCGCGCTCGAGCTCGTCAAGAACGCGCTCGCCGCGCTCGCGGACGAGATGGCGCTCACCATCCACCGCACGGCACGCTCGTTCGTGGTCAAGGAGGCGCTCGACTTCTCGACGGCGCTGTTCGCAGCCGACGGCCAGCTGATCGCGCAGGGCACCTGCCTGCCGTTCCACCTCGGCGCCATGCCCTTCGCAGTGAAGGCAATCGTCAAGCAATTCGGCGGCCGCATGCTGCCGGGCGATCTCTACATCACCAACGATCCGTACGACGGCAGCACGCATCTTCCCGACGTCGTGCTCGTCAAGCCGATTTTTCTCGACGCGCGGCTGATCGGCTATTCGGTCGCACTCGCGCACATGACGGACATCGGCGGTCGCATGCCGGGCGGCAACGCGAGCGACTCGACCGAGCTGTACCAGGAAGGTTTGCGCATTCCACCCGCGCGCTTCTGGCATGCGGGCGAGCCCGACGAGTTCGTGCCGCGGCTGATCGCGCGCAACGTGCGCGTACCCGACAAGGTGCTGGGCGATATTCGCTCGCTGGTGGCGGCGTGCACGGTCGGCGAACGCGAATGGCTGCTCCTCGCGCAGCGTCACGGCGTGGATGCGCTCGAAGCGACCTGTCGCGAGCTGCTCGACTATACCGAGCGCTTCACCCGGCGCGAGATCATGAAGCTGCCGAAGGGGACGTGGCGCTTCGTCGACCATCTGGACAACGACGGCATCGACCCCGATCCGATCCGCATCGAGGCGGCGGTCACGATCGAAGGCGACGAGATGACGATCGACCTCACCGGTTCCGCGCCGCAGGTCCGGGGTGCGATCAATTGCGTTTATCCGTTCACGCTCTCGACGGCGCTCGCGTGCGTGCGCTCGATTCTCGATCTCGCCATTCCGAACAACGCCGGCTACTTCAGACCCATCCGCGTGATCGCACCGGAGGGAACCGTCGTCAATCCGCGGCCGCCAGCCGCCGTCGCCGCGCGCGGGATCACCGGCATCAGGATCGCGGATGCGATCTTCGGCGCGCTCGCACAGGCGGTGCCGGACGTCGTGCCGGCATGCGGCTCGAATGCGCCCGACGTCGGCATTTCGTTCGGCGGCATGGGTCCCGACGGCGACCCGTTCGTCTTTCTCGAATTCCTCGTCGGATCGTGGGGCGGCGGACCCGATCGCGACGGCATGGACGCGTGCACCGGCACGCTCGTCAACTATTCGAACGCGCCGTGCGAGATGATCGAGGCCGATCAGCCGATCGCCATCGAGCGGTACGCGCTGGTGCCGGACAGCGGCGGTGCGGGCCGCTATCGCGGCGGACTCGCGATCGAGCGGCACCTTCGCTTTCGCACGAACGACGCGGTGCTGCAGATCCGTTCGGACCGTCGCGACCATCCGCCCTATGGTCTTTGCGGCGGCAGCCCGGGCGGCCGTTCGAACGTTCGCATCCGGCGTGCGGACGGGCGCGACGAAGCGTGCCCGGCGAAGTTCCTGACCACCGTACACGACGGCGACGTGCTGCAGGTGAGGCTCGCCGGGGGTGGCGGTCACGGCAATCCGCTCGAGCGCGATCCCGAGGCAGTGCTCGCCGATGTCGTCGCGGAGAAGTTGTCGGTCGATCACGCGCGTGAAGCGTATGGCGTCGTGATCGGCGGCTCTCCGCCGGGCATCGACGACGTGGCGACGGCGCGGATGCGCGACCTGCGCGCGCGCGACGCGGGCGGGACACCCGGATAGAATGCGCCGCTCGTCCTGATCGACGCGATGCGAAAGTTCCTGCTCGTCTTCATCGTCCTGCTCGCGCTGTCGTTCGCCTGCGAGTTGACACCGTTCGCGCAGGCGCACGTCGTGACGCCGTGGACGGACGCAGTGGCCTCGACGTCCGCCGCGCTGATGCGCGCGTTCGATGCGACGATTACGACCCGCGGGAACGTGATCGGCTCGTCGGCGAGTCCGTTCGCGGTTTCGATCGAGTCGGGTTGCAACGGCGTCGAGGCGACGCTCGTCCTCGTCGCCGCGATGCTGGCGTTCCCCGCGCCGTGGCGTCATCGGCTGCGCGGCATCGTGGCCGGCGTCGTTGCCGTGCAGGCGCTCAACGTGCTTCGCGTCGCGAGCCTTTTCTATCTCGGTCGCTGGAACCGCGACGTATTCGAGTGGGCGCATCTCTACGTCTGGCAGGCGCTGATCATGCTCGACGTGCTGATCGTCTGGGTGATCTGGGTGCGGCTGGTTCCCCGCCGCGACGATGCGGGGCCGATCCGCGCGTGACGCGCTTCGTTCTTCGCACGCTCGCGTTCCTGCCGCTCGCGTTCGCTGCCTGGTACTTCGCGGCGCCGCTGCTGCTGTGGCCTGCGTTGGCGATCGTGCGCGCGATCGCGCACGCGGGCTTCGGCAACCTCGTGCGCGCTGTCGAGCAATCCGGCGCGGTCGCGACGTTCGTCACGGCGCTTCGCGCGGGCGCCGGTGTCGTCACCGTCGACGTGAACCTGCTGCTGTATTCGTTCGGCCTGCCGTTGTTCGCCGCATTGACGGTTGCGGCGGCGAAGAAGCACTGGCTGCGCGATCTTGCGGTGGGTTACGTCGCGCTCGTTCCGGTCGTTGCGTTCGGCGCGCTCGCCGACTTCCTCAAGAACGTCGCGATCACGTCGGGTCCGGCCATTGCATCGCAAACGGGCTTCGTCGCATGGCAGCGCGAGTCGATCGCGTTCGCATTCCAGTTCGGGTCGCTGATCCTCCCGGCCGTCACGCCGGCGGTGCTGTGGATCGCGATGCACCGCGGCTTTGTCGCTGCAGCGCGAGTTGATTCGCTGACGCAGAGGCCGACGAAATCGTGACCATCGGACCGGCTATCGCACAGCACGGTCAGCGACGAGCTGTCGATCTTCAGCTGTTCAAAGGTGGTGGATGTGCGCCACCTTCCATCCGCAAGCGCTCGCGCTCGCGCAGCACCTTGCGCTGCACCTTGCCCGTCGTCGTCATCGGCAGCGCGTCGATGAACTCGATCGCCTTCGGGTACTCGTACGGCGCGAGATGCTGCCGCACGTGCTGCGCGATGTCCGCCTCGAGCTGCGCCGACGGCGCGTAACCCGGCGCGAGCACGATGAACGCCTTGACGATGTTGCCGCGCACTTCGTCGGGTGAAGGCACGACGGCCGCATTGACGACCGCCGGATGGCGAACGAGGCAGTTCTCGATCTCCGAAGGCCCGATGCGGTAGCCGGCGGCCTTGAACATGTCGTCGGCACGTCCCTGGTACCACAGGTAGCCATCGTCGTCGCAGCCCGCGACGTCGCCGGTGCGGCACCAGTCGCCGCTGTACTTCCTTCGCGTCGCGTCGGGATTGCCGAAGTATTCGAGGAAGAAGATCGGATCGCGCGTGCCGTCGGGCGCGATGCGATGGATCGCGACGTCGCCCGGCTCGCCGCGCGGCACTTCGTTGCCGTCGTCGTCGAGCAACGCGATTCGATGTCCCGGATAGGGGCGCCCCATCGATCCCGGCTTCGCCGGCCACAGCGCCTGCGAGTTGCCGACGATGTAATTCATCTCGGTCTGGCCGAACATCTCGTTGATCGTCACGCCGAGCGCGTCGCGCGCCCATTCGAACACCGCGGTGCCGACCGCCTCGCCGGCGCTCATGATGCTGCGCAGGTTCACGTCGAACACGTCGCGCGGCCGCGGATAGGCCTTCATCATCAGCTTGAGCGCGGTGGGGAACAGGAACGTGTTGCGGATCTGGTAGCGCTCGATCAGCCGGAACGCGCGCTCAGGATCGAAGCGCCCGCGATAGCCGACGATCGGCTGGCCGA
The DNA here is from genome assembly GCA_035605875.1 of Casimicrobiaceae bacterium. GTDB lineage: Bacteria > Pseudomonadota > Gammaproteobacteria > Burkholderiales > Casimicrobiaceae > VBCG01. Next base: position 25,099 of record DATNGN010000080.1, read on the forward strand.
AATAGAGCGCCGGCAACAGCGCATCCATCAATCCGCCGGTCCACGCCCAGTCAGCGGGCGACCAGAAGAGATCGCCGGGCTGCGGGTATCCGTCGTGCGAATGCGTGAACCCCGGCAGATTGCCGATCAGGCAGCGATGCGGCATCAGCGCACCCTTCGGCGGGCCGGTCGTGCCGCTCGTATAGATCAGGATCGCCGGATCGTCGGCGCGCGTTGTCACGGCCTCGAAATGCCGCGAGGCATTGTCGAGCAGCGTCTCGTACGCGACGACGTCGCGCGCCTTCGCACCGGCAACGCCGATCACGTGCGCGAGCTTGTCGCAACGGTCGCGGATCGGCAGCAGGTTCGGCAGCGACTGCGCATCGACGAACACGGCCTTCGCCTCGCTGTTCGCGAGGCGATATTCGAGCGCCTCGGGCCCGAACAGGAACGACAGCGGCACCGACACGGCGCCGAGCTGATGGACGGCGATGTGCGCGATCGCCGTTTCCGGCCGCTGCGGCAGGATCAGCGCAATCTTGTCGCCGCGCCCGATGCCGCGTTCGGCGAGCGCGTTCGACAGACGATTCGCCTGTTGCGACAGGTCGAAGAACGTGTACGCCGCACGGGTGCCGTCCTCGTCCTCGAAATACAGCGCGAAGCGCGCGCGATCGGTCGCCCACCGCGTGCAGCACGCGTGCGCCAGATTGAAATCGGGCGGAACGTCCCAGCGCCAGGACGCGCAGATCTCGGCGTAGCGATCGACCGTCGCCATCGACTCAGTATAACTGCGGCACCGGGAGCGCCGAAGCGCCGCCCGAAGCCGCGAAATGCGCCGGCGCACGGGCAGCGCGTGGGAAAGTTGCGCGCGTAGGCGACGTTGCGGCTAGCTGCGCTGCTGGCTGATCGTCGTCGGACCCGTCACCGTCGTCGGTCCGCCCGTGACGCTCGCCGCGTGGCTGCGGTGGCCGTTTTCGAGCGGCTCGATGGCGGTCCAGATCCAGTCGGGCTGCTGCTCGATCAGGCGACCGAAGCGGACGCGATATTCGGCCTTGTCGGTCGACACCTGGTAGCGCTTCGCCGCCTGGTATTCGACGGCCGGCACTACCAACGACTGCACCATCGGCTCGCCGTCGCGCGCACGCAGCGACAAGAGCAGGCCGCCGAAGCGGCGGCCGTTGATCGTCGTGCCTTCGCCGTCGATCGAATATTCTTCGCTCGTGCGCTTGCGCTGCTCGTTCACGTCGACCGCCGAGATCATGTCGGCGATGATCGCGAGGCCGATCTCGGCGCGATCGGCCGACGTGCGTTTCATGCGGCGGATGATGCCGAGCGTCCAGCGCGGCTGGCCGTGCGGGTGGATCGCGACGAGCGTGCCGAGCGTGACGGCGTTCGCGACCTGGATCGGCGCGACGAGCTTGAAACCGGTCTGCGACACGTCCTTCGCTTCCCACGGGCCGCCCGGCGCCGCATGCGCGCCGATGCGCCGGCGTGCCATTTCGCGGCGTCGCGTCGGCTCGTCGCGGATGCGGCCGAACACCGCGAGATCCATCGTGCTGTCGAAGCTTTCGCCCGTCGAATCGACGAGGTCGATCGGGTTGCGCGCATCCTCACGGAAGTAGCTCGCGATCTTCTGGAAGCCGACGACGGCATCGACGCTGCCGCTCGTCGCGATGCGCTCGCCGCGGCGTGCGAACGGCTTGTACTCGGGATCGACCTGCGCGGCGAGCTTCGTGAACAGCGTCAACTGCTCGCTGCGTCGCGGCGTGCGGGAGGATAGTGGCTCCGCCTTGATCTTCTGCTCGAGCGTGACGACATGCTGCATCATCACCGCGTGCAGCGGCCGCGAATCGAGGAACAGCACGCGGCTTTCGAGCGGCCCGGTGCGGCGCCTGCGCAAGCCCTCGCGACCGGCGAGATCGACGAAGAACGCATTCGCCGCCGACGGCTCGAGCGTGAGGCGCAGCGGTGCGCACCAGTCGTCGAGCTCGCCCCAGATGAACTCGACCTGCCGCGCCGTCAGGCTGCCGGCGCTCATCAATTGCAGCACGAGCGCGCGCAGGTATTCGTGCTCGATCGTCGTCGTGCTCGAATCGGCGAGCGTCACGATCTGGCGCTCGAACTGCTGCGAGCACGCGAGCGTCATCAGCGCGTGGAGCTCCGCCCATTTCGCCGGGATCCACTGCTCGTAGCGGAACAGCCGCACGCGCGCATCGAGCGCGAGGTGCACGATCTGGCGGCAGATCAGCTCGGGCAAAAGCTCCTGCCAGCGCGCGCTTTGCGGGCGCTCGATGATTTCGGCCGCGAACGATTGATAGGTGGTGAGGAAGCTCTGCGTCAGCCGGAACAGCGCGGTCCAGAGCTGGTTCTCGATGCGCGAGCTGCGGCTTGCATGCTCGACGTATTGCGCGACGAGCGCGCGGCGCTGGGTGCCGGTCTGGGCGTCGACGTGGAATATCGCGCGCAGCCGGTTCGGCGTGCGCGTCGTCGTCGGTCCCGCGAGGCGCTCGAGCTCGCCGACCACATCCGTGTGAACGGCGAGCGAATCCCCTTCCGGGAGCGCGGAGAGCCACCTCGTCGCCGACCGCACATCGGACAGCGGATCCTTGCTCGACCTCCCAAATCCGAACATCGTGCGTCGTGGAGCGTCAGGTGCAGCGTGAAAGGGCAGTCGTCGCCATGCCGTTCCCGTGCACGCTGCGAATGAGCCGGCACCAACGAACGGTCTTTGGCGTATTGAACGTCGTAAGCTGCAAATTTCGGACCGAAGCCGGCCGGCCGCGACAAAACATTCTCCGGCCGCTGAATCCCCCGTGGCACACATCCTGCATGGCGGCTGTCCGTGCAGCACAGAAGGCGGCCGCGAGCGGTTCGCCACAGGGAGTGTGCTGCGGAGCCTCGCCGTGCGCGCGACGTCATCGGCGCGCAGGAGCGCGATGCGAAAAGCAGGGGATGCGGAACATGGGAATTCTGATCGAGGCGCCTTCGCGCCGACAGGATGCGAGCGGCACTCCGGCGAATGCGCCGGCCGTCGCTGCGGGTGAGCCCGCGGGCGCGCTGCACATTCGCGAGGTCGTGCGCATCACGGGCCTGCGCCGCGAACAGCTGTACATGTGGCAGCGGCGCTATGGCTTTCCGTCGCCGCTGCGCGATGCATTCGGCGATCGCGTGTATCCGGCGGACCAGGTCGCCCGGCTCAAGCTCATCAAGCAGCTTCTCTCCGAGGGATGGCGTGCAGGTGCCGTCGTACCGCTCACCGATACCGCGCTGCAATCGATGGTGGGGCTCGCGGTTGCCGAGCCGATGCCGCTGCCGATGGAGATCTCGCATGCCGTGCGGCTGCTCGGCGAGCATCGTGTCGACGAACTGCAGAATCATCTGTCGAAGCTGCTCGTCGCGCAGGGATTGCGCAAGTTCCTCGAGCAGACGCTGATTCCGCTGAACGAGGCGGTCCACGAGCGCGTCGTGCGCGGCGAGATGCAGACGTTCCAGGAGCTGCGCTTCATCGATCTCGCGATGCGATTGCTGCGCGACGTGACGCGGCTCGTGCGGCCGACGCGCGATGCGCGACAATTGCTGCTCGCGACGCCGCCCAACGATCCCAACCAGCTCGGTCTCGCGATTCTCGAGCTGCTGCTCTTCACCGAAGGCATCCATTGCCTGACGCTCGGCACCGGCGTTCCGGCGCAGGAGATCGCCGCCGCCGCCGATGCCTACCACGCGTCGATCGTCGTGCTGCTGTTCGATCGCGGCATCTCGGGCAAGATCGCAGGGCAGGAGATCCGGTCGCTGCGCCGTGCGCTCGCCGATCCGGTACCGCTGATCGTCAGTGGGCGCGCGGTGAATCTGCTCGCGAAGCCGATCGATCAGGTGCAGGTCGCGGCCGACTTCAACTCGGTGATGGCAGCGCTTCGCGCACGCGGCGTCGTGCCGGCCGCGCCGATCACCCGCGTGCCCGACGTGCCCGGCGGCGCTTCGCAAACGGCGTAAAATCGGGTCGCGTGGAACCGCGCGACTCCCTGCCATCGTCCGAAAGCGACACGCCGCGCAGCGGCACGCGCGTCGCGTGGCATGCGCTCGCGATGCTGCTCGCCCTTGCGATCGCATGGCTCGTCTTCGCTGCGTATCGCCAGCCCGACTTCATCCTCGATTTCGCCGGCATCAGGCTGTGCTGAAACCGCCTACGGCTCGTTGAGGAAATCCTCGAGCCTGCGCCGATCGCGCTTCGTCGGCCGGCCGGTTGCTGCTGCCCGTGCGCTCCTGTGCTCGGCGATCACGCGTTCGCGCGCTTGCGCGCTTTCCGCCGTTTCGCGGTACAGCAGCGCCGCTTCGGTGGCCGGTCCGCGCCGCTCGCTTGATCCGAGCACCTCGACGTCCCATACAAGCTCGCGCTTGCGGATCGTAATGCGCGAACCGGGGCGCACGCCATGCGCCGGCTTGACGCGCTCGCCGTCGACGCGAACCTGGCCCGACTCGATCGCATCCGCAGCGACCGTTCGCGTCTTGTAGAAGCGCGCGGCCCACAACCACTTGTCGAGGCGCACGCGTTCGGTCGTCGGTCCCCCCACGCCTGCGGCCTCGCCGCTGCGCTGCCCCCCAGTCATTCGTCCGGCGTGCTCGCGTACGTGCGCATCCACTGCGCGACCGCGGCGGCGTCGGCGTAGCCCTCGCCATCCAGCGCCGTTGCGACGCGCTTTTGATCCTCGCGCGGCCGATTCTGCGACAGCTTGAATTTCGCATCGAGCGTGCGGATGCGCAGGCGGAACGCGACTATCGCGCCCACGAGCGCGTCGCGCTGCTTCCCGGGCATCGCGAAGCGCCACGGCGCCTCGCGCGTGCCTTCGAAGCGTTGCACGAGCGCGTCGAGGATCCGCCGTGTCTCAACCGGGTCGTGCACGATCTCGAGCACGCCGTGCGCATGGACCGCCGCGTAGTTCCAGGTCGGAACCGCCTTCGCGGGCTCGACGTACCACGACGGCGACACGTAGGCATGCGGTCCGTGGAACACCGCGATCGACGCGGCATCGGCGGCGTGCTCCCAATGCGGATTCGCGCGCGCCATATGGCCGAGCAGTGTTCCGTTCGGCTCGCAGCCGGCGACGAACAGCAGCGGCAGATGCGAGACGAAAGGCTCGGGCGTCGTCGGCGTGACGAGCGTCGCGAACGGATAGTCGTGGATGAGCCGCGCGGTCGCGGCGCGGTCCGACACGACGAAATGCGAAGGCGTATAGAGGCTCATCGAGGCTCCCTCGTCTGGCCGGGTTTCGTCAATGGAAGCCCGTAGATCGTCATCGGCAGCGCTGAATTGCGGTCGAATTTCGCGCCCGCCTCGATGCCGATGCGTGCGACCGCCTCGGCCGTTTTCGCTTGCGCGTAGCGCGCGTGCATCGCACCGAGCGCGAATTCGCGCCCCGAGCCCGCCGCCCAGAATTGCGTGTATTCGAACACCTCGCGCATCGAGAAGACGCCGAAGATGCCGTTCGCGTTCGCGATCAGCGCGGTGATCTGCGTCGATTCGTACGGATCGTCCTCTTCCTCCTTCGGGTTCAGGAAGTGCTGCTCCTTGAGGATCGGATGCAGCTTGCGAAACGTCTCGAAGATCGCCGACTTGTGCGCGAAATCGAGATCGCCGTGCTTCGCGAGCAGGCTTTCGAACACGAGCTGGTGCGCCGCCGATCCGCAAAGCCCGATGTACGTGTCGCGGTAGCGGACGATCTTGTCGTAGGTCCGATCGTGCTCGGCGGCGAGCCGCGTGTCGCCGAACGTGGTCAGCGAATCGGCGGCGATGGCGACGGAGTCGCCCTTGCGGACGACGACGAGCGTGGTCATGGAATGGAAATCCCGAAAGCGCGCACGAACGCGGCCTGCTTCGACGCCTGCATTCGTGCGCGCGAAACGCGATTATACGATCGGGGACGATACCGTTTGCGTCGCGACCGCCGGTATCCGCTGCGTTTGCCAGTTGTCGATTGCCCACGTCCAGAATTCCCGCGCGGACGCGGGCGCAGCGGGCGGCGGCATCTGTCCGAGGAACGACCACGCGGACAGGAGCGCTGGCAGCGGCTCCTGCGGCAGCGCGGCTGCCGCCGTCTGTTTCGACAGTTTTGCGCCGCGCAGGTCGACCGCTACCGGCACGTGCAGATAGCGCGGCGTCGCGAGACCCAGTGCGTGCTGCAGAAAGATCTGGCGCGGCGTCGACGTCAGCAGATCGGCGCCGCGCACGACGTCGGTGATGCGCTGTGCATCGTCGTCGACGACGACGGCGAGCTGATACGCGAAGAGGCGATCGCTTCGCCGCACGATGAAGTCGCCGACGTCGAGGTCGAGCCGCTGCTGCTGCAATCCGGACACGCGATCGGTGAAGGCGATCGGCGTCGATGGCACGCGCACGCGCATCGCCGCGCGCGGAGCCTCGTCGCTGATGGCGCGATCGCGGCACGTCCCCGGGTAGATGCGCTCGCCGATCGCGCTCGCCGGCGATGCGGTCAGCTCCCGTCGCGTGCAGATGCACGCATACGCGACGCCGTTGGCGATCAGCGTCGCGAGCGCCGCCTCGTATGCCGCGGTGCGCGTCGATTGCCGCCACGCGCGATCGTCCCATTCGAAGCCATAGCGCTCGAGCGCGGCGAGCATCGCGTCGGCCGCGCGCGGACGCGCGCGCGGCACGTCGACATCCTCGATGCGCACGAGCCAGCTGCCGCAATCGTGCCGCGCATCGGCGTAGCTCGCCATGGCCGCGACGAGCGAGCCGAAATGCAGCGGCCCCGTCGGCGACGGGGCGAAGCGCCCGCAATAACGCTGTTGGGAGGTCAGTGCGCCGAAGCGTCCGACGTCTGCACGGCGGCAACCGACGCCGGCGACTGATAGCGCTTCATCGCGGCCATCACCGCCGTCGGGTACTCGGGCTGGCCGAGGCTGCCGTTGTAGCGGCCGAGCGCACGATAGAGATCGCCGTTCTCGACGTCGAGATAGTGGCGCAGGATCGTGCAGCCGTAGCGCAGGTTCGTGCGCAGCTGGAACAGATTCTGGTCCGGCGTGCCGATCAGGCGCAGCCAGAACGGCATCACCTGCATGTAGCCGCGCGCATCGGCCGACGAGATCGCGTATTTGCGGAAGTTGCTCTCGTGATGGATGACGCCGAGCACGAGCTGCGGATCGAGCCCCGCGCGCGTCGCTTCGTAATGCACGGTCGCGAGGAATTCGACACGCGCCGCTTCATCGGGAAAGCGGCTCGCGAGCTTCGGCGACATCTGCGCGACCCATTGGCGCACGTCGGCACGCTCGGTGTAATTGCTTGGCGCCGGATTGTCGGCGATGGCCCGCGACAGGCCGCTCGCAACCGACGGCGCGAGCGTTTCCTCGATCTGCGCGCCTGCGTACGCGCTCATCGGCGCAATGCACGCGAAGGCCGCAACCAGCAGGTGGGACAAACGGTATCGCTCCATCACGATCCGATTCGTTGCGTCAAAAACGAAAGAATGTCCACGACCGGCACCCTCGTTGCCGTGGTGTCGCGCCGAGACTGGTATTCGACGATACCTTCCTTCAACCCGCGCTCGCCGATCGTCACCCGGTGCGGCACGCCGATCAGCTCGAGGTCAGCAAACATTACGCCAGGCCGCTCGCCGCGGTCGTCGAGCAGCACTTCGATGCCCGCCGCGTCGAGTGCTTCGTGCAGCCGATCGCCCTTATCGCGCACGATCTCGCTGCGATCGTAGCCGATCGGGGCGATCGCGACCGCGAACGGCGCCATCGACGCAGGCCAGACGATACCCCGGTCGTCGTGGTTCTGCTCGATCGCCGCGGCGACGACCCGCGTCACTCCGATGCCGTAGCAGCCCATCTGAAGGACGTGCGATTGCCCGCCGGCGTCGAGGTAGGTGGCGCCCATTGCCTTCGAGTACACATCGCCGAGCGCGAACACATGGCCCACTTCGATGCCGCGCACGATCGACAGCGTGCCGTGGCCGTCGGGCGACGGGTCGCCCTCGACGACGTTGCGGATGTCGGCCACGCGATCGGGCTCACGGCAATCGCGGCCGAAATTGACGCCGCGCAGATGATAGTCGGCTTCGTTCGCGCCACAGACGAAGTCGCTCATCGCGGCGACCTCGCGATCGGCGATCAGCGGCATGTCGGCCGGCATGCCGACGGGACCGAGATAGCCGGGACGGCAGCCTGTCGCCGCAACGATCTCGACTTCGCTCGCCCATCGCCACCCGTCGAGATTCGGCAGCTTGCCGATCTTCACCTCGTTGCCCATCCGATCGCCGCGCACGAGCAGCATCTGCACGCGATCCTGCGCGTAAATCATCAGGCATTTCACCGTTCGTGCGAGCGGCAGCCCGAGGAGCTTCGCCACTTCCTCGCACGTCGACATTCCGGGCGTCGGCACGCGCTGCATCGCCTCGTTCGGAGCCGCGCGCGTTTCCTTCGGCGCGATCGCCTCGGCCTGCTCGACGTTCGCCGCATAGTCCGATTCGTTGCTGTACGCGATCGCGTCCTCACCCGACTCGGCGAGCACCTGGAACTCGTGCGAGGCGAAGCCGCCGATCGCGCCGGTGTCCGCTTCGACGGCGCGAAACTCGAGCCCGAGGCGCGTGAAAATGCGCGCATACGCGTCGTACATCGCCCGGTACGACACCATCAGCGCATCGCGGTCGACGTCGAACGAATACGCGTCCTTCATCAGGAATTCGCGCCCGCGCATCACGCCGAAGCGCGGCCTGATCTCGTCCCTGAACTTGACCTGGATCTGATAGAGGTTGACGGGCAGCTGGCGATAGCTGCGGATGTCCTTGCGCACGATGTCGGTCATCACTTCCTCGTGCGTGGGTCCGAACAGGAAGTCGCGCGCCTGCCGGTCCTTGATCTTCAAAAGCAGCGGACCGAACTTGTCCCAGCGCCCGGTTTCCTCCCACAACTCGGCCGGCAGGATGTGCGGCAGATACGATTCGAGCGCACCGGCCCGATTCATCTCCTCGCGAACGACGTGCTCGACCTTGCGCAGTGTCCGCAGCCCGAGCGGCATCCAGCTGTAAATGCCGGACGACACTTTCTTGATCATGCCCGAGCGCAGCATGAGCTTCTGGCTCACGACCTCGGCTTCGGCGGGGGCTTCCTTGAGCGTGCTGAGGTAGAACTGGGTGACGCGCATCGCGCGCTGGTCTCCGATCGGCGGTCCGCGATTTTATCGTCCTTTGCCGGCGAGGCCGCGAGCGGATGCGAGAATCGAGCGTCTGTCGTTCGATTGCTTCGCGATGACTGTTTCCGATCTGGACGATCCGCGCCGATGGCCGTCGGCAATCGTCGCGCCGTTCGACGAAGCGGCGCGCGCGGTTTCCGCGGAGACGCAGGCGGACGCCGACGCGCACGATGCACGCGTGCGTGCGTGGCTTCGCGATGCGGTGCGCGCCCGCGACGGCGCGCGGCTGGCCCGATCGTTCGCGAACGCACCGACGCCGGCGCTCGCGCGGCATCTGCGACGGCTTCTCGCGGCGATCGAGCGCGAGGGGTCATCGCCGGCCGATGGCCTCGTTACGACGCTTTTCGCGATTCCGGTGATCGTTGTCGCGGCACAGCGGACGAAGGCAGCGGCGGTCACGCTCGATGCGGTGCTTCCCGACGTTGCAGCGCTCGCGGCGATCCTGCGCGATGCGAACGCACTGGGCGGCTGCGAAACGTTCGCGCTGTCGTCATCGCTGGTCTTCGTCGACGCCATCGACGTTGCGGCATTGCCGGCCCTCCTTGCCGAAAACGAAACGCGTGCGGGTGCGCTCGATCTGGCGCCCGCGGCAATCCGCGTCGAAGGCGATGACGAGCGCGTGCATCTGCGTTTCGTCGTCGGTGCGGCGCTGACCGCGCCGGCGGTCGATCCGATGCGCGAATCGTCGATCGCGCGCTGGGGCATGCCGTTCGCGCAGGCGCTCGGTCGTGCACTCGCTGCGCCGGACGTGATCCTGCTCGCGCTACCGCGCGACGCGCAGCGGCTGGTCGTCGCGGTGCAAACGGGGCGTGCAGCGCAGCGCGAGGTCTCGGCGCAGCTTTTTGCAGGCAATGCGATTCGGCGGTTCCGCGCCTCCTACGGCGAGCCGACGGCGATCATCAGTTCGCACGTCGCCGACGATGCGCCCGGCGGCGGCGAATTGCGCTTGTCGCTGTCGTCCCCGTTCGCGCCGAAGGCGGCCGAGGGCTTTCGCTGCCTGCTCTATCCGTACGAAACGGTGCAGGAGGTCGCGGGGATGCTTGAGGCGCTGCTCACCGATTGCCGCGTGACCGACGTGCGCGTCGTCACGGGCGTCCACGACGATCTCGACACGCTGACCGGCGGCCGTCTGTTCTTCAAGGACCACGGGCCAACGACGCATTGATCGGGCGCCGACGCCGTCGTCATCGACGACGCGCGCTCGCCGCCGCGCCGCTTCACGCGCCCGATGCCGCTCACGTGCTCGGTGACGGTCGGATTGCCGACGTATTCGATGACGCCCGCGCCGGAGATGCTCGCGTGGAGCGTGTTCGATGCGTGGACGAGCACGTCGCCGACCCCGCTGACCGACACTGTCGCGTCGTCCGCGAGCAGCTGCTCGGCGCGATAGGAGCCCGCACCCGAGATCGACACGTCCTCCTGCTCGACGCGTCCGGCGAGTTTCGCATCGAGCGCGCCCGATCCGTGGACGCGCAGCGATTTGGCGCGAAGGTCGTCGATCGAAAGCCGCGAGCCGCCGGACGCGGCGATTCGCAGCGACGACGTTTCGAGCTTCGGCACGTCGATCCGCACGTTTCCGGTGAGCGCGATGACGTCGAGCCTGCGAAAGCGCAGCGTGACGTGTGCGACGGCGGGCGATCGCCCGCCGAAGAGACGGTTCCACCAGCGCCGGCGATCGAGCGCGCGGACGAGCAGTCGACCGTTGGCGACCTCGGCGCTGACGCGGTTGGCGCCGGCCGCCTGGACCTCGATCGATTCTTCGTCGGATTGCAGCAGCGTCACCTCGGCCTTGCCGCCGACCTCGACTTCGTGGAACGGCGGCAGACTTTCCCGCCGCTCGGCCCGCACGGACGGCTCGCCCGCCATCCCGCGCGTCAGCGTCCACCAGGCGAGCGCCGCCGAGACGAGGACTGTCGCGAGAATCAGCCACGGCAGCGATGTTCGAGGCATCGGGCGGTCAACGTATCAAGAAAGGGTGCACGGCGGGACGCTTGTGATCGGTCGCTTATGCGCGCAAGGTTAGACGCAGCAACGTGCCGGCGTGGATTCGCCATTGACAATCGGGGAATTGCGGAATACGGTATACCGAATTCGGTAGCCACCGTCCAAGAACGAAGGAGGACCGTGATGGAACCAGCGTCGCAGCCGATTCGCGTCGTCATCGCGAAGGTCGGCCTCGATGGCCATGACCGCGGCGTCAAGATCGTCGCGCGCACGCTGCGCGATGCGGGCATGGATGTGATCTACACCGGACTGCATCGGACGCCGGAGGAAGTCGTCGAGGCGGCGATCCAGGAAGACGTCGACGTGATCGGCGTCAGCATCCTGTCCGGCGCCCACATGACGGTCTTCCCGCGCCTCATCGACCTGCTGCGCGAACGCGACGCAGAAGACATCCTCGTGGTCGGCGGCGGCGTCATCCCCGACGAGGATCTGCCGAAGCTCAAGGCGATCGGCGTGCGCGAACTGCTGCTGCAGGACACGCCGCCGCGCGAGATCGTCGAGACGATCCGGCGCGTCGTCGCCGAGCGAGGACCCCGGTGATGGAGCAGTGGTCGTTTCCGCCGCGCTTCGACGCAGCCTATTCGCCGCCGGCCGGGTCGCGCTACTGGTTTCCGGTGCGCGAGACGATGCCGGCCGGCGACCGCGAGAAAGCGATCCTCGAGCGCTTGCGCGAGGTGACGCGCTACGCGTACGACACGTCGCCGTTCTATCGGCACAAATGGGACGATGCCGGCTTCCATCCCGATCATCTGCGCTCGCTCGAGGACTTCGAAGCGAAGGTGCCCGTCGTCACGAAGCGCGACCTGCGCGAGGCGCAGACGCGCGAGCCGCCGTTCGGCGATTACCTGTGCGTTCCCGACAGCGAGGTCCATCACATTCACGGCACGTCGGGGACGACCGGCCGGCCGACCGCGTTCGCGATCGGACGCAGCGACTGGGATGCGATTGCGAACGCGCATGCGCGAATCATGTGGGGCATGGGCATTCGTCCGGGCGACGTCGTGTTCGTCGCCGCGATCTTCAGCCTGTACATGGGCTCATGGGGCGCGCTCAGCGGCGCCGAGCGATTGCGCGCGAAGGCGTTTCCGTTTGGCGCGGGTGCCCCGGGCATGACCGCCCGCGCGGCGATGTGGCTCGATCTCGTGAAGCCGGCGGCACTGTACGCAACCCCGTCGTTCGCGCTGCACCTGGCCGAGGTCGCGCAAAGCGAAGGCTACGATCCGCGGCGCTTCGGCCTCTCGACGATGTTCTTCTCCGGCGAGCCCGGCGCATCGGTGCCGGGCGTGCGCGATCGCATCGTCGCCGCCTACGGTGCGCGCGTCGTCGATTGCGGCTCGATGGCGGAGATGACGCCGTTCATGCACGTCGCCGGTTCCGCACAGACCGACGGCATGCTGTGCTGGCAGGACATCGTCTACACCGAAGTGTGCGATCCGAAGACGCATCTGCGCGTGCCCTACGGTGCGCGCGGCACGCCGGTGTACACGCACCTCGAGCGCACGTCGCAGCCGATGATCCGCCTCGCGTCCGGCGATCTCACGCTGTGGGAGAACGGCCCCAATCCGTGCGGTCGAACCTATCCGCGGCTGCCGCAAGGCATCTTCGGACGCATCGACGACATGTTCACGATCCGCGGCGAAAACGTCTATCCGAGCGAAGTCGACGCCGTGCTGAACGGGTTGCCGGGTTACGGCGGCGAGCACCGGATCGTCATCACCCGCGAAGGCGCGATGGACGAACTCGTCATCCGCATCGAGATCGCGGCTGATCGCCATGCGCAGGGCGCGGGCGCGCACACCGAGTTGCGCGACGAAGCGGCGCGGCGGCTTTCCAAGATGCTTGGCCTGCGCTCGAAGCTCGAGGTGGTCGCGCCCGGCACGTTGCCGCGCACCGACTTCAAGGCGCGGCGCGTGATCGACGACCGCGAGGTGTTTCGCGAGATGAATGCAAGGCTCGGCGCGAGGGGCGAGGAGTGAGGGACGCGGGAGCGATTCGCGATGTCGTACGTCGCCTCGGCTGATCTCGCATCGCGCGTCCTCGAAGGCGATACGCGCGCGATCGCCCGGCTCCTGTCGCGTGCCGAGAATGGCGCGGCCGAGGCGCGACCGACGCTCGATGCGATGTTCGCGCACGCGGGTCGCGCGCACGTCGTCGGCATCACCGGCGTACCGGGCAGCGGTAAGTCGACGCTGGTCGCGAAGCTCGCCGCCGAGGTCCGCAAGAGCGGGCGCAAGGTCGCGATCGTCGCGATCGACCCGTCGAGTCCGTTCTCCGGTGGCGCGATTTTAGGCGATCGCATCCGCATGGGCGATCTCGCCGGCGACTCCAGCATCTTCGTGCGCAGCATGGCGACGCGCGGCGCGCTCGGTGGTCTCGCCAAGGGCACGCTGGAGGCGGTCGACGTGCTCGACGCGGCGGGCTTCGACATCGTGATCATCGAGACCGTCGGCGTCGGGCAGGACGAGGTCGAGGTCGCGCGTGCCGCGCACACGACGGTCGTCGTCTCGGCGCCGGGACTCGGCGACGATATCCAGGCGATCAAGGCGGGCATTCTCGAGATCGCCGACATCCACGTCGTCAGCAAGTGCGACCGTCCCGACGCCAACCGGACGATCGTCGATTTGAAGACGATGCTCGCGCTCGGGCTGACGCACATGGACACCGAGAAGTGGACCAAAGTGGGCTCGGAGACGACTTTCACCGACGCGTCGATGAAAGTGGGGTCGGAGACGAGTTTCACAGACCCGTCGGTACACGGCACTTCAGCGACGAAAGTCGTCTCCGACCCCGTGCCCCGCTTCCCCGAAATCATCGCGACGAGCTCGATCCGCGGGCAAGGCGTGGCCGAGCTTCTCGCCGCCATCGATCGTCATCGCGAAACGCTCGAGCGCACCGGCGAGATCGAGGCGCGCCGCGCGGCGATCGCCGAGCGCCGGCTGCTCGCCGCCGGCGAGGGGCTGCTCCGCGACGCGTTCGCGCGTCATCGCGTCGGCAGGCTGTCGCCATTGCTCGAACGACTGCGCGTGCGCTCGCTCTCGCCGCACGCGGCTGCGCAGCAGTTGCTGCGCGAACTGAACATCGGAGGTGATGCATGAACGACTCGAGGAGCCCGAAGACGACGCAATTGGCCGCCGAAGTCGACGCGTGGGAGAAGAACGAAGTCGCGAAGTTCGTCGCGCGGGCGCCCGAGCGCGCCGGCGAATTCCGTACGCTCGGCGGCTTCCCGTTGAAGCGCACGTACACGGCGCTCGACGTCGCCGATACGCCGCTCGACGACGTCGGCCTTCCCGGCCGCTATCCGTTCACGCGCGGACCGTACCCGACGATGTATCGCGGCCGCCTGTGGACGATGCGCCAGATCGCGGGCTTCGGCACCGCCGAGGACACGAACCAGCGCTTCAAGTACCTGATCGCGCACGGCCAGACCGGCCTTTCGACCGATTTCGACATGCCGACGCTGATGGGCTACGACAGCGACCATCCGATGAGCGAAGGCGAGGTCGGGCGCGAAGGTGTCGCGATCGACACGCTCGCCGACATGGAACACCTGTTCGACGGCATCGATCTCGAGAAAATCTCCGTGTCGATGACGATCAACCCGAGCGCGTGGATCCTGCTCGCGATGTACGTCGCGCTCGCGCAGAAGCGCGGCTACGACCTGAACAAGCTGTCGGGAACGATCCAGGCCGACATCCTGAAGGAGTACCAGGCGCAGAAGGAATGGGCGTTCCCGGTGGCACCCTCGGTGCGCATCGTCCGCGACTGCATCACATACTGCGCGCGCAACATGAAGCGCTACAACCCGATCAACATCTCGGGCTATCACATCTCGGAAGCCGGCGGCTCGCCGCTCGACGAGGTCGCGTTCACGATGTGCAACCTGATCACGTACGTCGAGGAAGTGACGAAGACCGGGATGCACGTCGACGAGTTCGCGCCGCGGCTTGCGTTCTTCTACGTCTGCCAGGCGGATTTCTTCGAGGAGATCGCCAAGTTCCGCGCCGTCCGCCGCGTCTACGCCAAGATCATGCGCGAGCGTTTCGGCGCGCGGAACCCCGAGTCGATGCGCCTGCGCTTCCATTGCCAGACGGCGGCGGCGTCGCTCACCAAGCCGCAGTATCGGATCAACGTCGTGCGCACCGGGCTGCAGGCGCTGGCGGCGGTGCTGGGCGGCGCACAGAGCCTGCACACGAACGGCATGGACGAGGCGTTCGCCATTCCCACCGAGGAGGCGATGAAGATCGCGCTGCGAACGCAGCAGATCATCGCGCACGAAAGCGGCGTCGCCAGCGTCGTCGACCCGCTCGGAGGCTCGTACTTCGTCGAGAGCCTGACGACGCAGTACGAGCGCGCGATCTTCGCCGTCCTCGACGAAGTCGACCGCAATGGCGGCACGATCAAGCTGACGCAGGAG
>DATNGN010000081.1:0-16491 GCA_035605875.1 Casimicrobiaceae bacterium
AAGCCCCGCATCATCGACGTGCAGAGCATGTCGCCGTTCCACGCCAAGGTGGTGATGGAGCCGTTCGAGCGCGGGTACGGGCATACGCTGGGCAACGCGCTGCGGCGCGTGCTGCTGTCGTCGATGCCCGGGTACGCGCCCACCGAAGTGAAGATCACCGGCGTGCTGCACGAGTACTCGGCGCTGGACGGCGTGCAGGAGGACGTCGTCGACGTCCTCCTCAATCTGAAGGGCGTCGTGCTGAAGCTGCACAATCGCGACAGCGTGATGCTGAAGCTCGCGAAGACCGGCGAAGGTCCGGTCACGGCCGCCGACATCGAGCCCAATCATGACGTCGAGATCATCAATCCCGAGCACGTGATCGCGCACCTGACGGCGGGCGGCAAGATCGAGATGGAGATCAAGGTCGAGCGCGGACGCGGCTACCAGCCGGCGACGTCGCGCACGAAGCCCGAAGGCGGCCGCACGATCGGCAGCATCCTGCTCGACGCGTCGTTCTCGCCGGTGCGGCGCGTGAGCTACGCCGTCGAATCGGCGCGCGTCGAGCAGCGCACCGACCTGGACAAGCTGGTCCTCGACATCGAGACGAACGGCGTCGTCGAGCCCGAGCAGGCGGTTCGCTACGCCGCGAGCGTGCTCGTCGAGCAGCTCTCGGTGTTCGCCGACCTGAAAGGCACCGACCAGCCGTCGGCCGAGCGCGCCTCGCCGCAGGTCGATCCGGTGCTGCTGCGTCCGGTCGACGATCTCGAGCTCACGGTGCGCTCGGCGAATTGCCTCAAGGCTGAGAACATCTATTACATCGGCGATCTGATCCAGCGCTCGGAAACCGAACTGCTGAAGACGCCGAACCTCGGCCGCAAGTCGCTGAACGAGATCAAGGAAGTGCTCGCGTCGCGCGGCCTGTCGCTCGGCATGCGGCTCGAGAACTGGCCGCCGGCCGGGCTGGACCGCCCGTAAAAGGATAGAAGAAATGCGTCACCGACACGGATTGCGCAAGCTGAACCGCACGAGCGAGCATCGCCTGGCGATGCTGCGCAACATGACGAACTCGCTCTTCACGCACGAGGCGATCCGCACGACGTTGCCGAAGGCGAAGGAGTTGCGCCGCGTCGCCGAGCCGTTGATCACGCTCGCCAAGGACCCGACGCTCGCCAATCGCCGCCTCGCGTTCGACCGCCTGCGTGACCGCGACGTCGTGACGAAGCTCTTCGGCGAGCTCGGCCCGCGCTTCAAGTCGCGGCCGGGCGGCTACCTGCGCATCCTCAAGTTTGGCTTTCGCCAGGGCGACGCAGCGCCGATGGCGCTGGTCGAGCTCGTCGACCGTGCCGACGCGGCGGGCGAAGAGGCGCAGGCCGCATAGCGAGCAGGGCAAGCGCGACACGAAAGAGGCCGGGCAATCCCCGGCTTCTTTTTTGCCCCAAGTTCGCGCATCGACGCGGCCGTCGGCGCCGAGCGTGTAGCATCCATCGTCATGCCCGACAGTGTCCTGGTCACCGGCGGCGCCGGCTTCGTCGCCTCGCACATCGTCGTCGAGCTCGCGCGAAGCGGCTACGCGCCGGTCGTGCTCGACAACTTCACGAACAGCACGCCGGCGATCCGCACGCGACTCGAAGCGCTCGCCGGCCGGCCCGTCGCCTGCGTCACCGCCGACGTCCGCGACGTCGCCGCGTTGCGCAACGCGTTCCACGATCATCCGATCACCGCCGTCGTTCATTGCGCCGGCTTGAAGAACGTCGCCGAATCGCAGGCGCGGCCGCTCGCGTACTACGACGTCAACGTCGGCGGCACGCTGGGGCTGATCGAGGTGATGGGCGAGGCGGGGGTGGCGACGCTCGTCTACGCCTCGAGCGCGAGCGTGTACGGCGACCTCGACGACGTCTGCATCGCCGAGGATGCGACACGCATTCCGGCGAGCGTGTACGGCCGCACGAAGCTGGTCGTCGAGGATTTCCTGCGCGACCTGTCGCGGGCGAACGCGAACTGGCGCATCGCGATCGTGCGCCGGTTCAACGTCGCGGGCGCGCACTCGTCGGGCATGATGGGCGATGCGCCGCGCGGACGTTCGACCCATCTCGTTCCGCAGCTATGCCGCGTCGCGGCCGGCGAAGCGGGCGAAATCATCGTGCACGGCGATGACTGGGATACGCCCGACGGCACCGGCGTGCGCGACTACGTGCACGTGCAGGATCTCGCCGCCGGCTTCGTGCGCGCGCTCGCGCATGTCGCGTCGAGGCCGGGACTCGTGACCGTCAATCTCGGCAGCGGAACGTCGCATTCGGTGCTGGCCGTCCTCGCGGCATTCGAGCGCGCGTGCGGCCGCACGATTCCGCGGGTGATCGGACCGCGCCGCGGCGGCGACATCGCGGGAGGCAGCGCCGACATCGCGCGAGCAGCGGTGCTGCTCGATTGGCGTCCTGCGCGCGACCTCGATGCGATCTGCGCCGATGCCTGGAGGTGGCAGAAGAACGGCGGGCGCTATTGACGCGGCGACGTGCCCGCGCGATTCGCGCGTTACTGCGCGACGCGCGTCAGATGCGGCACGCGGCGGTACCGGTTGAGCTCGGCCGTGAGCCAGGCCCCCGACAGCTGGTCGACATTCCCGCACTTCACGTGATAGGGCTCGCCGGAGATGCTGCTGCCGGTCGCCAGGTACTTGATGAAATCCTCGGCGCTGGAGATGCGGCCGTCGACGAACCGGTATTTGCTTTCGAGATGATCGCGCGCCTTCGCGGCCGGATATTCGCTCCCGTTTCGAACAAACGTGCATGACGAGGCGGCGACGTATTGCAGCAGGTGATCGATCTCGTCCTTCGCCACGCCATCGGGCGATGCGAGCGCGGATTGCGACAGCGCGAAGGCGAGCGCTGCCGCCGCGGTGACGAGCGGGCGGCGGATGAGGCGGCGCGACATGGGCAGATTCCGCAGCAATTGAGAAGGCGCCTGTCCGACACGTGCGATGGCGCGCGGTTCCCATGTTGCACCATTTCGCGCGGTTACAATCGGCGCAGGCTGCAGCCGGCGATGACCGGGACGATCGCTACCCCCGAATGAAGACGCTTCACGCCCCCGCGGCGCTTCTCGACGACGGCTGGAAGCGCGACGTCGCGATCGTCGTCGGCGACGACGGGCGCATCGCGCAAGTCGCAACGGCGAGGCCGGCCGGCGCCGACGAGCGCCTCGCGGGGCCGGTGATCCCCGCGATGCCGAACCTCCATTCGCATGCGTTCCAGCGCGCGATCGCAGGCCGCACCGGCATGCCGTCGGCGAACCGCGACGACACGTTCTGGACGTGGCGGAAGGCGATGTATGCCACGGTCGAGCGGCTCGATGCCGATGCGTTCGAGGCGATCGCCGCGCAGGCCTACGTCGAGATGGCGAAAGCCGGCTACGCGTCGGTGGCCGAATTCCACTACGTGCATCACGATCCGCGCGGCAAGGCTTACTCCGATCCTGCCGAGCTCGCCTGGCGCGTCGTCGGCGCATCGGAGACCGCGGAGATCGCGCTGACGCTGCTGCCGGTCTTCTACGCGCACGGCGATTTCGGCGGCGCCCCGCCTTCGTCCGCGCAACGGCGCTTCGTGCAGACCGTCGCGTCGTTCGAACGCCTTTGCGACGCGCTCGCGCGCGGCGCCGGCAAGCACGATTACGTTCTCGGCGTCGCGCCGCACAGCCTGCGCGCGGTGACCCCCGGCGAGCTCGAGAAGATCGTGCAAGTCGTCGCGGCCGACGCGCCGATCCACATTCACGCGGCCGAGCAGGTGCGCGAAGTCGACGATTGCATCGGATGGAGCGGCGAGCGTCCGGTCGAATGGCTGCTCGCGCATGCGGACATCGACGCGCGCTGGTGCACCGTGCACGCGACGCAGATGACCGAGAGCGAAGTGACGGGTCTCGCGCGAAGCGGCGCGGTCGCCGGGCTCGCGCCGTGTACCGAAGCCGACCTCGGTGACGGCATCTTCGAAGGCGATGCGTACCTGCGCGCCGGCGGACGGTTCGGCATCGGCAGCGACTCGAACACGACGATCGATCCATTCGCCGAGCTGCGCCAGCTCGAATGGTCGCAGCGGCTCGCGCTTCATCGACGCAACGTTCTCGTCGATGCGTCGCACGCGCCCGTCGGCGAAACGCTCTGGCGCGCGGCGGCGCAGGGCGGTGCACGCGCGCTCGGCCTTGCGACGGGCCGCATCGCGACCGGCATGCGCGCCGACCTGATCGTGCTCGATACCGACGATGCCGCGCTCGCCGAGCAGCCGCTTGCAAACCTGCTCGACGCCGCGATCTTCGGTCCTTGCCGGCGGCCGGTGCGCGACCTGATCTGCGGCGGCCGCTTCACCGTCCGCGACGGCCATCACGCGCGCGAGCACGACGTGCTTCGACGCTATCGCGCAGCACTGACGCGCATCGCGCCGAACGCGGGCTGAATCGAGTCGACGAGCTTTCAATGATGCTGCTTTGGCAACTGCATCAGGGTGATTCGCCGCTGATCGTCAGCGTGCCGCACGCGGGCCGGCATGTTCCCGATGCGATCGCGCTGCGCATGCAGCCGAATGCGCTCGCGCTGCCCGATACCGACTTTCACGTCGATCGGCTCTATCGGTTCGTGCCTGCCACCGGCGCGACGTTCGTCGTTGCGACGCATTCGCGCTACGTCGTCGATCTCAACCGCGATCCCTCGGGCGCCGCCCTCTATCCCGGCGCCGACAACACCGAGCTGTGCCCGACGCGCACGTTCGCGAACGACGCGATCTATCTTCCCGGCGAGGCACCGTCCGGGCGCGAAATCGCCGCCCGCCGCGCGACGTTCTTCGACCCGTACCAGGCGTTGCTCGCGACGCAGATCGCGCGCGTGCACGACCGGCACGGCCACGCGCTGCTGCTCGACGGTCATTCGATCGCCGCGGTCGTGCCGCGCTTTTTCGCGGGACGATTGCCGGATCTCAACCTCGGCACCGCCGACGGACACAGCTGCGCGCCATCCGTCGAGGCGCTCGCCGCCGGCGTGCTGTCGCGGGCGAGCGGCTTCACGCACGTCGTCAACGGACGCTTCAAGGGCGGCTACATCACGCGGCACTTCGGCGCGCCCGATCGGCGCGTGCATGCGCTGCAACTCGAGATGGTGCAGGATTGCTACATGGACGAATCGCAACCGAACCGCTTCGATCCCGCACGCGCGGCGCGCGTGATCGCGATGCTCGAGCGCCTCGTGATTGCCCTTTCCGAGTGGCGGCCATGATCTGCGTCTACGTCGCACGCCAGCGTTTCGACGCCTACCTCGTCGCCGATCGACTGAATCAGGCCGGCATCCGCGCGCACGTCTTCAACGAGCACGCGTCGAGCATCGTCGGCGACGTGCCCCCCGATGTGGCGCAGCCGCAGGTGTGGCTTGCCGACGACGCCGACGAGGCGCGCGCCCGCGCACTGCTGCGCGCGATGGAGCTCGAGGCGAGACCGAAGGCGCCGCTCCTCTGCCGGCAATGCGGCGAACAATCGCCCGGCAACTTCGAGCTCTGTTGGAATTGCGGCACAGCGATAGCCTGACGACAGCCGCCACGCTTGCCGGCGCGGCTGCGCTGCCCCCGGGGGGCGCAATTCGCGTCTCGGGGCGGCCCTTCGACGCGAACGGTTGCTTCGGCGGACAGCCGGTCGTGCATGCGGATTCATGCCACTGTCATAATTCGTTACGAATCCCGGCGTGCGCCGGTCATCGGGTGCGCATGGCCGGCCGTTGATTGGGTGTTCACGTTGCGAAGGGGAGGTGCTCGAATGAAGCGATTTCTTTGCATGCTCGCGGTTGCGGCGATCGCAACGCCTGCGTTCGCTGCCGACGTCGGCGTCTCGGTCGGCGTCGGTCAGCCCGGCTTCTACGGCAGGATCGACGTCGGCAATGTCGGGCGGCCGCGCGTGCTCTACGAGCAGCCGATCGTCGTCGCGCCGGCGCCAGCCGGCGTCGTTCGCGCCCCGGTCTACCTGCGCGTCCCGCCCGGGCACGCGCGGCACTGGCGCCAGTACTGCGCGCGCTACAACGCGTGCGGCGAGCCCGTCTATTTCGTGCAGGATCGCTGGTACAACGACGTCTACGTGCCGTACTACCGGCGCACGTATCCGGTCGCGCCGCCGCCGGTCTATGTCGCGCCGCCTCCGCGCTTCTATACGGTGCCGGTATCGTCGGTGCATGCAGTCGTCGGACCGCCCGAGCAACGGTGCTGGGTCGAGCGGCAGCAGGTCGTCGAGCGCAGCGACGTCAACGTGCCCGGCGCGATCGCAGGCGCAGTCATCGGCGGGCTGCTCGGGCATCAGGTGGGCGGCGGGCGCGGCCGCGACGTCGCGACCGCAGGGGGTGTCGTTGCCGGTGCCGCGATCGGCGCGAACGTCGGACGCGGCAGCGACCAGGTCGTCGCGCGCGACGTGCAGCGCTGCCGGACCGTCCAGCGCGATCCGCATCCTGAATACTGGGACGTAACGTATCGCTTCGGCGGACAGTTGCACCGCGCGCAGTTCTCGGCGCCACCCGGCCGCACGATCGTCGTCGACGAGTACGGCGTGCCGCGGCAGCAGTGAGCGCGCAGGGCCGCCCCAGGCGCGAATCGGCCCCCTCGGGCGGCGACGAAGCCGCGAAGCGGCGAGCGCGGGGGATCATACAAGCGCGAATCAGCGACGCGCTACGCAGCGCGAACGCTGGCCCGATCGGCTACGACGCGGCGGCCGGCATTTCCCCGGTCGCCGCGCCGTTCGCGGCCTTGCGCAGCAGCTTTCGCACCGCGGCCGACGTCGCGATCTTTCCGTCGCGGTAATACGCCTCGTGGTTCTCCTCGATCTCCGAGGGTTCGTAGACGTAATTGACCATGATGCCGAGCGACTCGCTCATTCCGCGCGCCGACGCGTTGGCGAGCCAGTCGATGCGGTCGAGGCGCGCGCCGTTGCCGAAGTGGAAGCGCGCGACCGCGTCGATCGGCATGCCGTCGCGCTTTTCGACGACCAGGTAGCGCGCACAAAGCGGAACGAGCACCGCTTCGAGCGCAGCGCTCGTCGCGCGATCGATCGATCCTTCGGCAAGTGCGGCCCGCAGCTCGCCGTTGGCATCGCGGTCCTTCGCGAGCCGCGCGAACGCGCTGCGGCTGCGTTCGGAAAGCAGCGCCTTGGTGCCCGATTGCAGATGCCGGTCGAGCCAATGACGAAAGCCGGGCACCGGCGACAGCGTCGCGAACGTCGCGAGCTTCGGATATTCGCCGAGCAGCCGCTCGACGACGCGCTTGATCAGGAAGCCGCCGAACGACACGCCGCGCAAACCCGGCTGCGTGCTCGAGATCGAGTAGAAGACCGCCGTGTCCGCGGTACGCGGATCGGTGACGGGCAGCGATTCATCGAGCAGCGGACCTATGCTCGATGCAACGCGATCCATCAGCGCAACCTCGACGAACACGAGCGGTTCGTCCGGCATGCGCGGATGAAAGAACGCGTAGCAGCGGCGATCCGATTCGAGCCGGTGACGAAGGTCGGCCCACGAACGGATCTCGTGCACGGCTTCGTACGCCATCAGCCGCTCGAGCAGCGCCGCCGATGAATTCCACGTGATGCGGCGCAATTCCAGGTTGCCGAGCGCGAACCAGTCGCGGAACAGCGTCAGGAGCTCCTCGTGGATCACGCGCAGCTCGTCGTTCCCCGATTCGAGCCGCAGCGCATCGGCGCGAACGTCGACGAGGAACTTGACGCCGTCCTCGAGCAGGTTGAACTGGCGCAGGATCCGCAGCGACGTCGCCGCGAGCGCCTGGCGCAGCCGCAGCGCGGCGAGCTGCTGCTCGGCGCCGCTGCGATTGACGTAGTCGTCGATCAGCGGCGCCATTTCGCCTGGTTGGCCGTTGCGTTCCTGTGCGAGCAGCGTCAGGAACGCGCGCTTGCCGTCGTCGCCGAGGCCGCGATAAGTCGTCGCGAGCATCGCGACGCGCGAACGTGCCGACGCTTCACCGCCGATGCCGCTCGCGCATTCGTCGAAGGTGCGGCGCACGCGCGCCACGGGAAAGCGCGACGTGGGCGGCTGCAGCGGAACGCTCTTGCGCCGTCCGAGCCAGTTCCAGACGCTGGTTTTCGTATTGAGCATCGCGCTCGCGAAATTCTAGTCGTCGAGCAGTTCGCGGGCGCGTGCGATGTCGACGTCGGCTTCGACGCTCGCCGGCAAGCCGAGGTCCTCGTTTTCCTGCCGTTTCATCCGCCCGCGCTGGCGCAACACCAGAAGCCACACGGCGAGGCCGCCCGCCAACAGCAGGAAAGGCCCGAACCACAACAGGTAGGTCACCGGCTTGACCGGTGGCTTGTAGAGGACGAAATCGCCGTAGCGCGCGACGAGGTAGGCACGGATGTCGTCGTCGCTCTTGCCCGATTGCGCGAGCTCGCGCACTTCATTGCGCAGGTCGGCGGCGAGCGGCGCCTCGCTTTCGGCGAGCGTCTGGTTCTGGCAGACGAGGCAGCGCAACTGCGTCTCGAGCGACTTCAGTCGCGCATCGAGCACGTCGTCGGCGAACGCGGGCGCGGCCGCGAGCCAGAGCGCCGCGAGCAGAGGGCGAATCACGATCGCTGCAGTTCGCGCACGAGCGGCAGGATCGTCCTGTCGAGAGCGTCGGCCGTGAGCGGACCGATCTGCTTGTAGCGGATGATGCCTTGCTTGTCGATGACGAACGTCTCCGGCACGCCGTAGACGCCGAAGTCGATGCCGACGCGTCCGTCGCGATCGACGATCGACATCCGGTACGGATCGCCGTTCGACGCGAGCCAGGCAAGGCCGTCCTCGGGCTTGTCCTTGTACGCGAGGCCGATCACCGGAACGATGTTCGCTTTCGAGAGATCGACGAGCAGCGGATGCTCGACGCGGCACGACACGCACCACGACGCCCACACGTTCAGCAGCCATACCTGGCCGCGCATGTCGACGTTGGTGAGGCGCTCGCCGGGCTTGTGCAGCTTCACGAGCGAGAACGCGGGCGCCGGCTTGTCGATCAGCGGCGACGGCACTTCGCGCGGATCGCGAAAGAGTCCGACGAAGAGAAATGCGACGATGACCGCAAATACCGCGAGCGGCAGCGACCAGCGCAACACGTTCATCGGGTTTCGCGGTTGCGAACGCGGGACCGGCGTCGTTGCCATCAGGCCCCCGACACCGCGGCGATTGCCGCATTGAAACGCTGGCGCACCGCGAGCCGATAGCGGCGATCGGCGACCGCGCAGAAGCCGCCGAGCGCCATCACCAGGCACCCGCCCCAGATCCAGTCGACGAACGGCTTCACGTAGATGCGCACGCTCCACGCGCCGGCGGCGCCCTTGTCGGTCACCGGCTCGCCGAGCGACACGTAACGGTCGCCGCCCACGCCCCAGTCGATCGACGCTTCGGTCATCACCTGGCCCGACGCGCGGAACGTGCGCTTCTGGGGCGTGAGCGTCGTGACGGGCTTGCCGCTGCGCGTGACGTCGATCGTGCCGACCGTCGCGTCGTAGTTCGGTCCGGCCTGCTCCGAAACGCCGCGGAACGTGTACGTCTCGCCACGCACGTCGATACTCTGTCCGACGTCGAGCCGCACGTCGCGCTCGACTTCGTAACCCTTGACGAGCGTGACGCCGACGATGAACACCGCAACGCCCAGGTGGGCGAGCAGCATGCCGTACCACGCAGGCGCGTTCGCGCGAAGCCGGTCGACGAGGCCTCGCTGCGGGGCATTGCGCAGCCGCTGCAGCAGGACAGTGAACGTCGACGCTGCGATCCACGCCGCCATCAGAAGGCCCAGCGCGACGAGGGGCTTCCACTGTCCCATCGCGAACGGTGCGAGCGCCGCCGTGGCGAGCGAGACGTAAACGGCCCATTGCAGCTTCGTCCACAGATCGGGCGCGCGCGCCTGCCGCCATGCGGCGATCGGGCCGATGCCGAGCAGGAACACGAGCGGCGCCATCAACGGATAGAACACCGCGTTGAAGTAGGGCGGCCCGACCGAGATCTTGCCGAGATGCAGCGCGTCGATCATCAACGGATAGAGCGTGCCGAGCAGCACGGTCGCCATCGCGACGACGAGCAGGATGTTGTTGCCGAGCAGCATCGATTCTCGCGACACGATCGCGAAGCCGCCGCCCGCGCCTACGGTCCCGGCGCGCGCAGCATAAAGCGCGAGCGAGCCGCCGATGACGACGGCGAGGAATGCGAGGATGAAGATCCCGCGGGCGGGATCCGTCGCGAATGCATGCACCGACGTCAGCACGCCCGAGCGCACGAGGAACGTGCCGACGAGCGACAGCGAGAACGCAACGATCGCGAGCAGCACCGTCCAGCTGCGGAATGCGCCGCGTTTTTCGGTCACGGCGAGCGAATGGATCAGCGCCGTGCCGACGAGCCACGGCATGAACGACGCGTTCTCGACCGGATCCCAGAACCACCAGCCGCCCCAGCCGAGCTCGTAGTACGCCCAGACGCTGCCCATCATGATGCCGATCGTCAGGAACGACCAGGCGACGGTCGTCCACGGCCGCGACCAGCGCGCCCACGCCGCATCGAGGCGGCCGCCGATCAGCGCGGCGATCGCGAACGCGAACGCGACCGAGAAGCCGACGTAGCCCATGTAGAGCATCGGCGGATGCACGACCATGCCCGGATCCTGCAACAGCGGATTCAAATCGCTGCCTTCGGCGGGCGCCGGCGACAGCCGCGCGAACGGATTCGACGTCAAAAGCAGGAACAGCAGGAAGCCGACGGCGACGAATCCCATCACCGCCAGCACGCGAGCGCGCAGCGTCTGCGGCAGATGCCGCGAGAAGAGCGTGACCGCGAAGCCCCAGCCGGCGAGCATCAGCGACCACAGGAGCAGCGAGCCTTCGTGCGAGCCCCATGTCGCCGCGAAGCGGTAATGCGCAGGCAGGTGCGAGTTCGAATGCTCGGCGACGTTCGCCACCGAAAAATCGCTGGTGACGAACGCGTACGCGAGGCAGGCGAATGCGAGCGCGACGAGCGCGAATTGTGTGCGCGCAGCGGGAACCGCGACGCTCATTAACACCGCATCGCGGCGCGCGGCGCCGAGCATCGGCACGACGCCCTGCGCGAGGGCGACGAGCAGCGCGAGGATCAGTGCGAAGTGGCCGATCTCGGGAATCATTGTCCTGCCGTCCTCATGCTCGACATCGTCATCGCCTTCGTCCTGTGCGCCTGCTCGATCGCGTCCTTCGCGGCCGGCGGCATGTAGTTCTCGTCGTGCTTCGCGAGCACCTCGGTCGCATGAAACGATCCGTCCGGCGCGAGCGTCCCCTGCGCGACCACGCCCTTGCCCTCCTTGAAGAGGTCGGGCAGCAAACCCGTGTACGTGACTGGGATCGTCTGCGCGGTGTCGGTGACGCGGAAATGGACGGTCAGCGAGTTGGCGTCGCGCTTCAAACTGCCCTGCTCGACGAGGCCGCCGATGCGGAACGGCCGCGACGCCGGCGCCTCTTTCGCGACCACCTGCGACGGCGTGAAGAAGAACACGAGGTTCGACTGGAACGCGTTCAGCACCAGCGCGACCGCCACGCCGAGCGCGACGAGGCCGGCGCCGATCCACACGAAGCGGCGATGGCGGGCTTTCATCGCGCGCTCCGTGCGTGCGCCGTCGATGGCGGCCGTGGCGGCTCGACCGACATCCGCAATTCGTCGAAGGCACGCTTGCGGCGCGCGCGCACCGCGAGAATCTCGACGACGATCGCGAGCGCGACCGCCCCGTACGCCATCCAGACGTACCACGCGTAGCCACCCATCGCGAAGAAGTCGGCCATCAGCGGTCGGCTCCCGTGCGCCACTCGATCAGCGACTCGAGCCATCCGGCGCCGCGCTCACGCTCGACGATGATCGCCTGCACGCGCGAGAGCACGATGGCGATCGTGTAGCACCACGCCGCGGCGGTCATGATCAGGATGCCGGCAAGCATCGTCATCGCCATCTTCGGCGCCGCGGTGAGGCTGATCGACGAGCCCTGGTGCAGCGTGTTCCACCACTGCACGGAAAAATAGATGATCGGGACATTGACCGCGCCGACGAGCGCGAGCACCGCGCAGGCGCGGTCGGCACGGCGCGGATCCTCGATCGCCGAGCGCAGCGCAATGACGCCGAGGTAGAGGAAGAGCAGGATCAGCGTCGACGTCATCCGCGCGTCCCATGCCCAATAGGTGCCCCACGTCGGCCGGCCCCAGAACGCGCCGGTCCATAAGGCCAGCGCGGCCATCAGCGCACCGGTAGGCGCCAGTGCCTGCGACATCATCGCCGACAGCCGTGTGTTGAAGCCGAGCGCGAGCGCGCTCCAGCCCGCCATCACGAGGTAGATGAACATCGCCATCCACGCAGTCGGTACATGAATGAAAATGATCCGGTACGCGTCGCCCTGTGTTGCGTCCGTCGGCGCGATCCACAGCGCCACGACGACGCCCGCCCCGGCGAGAAGCGCCGCGAGCGCGCCGAACGCGAATGACCAGCGCCCGGCGATCGGGTAGAACGAGACGGGCGAGGAGAGACGGAACCAGTTGATCGGCATCGAAGAATCGATATTTTACCGCTCGCACGGCGACGCTCGCTTCGAGCGTCGTCGCCGTAGCTCGGTTCCGCGAGCGGCGGCCGGCCGTCCGACGAGCGTCGGGGACGTGGCATGACAGCCACGTTCGGCATGGGCGATACTCTCGCCGCCCTGGGCTGCCATGCGCGAACCGGACGTTCCGCTCACCCATTTGCTGAAGCTCGCCCCGACGGGTGGGCGCGACGCGCTCGATCGGGTCTTCGCGGCGCTCTACCCCGAACTGCGCAAGCTCGCGCACGCCCGGCTCCGCTCGCAACGGCGAGTCGTTCATCTCGACACGACCGCGCTCGTCCGCGAAAGTCTTTTTGCGTCTGGCGGGCGCGCAGGCGCGCGCGCTCGAGGACCGCCGGCACTTCTTCACCTGCGCGGCGAAGGCGTGCGCTCGGTTGCACTCAAGCTGCCACGCTTTGGATGGAGTTCCGGCCTTGCTGCACGAATCGCGCGCGAGCGCGACATCCTCGCCTCGCTCGAGCACCCGAACAGCTGCTTGCGCTCGGCCGGCTGGACGAAGCCGAGCGACGCGTTCGCGCCACCGTCGAAGGCTCGCGACTTCCCACCGCGGCGACCTACTGTCAGTCGAGGGCGATTCGCACGGCGGCGGCCACGGCGAACGGAACCGCGACGAGCGCGATCAGCAATCCGGCGCCGAGCAGCGACAGATGCGGCGCCGCGGACAGTCCTGAACGTACCGCATCCACCGCGCCGGCGCCGAAGATCAGCACTGGCACATAGAGCGGCAGCACGAGCAGCGCGAGCAGGCTGCCGCCGCCGCGCGCACCGAGCGTGAGTGCCGCGCCGACGGCACCGAGCAGCGACAGGATCGGCGTGCCGAGCAGAAGCGACAGTGTCAGCGTGGCGAGCACCGACGCGTCGAGCGCGTACTGCCCGCCGAGCAGCGGTGCCATCACGACAACCGGCAATCCGGTCGTGAGCCAATGCGCCACCATCTTCCCGGAAACGAGTGCCGCGAGCGGCCGTGGCGACAGTGCGATCTGCTCGAGCGTGCCGTCATGGAAGTCGGAGGCGAAAAGCCGCGACAGCGACAGCAGCGATGCGAGAAGCGCTGCCGTCCACAGCACGCCGGGACCGAGCATGGCGAGGACGTCGCGCGAGGGTGACGTGGCCAACGGGAACAGCGAGACGACGATGACGTAGAAGAGCAGCTGGACGCCGAGCTCGCCCTTCGAGCGCAGCGCCACGCGAATGTCCCGCGCGAGCGCCCATCCGATCGCGTGCAGAGCGGAGTCGCCCGTATCCTCCGACGCGCGCGCTTCGCGTCCCTCGACGGGAATGCGGCTCGCGTTTCGAGGCGGCTCTGCCGCGCTCATCAGCACAGCGCGAGCGTCTTCGCTCGCGTCGCGGCGATCGGCATCGGCTGATGCGACGCGGCGACGCAAACGCCGCCGCGCGAAAGGTGTGCGTCGAGGAGATCGGCGAGCACATCGACCGCCTGGTCGTCGAGCGCCGTGAGCGGCTCGTCGAGAATCCACAGCGCGCGCTTCGCGAGCGCGAGCCGTGCAAGCGCGATGCGGCGCCGCTGTCCCTGCGACAGCACGCGCACCGGCAGCCGTCGCTGGCGCGACAGCGCGACGTCGTCGAGCGCGGACACGATCGCATCGCGCGTCACGCGCTGGTCGGTGAGCGACGTCCAGGCATCGAGATTCTCTTCCGCGGTGAGCTCGTCCTTCAATGCGCTCCAGTGGCCGTTGAATGCGACGACGCCGCGAAGACGCGGATCGAACGGTCGCGTCGCCTCGCCGCGCCAGCGCACTTCGCCGGCCGCCGGCGCGGTGAGCCCGGCCACGATGCGCAGCAGCGTCGTCTTGCCGCTGCCGTTCGGGCCGGTGACGACGAGCGCTTCGCCGTCGTGCAGCGAAAAGTCGACGTCGACGAAGAGCGTCGCAAAGCCGCGCCGGGCGGCGAGCCGTCGCGCTTCCAGCACGTCGTTCGCCGCCATCGCGTCAGGGGACGACGCTGTCGATCGCAATCGACACGTCGTGCGAGCCGGGCTTCACGACACCGCTCGTTCCCTGCAGGTCGCCGGCGGAAGGCATCGCGCTGCCCGATTTGGAGATGCGCGCTTCGACGACGACGGCGCTTGCGCCGGACAGGCGCGCGTTGGGTGCCATCGCCATCGAATCGTCGAGACGGAAATCGTGCGGCAGCGTGCCCGCTGTCGTGCGCTCGATGGCGAGCGGCATCCGCGGCCCGTTCGCCGCACGTGCGAAGATGAACAGCGTATCGTTCGGAGCGACGCGATCGTGCAGTTCCGGATCGAGCGTCACGCGTCCCGTGATCGCGCTGCGTTCGTCACTCGGCGCGCTCGTCGGCGGTGCGTTTCCCTGCGTTGCGGCAGGCGGCGAAAGGCTGCTCGTCGGGACGCCGCGCTGCGCCGCGTCGGCCTCGGCGATCATGGCGTCGATCTGCTTCGCCTCTTCGCTCGCCGGCGGGAACTGCGCTTTCAGCTTGCGCCATTCGTCGATCGCAGCTGCATAGTCCTTGCGCTCGAGCGCGGCGGTCGCCGCAAGCGACAGCGCCTTCGGTTGCTGCGGGTCGAGCGCGAGCGCCTTCGCGACGAGCTGCGACGCCTCGCCCTGCAGCGAGCGGTTCTGCATCGCGAGCGCGTCGGCCCAATCGGCATAAAGCCCCGCGTCCGCAGATCCACGCGCCGCCGCCTCCTTGAATGCCGCGGTCGCTTCGGGAAAGCGGCCGAGCGCCGCGTTCGCGCGCGCAAGCAGCTTCCAGCCGGTCGGATCCTCGGGATGCTCCTTCATTCGCGCCGCGAGCTTGTCCACCATCGCGACGACCTGCTCCTGCGTCATCGGCGGGTGCGCATTCGCCTGCGCGCTTTCACGAAGCGCGCCGGGACTTCCGTACGTCGCGTAAAGGACGAGCGCCGTCGCCGGAATCGCCGCAACGAGGATCAGTGCCGCGATGTACGACGTACGCGGCGACCCGGCGGATGCGAGCGTGGGTGGTGCGGCGAGCTCGGCGCCAAGACGCGCGGCAATCTCGTCGAGCTGCGCATCGCGTTCCGCAGGCGTGATGGCACCGGCCGCGAGCTCGTCATCGAGCTGTCGCTTCTGGTCGCGATAGATGTCCGTCGCGCCACCATCGACGCTCGCAGCGCCTGGCGGACGAGCGCGCAGGAGCGGCCATACGAGCGCCGTGACGCTTCCCGCCGCCAGCAGGAGTGCGACGATCCAGAAAAGAGGAGCCGAAGGCATGAAGGCAACGTTGCCTGCCGGACGAGGAGGGACGGACGAGGGGCGGCGGGCCCGCGCATTATAGCGATGCACGCCGCAGTGGCCCTTGCCGCGCGAAGCGACGAGCGGCGGGCGGTATGATGAATGCCGCGCGCTGGAGGCTTTGCGCGGCATGGCGTTCACATCGACCATCAGCGGAACCGGACCATGTCGGAACAGGACAAGAACATTCGCGAAGATTCGCTTGCCTATCACCGCCGTTCCCCGCCGGGCAAGATCTCGCTTCTGCCGACGAAGCAGCTGACGAATCAGCGCGATCTCGCGCTGGCCTACACTCCAGGTGTCGCCGCGGCCTGCGACGAAATCGCGCGCGATCCGGGTGAGGCGTTCGCGCTGACCGCACGCGGCAATCTGGTCGGCGTCGTCACGAACGGGACCGCCGTGCTCGGCCTCGGCAACATCGGGCCCCTTGCAGGCAAGCCGGTCATGGAAGGCAAGGCGGTGCTGTTCAAGAAGTTCGCTGCGCTCGATTGCTTCGACATCGAGCTCGCCGAGCGCGATCCGGACAAACTTGTCGACATGATCTGCGCGCTCGAGCCGACGTTCGGCGGCATCAACCTCGAGGACATCAAGGCGCCCGAGTGCTTCTACATCGAGCGCAAGTGCCGCGAGCGGATGAAGATCCCGGTCTTCCACGACGACCAGCACGGCACGGCGATCAT
>DATNGN010000082.1:0-102573 GCA_035605875.1 Casimicrobiaceae bacterium
CGGCGTGCGCGGAAATGTGCTCGACGAAGGCGCTGCTCGGCGGCGACGGCGAGGTGATCGCGAACATCTATCGCGACCGCGTCACGCATCGCGGCAAGGGCGGCGAAGTGTGGGGCTGGGCGACCGCGTACAAGGTGCCGAGCGCAACGGGCGGCGGCACGCAACCCGGCAACCAGGCGCCCGCGCCGGCTGCTCCCGAGCCCGCGAAGCCCGCAGGAGGAACCAAATCGTGATGACGCGGATTGCACTTCTCATCACCGCAGCGGCGCTGACGCTCGGACTTGCGGCCTGCGGCGAGCGTCCGCAGGTGATCAATTACAAGCAGGGCAAGTATCAGGGCAAACCCGATACGCCCGCATTCGCGAACGCGCCGTTCAACGGCAACCGGCAGCAATGGGAGAACGAGATCGACAACCGCGCGCATTACCAGAATGAATACGTGCGGCTGCGCGACTGACGGGATGACGCTCATGGCCGCACGCAACGCACGCTTCGCAACGTCGCGATCGACGGCGACGCTCGCCGCAATCGGCGTGATTCTGCTGATGCTGTTCTTCATGAGCGCAGCGGCGCACGCGCAGAACAGCCCGGCGACGAGCAAGGCCGACGCGAACTCGGCGCGCCAGCAGCAGGAGCGCCAGATCACGCAGCCACTCAACAACCAGCCGGTGTGGAGCGAGGCGCGCTCGGGGGCGCCGCAAACGACCACCGTGCGCGGACGCGAAACGAACGTCCTCATCCAGCCGGAGGGACAGACGTGGCGCGCGATGCGCAACTCGATGGTATCGGTCTACGCGGGCTGGGCGCTCGTGATCATGTTCGTCGCGATCGCCGCCTTCTATCTGTGGAAGGGGCCGATGCGACTGCACGAGCCGCTCACCGGTCGCACGATCAGGCGCTTCACGAACTGGCAGATTGCGATCCACTGGACGACGGCGTGGACGTTCGTCGCGCTCGCGATCAGCGGCCTCATCATCACGTTCGGCAAGAATATCCTGCTGCCGCTGATCGGCTACACGCTGTTCTCCTGGCTCACGATATTCGCGAAGAACCTGCACAACTTCCTCGGTCCGCTGTTCATCATCTGCCTGGTGCTGATCTTCTTCACGTTCGTTCGCGACAACGTCTGGCGCAAGTACGACTGGAACTGGGTGCGGCACGCGGGCGGCTTCATCTCGAAGCAGGACGTGCCCTCGGGCAAGTTCAACGCCGGCGAGAAGGGCTGGTTCTGGCTGGGCGTATTCATCGCCGGCATCATCATCTCGGTCAGCGGCCTGATCCTCGACTTTCCCAACTTCAACCAGACGCGCGGCACGATGCAGATCGCCAACCTCGTGCACCTGTCGATCGCGGCGCTGTTCATGATCGCGGCCCTCGGCCACATCTACATGGGCACGATCGGCCAGACAGGCGCGTATCGCGCGATGAGCACGGGTTACGTCGACGAGACGTGGGCGAAGGAGCACCACCTGTACTGGTACAACGACATCAAGGCCGGCAAGATTCCGACGGCGCCAGATGACCAGCCGCCGCCGGTGCCTGCGGCGCGGCCGGTCTAGGAGAGAGGACGAGGATGCAAACCACGATACGCGCATTGATCGGTGCGGCTCTCGTCGTCACCGCGTTCGGCGTCGCCGTTGCCAAGCTTCCCCCGGCGCCGCCGATGACCGATCAGCAGAAAGCCGAGAAAGCCACGAAGGACAAGGCCAAGGCCGATGCCGAGAAGGCCCAGCTCACGAAGGCCGAGGACAAGGCCATCGCGAACTACGAGTCGAACATGAAGGCGAAGGGCAAGACGGTCCACGTGAACATGTCGGCAGGCGAGGGCGGCCAGGCATCCTCGGCAAAGGGCCTCCCGGCGCAACCCGAAAAGGCGTCGAACGCGCATTCGCCGCCCAAGAAGTAATTTTCAGAGCTGGTCGTCGATCGGCAGCAGATCGTAGAGATCGACGAGCACTTCGCGCCACTGACCGTCGCCGGGTTCGCGCGTGTAGACGATCGGCTTGCCGTCCTTCACGCTCTTCCATACCAGATGCGGCGACCCGCCGCCGTCGTCCTGCAGTGCGAGCACGAAGCTGTTGGCGGGGTTCGCGATCGTGTTGAAGCGCTTCGTCACCTGCTGCGCAAGCTCGGGGCTGTCGATCATCAACCCGATTTCGGTGTTGAGGTGAAGCGAGCGGCGATCGAAATTCGCCGAGCCGATGAAGATGCGCTTGCCATCGAACACGAATGCCTTCGCGTGCAGCGAGAATTGTCCCGAGCTCGGTGACTTGAGCAGTCCGCCGCGCGGTTGCGGCTTTCCGGGAAGCGGCTTCACTTCGTAGAGCTCGACGCCAGCCTTTAGCAGCGGCACGCGGTAGTTGCGATAGCCGGCATGCACGGCGACGACGTCGGTCGACAGCAGCGAATTCGTCAGCACGCGAACACGCACACCGCGCGCACGCAGCTTCTCGAGCAGTGCCTCGCCCTTCACGCCGGGAACGAAGTACGGCGACACGATCAGCAGCTCCTTCTGCGCCTCGGCTGCCGCTTCGAGGAGTCGGCGCCGGAAGAGCGTGCCGGCTTCGTCGCCGTCTTCGACGCTCGCCTTGTCGGGGCTGTCCGCCAGCACTTCCGCTTTGGCCCACACGACGCCGCTGTCGGTCGAAAGCAGGCGCGAGAGCGGGTTTCCGGTGCGAATCGCGCGCTCCTCGTCGCTTTGCCGGAGGGCTTGCTTGTGCTCGGTCAGCTGCTCCTTGACTTGGGCGAGCTTCGGCGCGGTCGGCTCGTCGCCGTGCAGCGCAAGAACGGGTATCGACAGCGAGCAGTTCCAGTACGCGTCGAAACTCTTCGACAGGTTGCGGACGATCGGACCCATCGCGAACACGTCGTAATCGCCGAATTGCGGCGCGTCGCCCATGTCGAAATACTCGTCGCCGACATTGCGCCCGCCCACGACTGCCATCGCGTTGTCGACGACGAAGAGCTTGTTGTGCATCCGGTAGTCGAGGCGATTCATCGTCAGCGCGAACTCGGTGTAGCGCAACAACGTGCTCGAGCCGCGGTAGTAGAACGGGTTGTAAAGCCTCACCTCGACATTCGGATTGGCGGCAAGCAGGCCGACGCGATCGTCCTGGCCGCGCGCCTGGCTGTCGTCCATCAACACGCGCACGCGCACGCCGCGGCTCGCCGCGTGCAGCATCGCGCTCATCAGCAGCTGACCGGTATCGTCGTCCTTGAAGATGAAGTACTGGACATCGAGCGTGCGCTCGGCGCGGTTCGCCATCTGAATGCGCAGCGTGAATGCGTCGCTGCCGCTTGCGAAGAGCCGGAATCCGGACAGGCCCGGATGGGCCTTCGCGAGCGCCTCGACGCTGCGGCCGACGGTCGTCTCCTCCGGATGCGCGAGCGCCGTCGACCGGATCTTCGGATAATCGGCGCCCGGCGGCATCGTCGCGCATGCCGTCAGGAACGCCGCGGCGAGCGTCAGGAGCCATCCGCGAACTGCGTGCGTTGTCGCGAGTCGACTCATTTGCCGTATGCATGAAGTGGAACCACTAGCAAAGCACGAATCGCGCGCACCGCGAGTCCGCGCGCTGCTGATTGCGCCATCGGCGAACCGCGCGGGAATGCGTGAGAAGGGTCCTACATCCGTCGCCGCGTGCGGCTGACATGCGTGCATTCGACGTGCATTGAGCTTGCGACGGCGAAGCGAGCGGCGCGCGTCACGCTATAATCCCGGCGCTCCGGAGAGATGGCCGAGTGGTCGAAGGCGCTTGACTCGAAATCAAGTATACGGGGAACCGTATCTAGGGTTCGAATCCCTATCTCTCCGCCACATACTTCCGTGTGCAGTGGAGACATGGGTTGCCGACTGTACCTACGGTACGCCTTGTTACCCATGTCTCGGCCGCTCACCGGCTGAACCGGCAGCTTCTGCCACTAGCGGGTTGCGGCTGACGCGGTCGCGCGGCCTGCGAGGAAATGAACGAGAAGTGCCACCGGCCTTCCGGTCGCGCCGCTGTCCTCGCCGCTCTTCGACGCTGTTCCGGCGATGTCGAGGTGCACCCACGGATAGCGCTTCGTGAAGCGTGAGAGGAAGCACGCGGCGGTGATCGCGCTGTCGCCGTGCGGGCCGACGTTCGCGAAATCGGCGATCTTCGATTTGAACGTGTCCTGATACTCGTGCCATAGCGGCATCTGCCAGGCGCGATCCCAGGCGTTTTCGCCGGCCTCGAGCACCTCGCGCGCGAGCGCGTCGCTGTTGGAGAAAAGACCGGTGGCGATTTCGCCGAGCGCGCCAACGATCGCACCCGTGAGCGTCGCGACATCGACGAGCGCCGCGGGCTCGTACCTTTCCGCGTACGTGAGCGCATCGCAAAGGACGAGGCGGCCTTCGGAATCGGTGTCGAGGATCTCGACGGTCTGGCCGGACATTGTCGTCACGACGTCGCCCGGCTTCATCGCATTGCCGTCGGGCATGTTGTCCGTGGCGGCGCAGATGCCGACCACGTTGAGCGGCAGCTTCATCAGCGCAACCGCGCGCAGCGCACCGAACACGCTGGCGGCGCCACACATGTCGAACTTCATCTGCTCCATCGCCGAGGCGGACTTGATGTCGAGGCCGCCCGAGTCGAACGTGATGCCCTTGCCGACGAGGACGACGGGCCGCGCATCACGCGAGCCGCCGCGGTAGTCCATGACGATCAGCTTCGGTGGCTGCCGGCTGCCGTGCGTGACTGCGAGAAACGCGTTCATGCCGAGCTTCTCGATGTCTTGCCGGTCGAGGATTGTCACCTCGAAGCGGTATTGGCTGCCGAGGTCGCGCGCCTGCTCGGCGAGGAACGTCGGCGTGCAGATGTTGGCGGGCAGGTTGCCGAGATCCCTGGCGAGTATGATGCCCTCGGCGATCGCCACGGCCCGATCGATGGCGGCCATCGCTGCGGACTCGTCCGACCGATCGGCGATAGGGAAGACGACTTTGCCGAGTGCGCGCTTTTGTTTCGGCGGCTCACTCTTCAGCTTGTCGAAGCGATACATGCCGTCCATCACGGCGAGCACGGCCTGCTCGAGTTTCCAGGCGCCATCGCGTCGATTCACGGGAAGCTCGTTGAGGCAGAGCATCGCCTCGGTGGCGCTGGTCGAGCGCAATGTCTTCGTCGCCGCGCAGAGCGCTGCATGATAGCTGCTCTCCGCGAATTCCCGCTCGGGACCCAGTCCGACGAGAAGCACGCGCTCGCACGCCGCCTTCGGAAGCCTGCCGAGCAGCAGCGTCGTTCCGAGCTCGCCATCGAGGTCGCCGCAGCTTACGACTTCATCGAGGGCGTGGCCCAATGCAGCATCGAGCTCGAACGCCGAGGACGAAAGCTTGCCACCCTCGTACACGCCGACCACGATGCAGTCCGTGCGCTGTTTCTCGATGCGTCCGTCGTTGACGACGAATTCCATCAAGCGATCAGTGCGCTCGCCGTTGTGCGGCACCGCCTGTCGTGTCGGCGATGCGGCGCGCGAACACGCCAAGGACTTCGCGGTAGAGCGTCTCGCCGAGCACCTGGTCTTCGTTGCCCGCGTCGATGTTCGGATTGATGTTCACTTCGATCAGGTAGACGCGGTCCCCGACCTGCTTCAGATCGGCGCCGTACAGGCCGCGGCCGATCAGGTTCGCGGCGCGTACCGCGGTATTGATAACCCGCTCGGGTGCTTCGCCGATGGTCATCGCTTCGGTCTTGCCGTCGACCAGCTGGCCCTCGACCACCTTGTTGACCTGCCAGTGACCGGGCGCCATGAAATACTTCGCGACGAAGAGCGGCCGTCGGTCGTAAATGCCGACGCGCCAGTCGAAGTCGCTCGGTAACCATTCCTGCGCGATGAGGAGCTCCGACTTGGTGAAGAAGCGCTCCGTTTCCTTGCGCAGACTCTCTTCGGATTCGATCTTCACCACGTCGAGGCCGAAGCCGCTGTCGGGCAACTTGAGCACGCACGGCAGCCCAAGCGTCGCAACAATTTCGTCCACGTTGCCGCGATGCACGATCAGCGTGCGGGGCGTGGCGATGCGATGCCGGTTCAACAACTCCTGCATATACACCTTGTTTCCGCACTTCAAAATCGACTCGGGATCGTCCACCACCGGCATGCCGAGCGATTCCGCCCGTCGCACGAACTCGTAGATGACGCCCTCCGGGCTCGCGCGGTTGAAGAGGGCGTCGAACTCCGGCAGGTGCTCCAGCGCGTCGGGTCCGATGATCTCCACGTCCAATCCCACGAGCGGCGCCGCCTTCACGAACCGTTGCAGCGCTTCCTCGTTCGATGGCTTGTGCGGTTCGTTGCGATCCCGAAGGATGGCCAGTCGTGGCCGCGCGCTTCTCGCGCCCTGCCGCTTGGTCGTCGAGCTTTCGGTGATGAACGACTTGACTGCGTCGAGCAGGAACGCGCGGTCCTGCGGCGGAACGTCCGCAAGACCCATTGCCTGCAGCGCCTCGAGGCGCCAGCTTCCGTCTGCGTAAGCAAAGAGCACGCGCAGCAGTGGCACACGCGCCTTGGCGAACAGTTGCTCGGCGAGGGCTTGGTGATCGGAATGCCTGCCGAGGTAGACGTTGAGCTCGAAGCGGTCGCTTTCGTCGTGATGCAGCGTCTCCTGCATCAGCGGTTGAATCTCGGTCTCGAGCGCCTGCGCGTACCCCTCGGACTTGAGATCCTCGATGGTTTTGACATCGGGGACCGGTCGTTGGCCGCGGGCCTCGGCGAGGAGCGACACGTAGTAGCCGCGTCCCTGATAGCGGCCGGTGCGGCACAGATTGAGCACCCGCGCACTGCCTTCGCTGCCGTTCTCCGGTTCGGCCAAATAGCGGCGCGCCGTCAGCGCGGAAGCATTCGGAATCTCGAACCACTTCTGGTTCTGATCAGTGACGACGAGCGTTTTCATTCTGCGTCCTACCGGCATGCCTGATGCTTAGGGATCGCGTCCGGTTTCTTGGTTCCTGCTTGTGGTGCAGCGCTCGATGCGCCTCGTTGCATTGAACGCCGGAACTTGTGCGCCTGTTCGATTTCAAGCACGCGTAAAAGGCATGGACGACCGGTGCGAAGTGCAATCAAAATGTTGGTGTCGGCGACGACCGTGAACCACGGGTGTGATGGCTCGGGCATCCTGGTGTGCGAGGCAGACAGGGTCAGGGCGGGAACATGGAACAACTGGATCTGGATTTTGGCCCGGAACATCAGTTACCGGCGTGGGAGAGACCGGTGCCGGTTGCGAAGACCGTGCGCAAGCAAGCCGAGCGAGAGATGCAAATGACGATCCGCGTTTGGGAAGCCTATGAACGCAAGGAGCGGCAGAAGCATTTCAAACCCTGTTGATCGCTGTATCGTCGAACGACCGACCAGTTGCGGCCCAAAGCGGTTTGGCGTCCTGGGCGCCTTGGGTAATGGCGGCTTCTTAAAAATGCTTCGTTCTTGATTTCCGAGCTCTCTAATGCGCGAGGAAGTAGATCACGACCAAAACGACGGCAGGGACGCCGAGCACCCATGCCAGCAGGTATTTGCCCATCACGATCTCCTCGGTCAAGCGCGGCCTCATTGCTCGCGGACGTACTGTTCCATGTTCGACGTTTGGTAACCATCGGAAAAGCGCGCAAATCGGCGTAGGAAAGTGCGTCCGGGCGAAGTCGGCAAGCCTTGCTCGGATGTCGCAACCGGCGAGCCCGATCCGGCGATCCCGCGACTGCCTGGCTTCGGCCGTCTCGGGAGCGCCCATGGAAGCGAATCCGGTTTCGGCGAAGCAATTGGAGTGTAGATTGATACGTACGCACGCTGCATTCAACACCGATGTCCATGCCCCTGGCCATGCTGCTGGTGATTGACGACGACGAGGACAGCGCCGAGTCGCTCGCCGCCGTACTCCGAATGTCTGGATACTCCGTTGTGACCGCATCCAGCGTTCAGCGGGCGCTCGATCTGCTGGACGAAGATCACGAGATCAAGCTGGTCATCTCCGATATCCGGATGCCCGGCGTGGACGGATTGGATCTGATTCGCGTCATCAGACATCGTTTCCCGGGTTTGCGGACGATTCTCGTCAGTGGTGCGCCGCTGACCGACGATGATGTAATCCCGCGGGAAGCATCAGTGATCCTGTCCAAGCCCGTTTCGATGGAACAACTGGAGCGAGCCATCCAGGACGTGCTCAGCCGATGCTGATCATCCGAGGGACGAGTACCGTACTTCGATTGCAGTCGCCGCTGACGGCGCATATAGTGCTGCTCGAACAACTCCATCCTGCAACCGCATGCCGAATCGTCGTCGCCGCCACGCACACCGTCTTGCCACTCAAATCACGGATCTGAGCCTCGTAGCGCCAGAAATCGTTGCCCGCAGGGTCGCTCGGATGGCGTTGGCCGGGCCCTCGCCATCGGCGGCCGACCGTGAAGAGTTCTTGCGCATGACCACGGAGAAGCTTTACGCCTTCCACGAGTCCTGGAACGCGATGTTCCTCGCCATGTATCGTGCAAACCTGCGATTCTTCCTGCCGGCGCCAGCGTGGTCCACGTTCTGGCTCAGGCAGGGCGGCCGTGTCGGTAGCACAAAAATGCGGCGCGTGGCGCTCGACATCGTCGCAACCGGCATCGCTCCGATTCATCGTCGAGCCGTCAGTAATGCGAAGCGTCTGCGAAAGTAGAGAGGTCGATGGCTCGAGTTCTGTTGGTCGAAGACAATCGTGATTTCGCGGACAGCGTCGCGTTGGCGTTGCGGCTCGACGGCCATCAGGTGGGCGTCGCGTACGACGGCAGGGCAGGGTTGGCCGAGGCGGCGACATCCCGACCTGAAGTCGCGATACTCGACATTGGCTTGCCGGAAATGGACGGCATCGAGCTCGCGTACACACTGCGCGAACGGCATGGCGATACGCTGATGCTCATTGCATGTACCGGCTACGCGGACGATGCGACTCGTCGCAGGATTGCTGGCGCTCGCTTCGACCGGACTTTCACCAAGCCGATCGACATGGAAGTCCTTCTCTCCGCTGTGCGGCAACGGGAGAACGCGTAGCGATCGTCGTGTTCGTGATCGGCCGCGTCCGGCGCTGCGGCAAACACCCGCCTGAACGCCCGCGCTAGATCTGCCTTCCAATCCGGCCGCAGACGTACCCGACGGCAAGCGCGGCCGCCACGGCAGAATAGGGATGCGCTTGAATGTACCGCGCACCCGCCTCGATGCGATCCCCCGGCGCTCGTTTGACTGCCTCGATCTTGTCAGAGGTCCACTGCGTCGCAGCGCTGGCGCGATCCGCAACGGTATCGACCGTGTCGTGAATCGAGGTCTTCACCGATGTAATCGCATCGGTGGCTTTCGTTGCAATGTCATCAGTCGCAGTTCGTGCTTGTTCTGCGACGGCATCGACACTTGAATTGCGACCGGTTTCCGGCATGATTGCTCTCCATACTGATCAAGCAAAAGCGATTGGACTCGTGAGCCGCGGCCTACCGTAAGCCGAAGAACGACAAAATGGCAATGACGATGACGACGAGGCCTACGATGTAAATGATTCTGTTCATGCGATTCCCCCTTCATTGGTCGCGAAACTCAGGACGACCTGCTTCTTGCGGCGTGCCGATCACTGTCGACGCGTGCTCCCATGCGTACCCGGGATGCACGCACGTTAATGAGGAAGGCAATGCCCTGCTGTCGGTGAAACGCCGATAGGCGTGTCGGCGGGGGCCTTGATTCGTTGCCGTCGCCTCGCGCGCGGCGTACTGATTCAGCGTGAGCTTGCGTCGGATCCCGGACCGTCCTGATGCCGGCGACGCGCTAGTTCGCGAGATCGTTCACCACGACGAGGAGTCTGCGAATCACTCGTCGCGAACCGCGTTCCACGAGGTCCAACGTCGTCGCGGCGAGATAGGATTCCTTGGCGATGAGAGCGCCGCCGAGAGCGATCACCACGACGCCGGGACCGGGCAACACCAGCAGCACCATTCCGGCAACTGTCAGCGCGCTGCCGGCGACGATCACGACCGCCTTGCGAAGCGCGCCGTGATGGCCCGAGCGGCTGCGCTTGTAATACTCGCGAAAACGCGAACCCGGTTTGCCGGCCTTGAGTTCGGACCAGGTGCGCTGGATCGGTCCATCAGTCGAACGGCCCATTGGCTCGGTACTCGCGCTCACCCGAACGACCGGTCCCTTCAAGACCGGCAATTACGAGACGGGATCCTTGCCCACGCTGGTTTGCGGGCTTGTCGGCGCAGGTTGCGTTTTGTCGTCGGAGTCGGCTTTCCTCTTGCGCTTCTCTTCCTTGCGCTGCTGTTTCGCAAGTTCTCGCTGACGCTTTGCAAATGCGTAGTTCGGTTTTGCCAATCGGGTACCTTCGTGATCCGATCCAATGGCCGAGTATGACGCACGGCGGTGCGGGCTGATGTCGCGCGCTTGAATTCACCTCGCGTAGCCGACCGCCTCGAGCTCGACGCCGTGACGATACGACGGCCGCGCTGCGCAGGATATCCGCCGCGAGATGATTCGCGCGTCCTGGTAAGCCCAATTGCTTGTCAGAATCGGGCTACGCCCGAGAAGCCAACGAGCGTTGGCTACGACGCCAACCGCGGCCGCTTACGGCGCGACTCGCGCTCGAAGATATTCGCGACCTTCTTTCGTCAAGCGGATGACGCCTGCCGGATTCTTCTCGACGAACCCTGCGAGCAGCAGCGCGTTGACGGTTGCCCATTCCTCGAACCGCAGCGAAATGCCTTTCGAGCACGAGCGGAGCGCGCGCAACTGGTCGTCGCTCAGATGGATGGCGTGGGCGGTCGTGGCCGGTTGGTACGGCAGGAGCATCGCCACGCTGGCTTGCTGGGACATCGATTCGGTCGCTTCCGGGCAGAGCAGGCGATCATGCCGAATTCGCGTCGAGCGGTGCTTGCGACTTGCCGAGCGGTTGCCGCTGCCCCTCTAACGGCTTGTGGTGAACAGGCTTCTACCTTTTGGAAGCCCCGTCGAGGGTTACCCAAGCCCCCCGCCCACTCCGGGGCGACGGCAAACTTTACAGCTGGCGCAGACGCGACCGTTAAGCCGTTGATACGTAAAGAAGGCACATCTTGTGCTCCGCGCCGCTGAGTGGAAGACAAACGCCTCTGCACGGCCGCGAACCGCGGATGGCAGCAGCAGCAGCTGGTGCCCTTTCCGGCACGGGATGACCCGCTGGATCTCTTCCGCGGCCTTCTCTTCGCAGTGCCCGCCTCGGCGCTGGGGTTCTGGCTACCCATCGCGATGTTGTACATGATGAGGCTGCATAGCTCGTGACGGTCGCGGTATCGGCCGTCATTGGACGAACGCGGGCCGGCACGGCGACTCACGCCGCCGTACCGTAACGCGACCCGCCTTACTGGCGCGTGCACGCGGATGCCGCGTGCGTGAGCCAGTTCGCGTCGTCGATGCTCCCGCCCGCCGTGGCGAGCACTTTCGCGGGATCCGGGCCCGACGCCGATCCCCACCAGTCGTTCTCGGCCGTCACGGCGTAGCCTTTCGTCTCGAGATCGGCGATGGCGCCGCCGAAGATGCAGTTGCGGCCCTTGCTTCCCAGCGCGCCGCCGCCCAGGTCGATGAGCGCGCTGCCGGTCGAGCCGGTCGACTGCTGGTCGAACGCGACGGCGACACCGCTCTGCGACGTCGACAGATCGCTGTCCTCGACGCGCACGTCGAGCTCGGTGAGCGCCGTCACGTTATTC
The DNA here is from genome assembly GCA_035605875.1 of Casimicrobiaceae bacterium. Classification (GTDB taxonomy): domain Bacteria; phylum Pseudomonadota; class Gammaproteobacteria; order Burkholderiales; family Casimicrobiaceae; genus VBCG01. The sequence goes on from DATNGN010000082.1 coordinate 11,691, forward strand.
ATCCACAGGTTGTAATACCGGCTGCCGGAGATACGGCTGCGCTCGATGTCGATCGACACCGTGTGCGGTTCTCCCGCTCCACATGCGGGTCCCGGTGAGGGCGGATTCGTGCAGTGGTTGCTCGTGATCTCGATGCCGTTGTTGCCGCAACCGCTGAACTGGCTGTCACGCATCTTCACGACCGTGGTGTCGTTCGCACCCACCGAAGCGACGGCGAGGCACTCGCCGGTGTTGTCGGCCGTACCCTGCGTCCCCGGCGGAATCGCGTAGACCGGCAGTCCGCCGCTGATCGTCGTGCCGACGACGAGCACGCGATCGAGATTGAGCACGCCCGTCGAGCCCAGCTCGCCGCGATTGAACAATTCGAGCATGTCGCCCGGATTGTTGTAGAACGCGCTGTCCGAAACGCTCACGCTGCTGTACGGCTTGCCGTTGCTGACGATGAACTCCAGCCCGTTCGTCGACGCGCCGCCGATGCCGCTCGTGTAGAGGTTGTGCTCGATCTGCTCGATCAGCGTACCGGATTCGGCCGGATTGACGAACAGGCTGTCCATGTTCGCGCCTGGACTGCCCGTATTCGCTTCGGTGTTTCCGTCGAGCGCCGCGTTGAGAATGCCGGTCCCGGTCACTTGCGTCCCGATTCCTTCGATCGTGCGGACCATGCTGCCCGGAACGCTCGTACTGCTGCATTGGAACAGCCGCGTCACGAAGTTGCGGTTGATCTGCGCCGTGACATCGCCGGTACCCATCGAGCGCAAGTCGATGCCGTCGCCGCACACGCCATCGTGCACGTAATTCCTTTCGACCGACACGCGCGTCGCAACGGACGAGGTGTCGACCATGATCGCGGCCCATCCCGCCGGGATGCCCGCCGAGACGAAGCGCGCGAGTCCTGCCGTATAGGAGTTCAGGTAGAACGGCTGCACGACGAATCCCGCGGTGCCCGACGTATCGAATTGCGATATGTCGTTACCTTGTACCGTCACGTCGACGACATCGCGCCCATAGATGCCGCCGCGGTACGCGGTGGCGACGACGATGTTCTCGACGTCGGTGTTGTCGGCGAGTTCGACCGCATCGCCCGAGTTTGTCGCCGCCGACGTATTGGCAATCGCGGGCACCGCCGATAGCGCGGATGCGCCGACGACGGGCGGACCCCCCTGCACGAGCGGCTGTCCGAGTTGAACCACCGGCGGCCCGCCACCGATCAGCCGCTGCCCCGGTTTGAGCGCGATGCCGCCGTCGAGCGGCGGCACGCCTGCCGGCGACGGATCGACGATGATCGTATCGCCGGGACCCGATACCTGCTCGACGAGCGCGAGGCTGCCAAGCGGCGCGCCTTCGCTGCCGTCTCCGCCCGGCGCAGCCGATGCGCTGACATGCCATGTATGGTGAGTATTGGCATTGCCGGCGCCCGGCTGCGCATACGCGTCGGCCGACACCACGGCGGCGGCGAGCGCCACGACGATCGCGCCAGCCACCGCACAATGGATGTGGGACGCACCGGACGCTGCCTTCCTTCTTTTGATCGACATCATGAGCTTCTCCTTTCGCGGGACTGCGACGGCACCTGCGGAGCGCGCGAGTCGAATGCCTCGCGCACGACCGCGGTCGTGCACTAACGTGGCGTTGTCTCGTTGTATCGCCGCTGCGCAGGGACGGGAACGCGGCGACGCGAAAGGGCGATCGCCGCGGGCTTCTCGAATTCGCACCGGCGTGGCATGGGTGGCGATCGAACGAACAGGGTCGGGCGTTGCGCCCGTCCTGTTCGAGCACCTCGCGCTCGCAATCGAGCGCCGCGTTTTGACAAGGACGCGGCAGCGCGAGTTCGAGCGTTATGCTGCGATTGCGCCGACCGCAGCCGCTACGGCGAATTCACGCGCACGGCGGCGCAGCGCACTGCCCGCCGTGAATCTCACTTGCTCGCGACGCTCTGATTGAGCACGCGCGCCTTGTCGAACGTGTTGATCTGCGGGATCCACTGGTTCGTGTAGGCGTCCTTCGCGGAGGACGCGCTCGCGATCTGGCCTTCCTTCAGCGCGATCTCGACGGTCTTGTCGAAGCTCGCCGGGTCGATGAACCCGTACGGCGTCTTCGGCCAGTCGGCGACCTTCATCTCGCTCAGCCGCGACTGCAATTCGCCGATGCCAGCCTTGATCTTCTCGGCGTCGCTGCCTTCGCGCGGCTTCGACTGCGGGTAGTACTGCCAGTGATTCTTGAGCGCCTCCTCGGGATGGTTCAACGCGAAGATCGTCGCCTCGGCGATGCCGCGCGCAACCGCGATCGCCGTTTCCGGATGCTGCTGCAGGAAATCCTCACGCGCAATCAGCACCTGCCCGAGCAGCTGATCGACGAACGGCGCGGTGATGTTCCTGAACTTCATCCCGCGATTCTCGAACGCCGCCTGCATCGTGTCCCATCCGGCGATCGCCTGGATCTGGCCGCGCTCGAGCGCGAGCGCAGCCTGCGCGCCGGCGCCGACGGTGAGCCAATGCACGTCCTTCTCCGGATCGACGCCGGCCGCCGACAGGATCGCGCGACTGAACGGATACGACGCCGAGGCGGTCGACGGAATGCCGATTGTCTTGCCCTTGAAATCGGCGGCCGACTTGATCGGGGAATCGGCCGGCACCATCAGGCGGAAGATCGTGTGCGGCACGATCGCGTAGAACGCCTTGATCGGCACACCCTGTTGCCGGGCGGTGAGCAGGACCTCGGGGCCGACGCTCGCGAAATCGGCGTTTCCGCTTCCGACCTGCTGCACGGCGAGGCTCGAGCCCTCGACGCCGATGATCTGGACGTTCAGGCCTTCCTGCTTCCAGAAGCCCGGCTTCTCCTGCAGCGACGAGATCGTGCAGTGGCCCGGCTCGATCTTCGTCGTCGTGATCAGAAACTTGACGTCGGCCTTCTTGTCGGCGGATGCGCCCCCGCTCGTGACGAGCGCCATCGTCGCCAGCATTGACAGCGTCACGTACCTTGCAAATTTCCTCATCGCTTCCTCCTTTGATCGATGCATGCCTTGACCGGGCTCATTGGACCGGCCGCTTCGAACGGTATCTGCTCACGGCTTGCGAACCTCGTCTTCCCCGCTCCAGAACACCATACGTCTTCGCAACAACTGAATCACGAAATGCAGTCCGGTGCCCATCAGCCCGAGCAGGATCAGGCAGGCGAACACGGAGCTTATGTCGAGGTTCGAGTTGAACGTGAGCAGCAGGTTGCCGAGGCCCGCCTGCGAGCCGACGAATTCGGCAACGATCGCACCGAGGACGCTGAAGATCGCGGCGACGTCGAGACCGGCGAAGATGAACGGCAGCGCGGCGGGGAACTGGACGAGTCGCAGTTTCTGCCATCGCGAAGCGTTCAGGCTGCGCATCAGGTCGAGCTGATCGGCGTCCGCGCTCTTGAGGCCGACGATCACGTTCACCAGCACCGGGAAGAAGGCGATCGTCGCCGACACGACGATCTTCGAGCTGAAGCCATAGCCGAACCAGACGATGACGAGCGGGGCGATCGCGACCTTCGGCAGGCTCTGCAGGCCGACGACGTACGGATAGACGAGCCGCTCGACGATGGCGAACTGCGCGATCGCCGTACCGAGGACGATGCCGGCACACGCGGCGATCAGAAAGCCCGCGACCGCCTCGATCAGCGTAATGAACGCGCTCTTGATGAACAGGCCGTCGACGAGGCCGCTGTAGAGCGCGCGCGCGATCGCCGTCGGCGTCGGAAGCAGGTACGAAGGCACGCGCAGCGCCTCGTTGACGAACTGCCAGACGAGCAGGATGCCGATCGTGAAAAAGAAGATCTGGATCTTGTTCGAGCGAAGCCAGCGGCGCGCGCGACTCGGACGCTCGCTTCGCTCGCCTTCCTCCGTGGCTGCCGGCAATGGCTCGTCGCGCACGTCGCGCAGCGCGGACCGTTCGCTACGCAGCCGCAGCATCAGTGCGTCATCCCGCGCGCGTTCAGCAGCCGGCGAACCGCGCGCACATACGATCCGAACTCCGGCGCCGACATTGCGTCGAGCTCGCGCGGCCGGGGCAGGTCGATCGTCATCGACTCGGCGATCCGACCGGGCCTCGGCGTCATCACGACGACGCGATCGCCGAGAAAGACCGCCTCCTGAATCGAGTGCGTGATGAACAGCACCGTGATCGCCGCATCCTTGACGATCCGCTGCAGTTCGAGATTCATCGTCTCGCGCGTCATCGCGTCGAGCGCGCCGAACGGCTCGTCCATCAGCAGAAGGGAGGGCTGGTGGACGAGCGCGCGCGCGATGCTCGCCCGCTGCTGCATGCCGCCCGACAGCTCCTTCGGATACTTGTCCTCGAAGCCGGAAAGTCCGACGAGGTCGAGCAACTCCATCGCCCGCCGCCGATGCGCGTCGCGGTCGAGAGCCAGCACGACGACGGGAATCATCACGTTCTCGAGGACGGTCTTCCACGGCAGCAGCACCGGGCCCTGGAACACGATGCCGACGTCCGCGCTCGGACCGCTGATCTCGCGATCGCGAAGATGCACGCGACCGGCCGTATGCCGGACGAGTCCTGCGATGATCCGCAGCAGCGTCGTCTTGCCGCAGCCCGACGTTCCGACGACGCAGACGAACTCCCTTGGCTGTATTGCGAGCGACACACGGTCGAGCGCGAGGACCGAATCGCCGGACACGGTGCGATAGCGCATCGTCAGGTCGGTGATCCGGATCTCCGCCGGCGAACCGACGATCGATCGATCGGCGTTCAGCACCGTGCTCATCGCGTCAACGGGAAGAGGCCTCGCGGCGATCCGCGGTGCGCGCTTCGTCCGAGTCGGCGAGCCGCTGTCGCAGCTCCGCTTTCGCAATCTTGCCTATCGCGACGCGCGGGAAATCGTCGACGAAGAGGACATCGCGCGGCACCTTGAATTTCGCGAGCTGCTGCCGGCACGCGGCCATCACGTCGACGACGAGGCGGTTCGCCGCTTCGCCAGAAACGCCGGCCCTGATGAAGGCCACCGGCACTTCGCCGAGTTCCGGGTCGCGCTTCGCGACGACCGCAACCTCCTGCACGCCGGCGACGTTCGCGATCACGCGTTCGACTTCGGGTGCCGCCACGTTCTCGCCTCCGACCTTGATCACGTCCTTCAGCCGATCGACGAACCGTATCGTCCCGTCCTCGAGCAGCGCGACGCGATCGCCGGTCCGGAAATAGCCGTGCGCATCGAACGCGCGCCGTGTTGCGTCTTCGTCGTCAAGATACTCCAGGAACAGCGACACGCCGCGCCGTCCGCGCACGCACAGCTCTCCGGTCCCACCCGGAGGCACTGGCGCTCCGCGCTCGTCGAGGATCGCGACGTCATAGCCGACCGAGGGCCGGCCGATCGAACCGTGCGTCTGCGGAAATCGCGGATCGCCGACGAGTCCCTGCGTGACGATCTCGGTCATGCCCCACCAGCCCAGGAGCGGGACATGGAAGCGCTTTTCGTGCTCGGTCGAATACACCGCGTGACCCCAGCAACGAAAGGCGTGATGCTGCGGTACCGGCTGCTTCGCGAGCACCGCCGTGCAGAACGGGACCATCGATGCCCACGTGCAGCGGTACTCGAGCGCCGCATCCCAGAAGCGGGAGGCCGAGAACTTCGGCTGCAGGACCGCGCATCCGCCGGCCCACATCGTCGGCAGGATCGACCAGATGAGCGCCACGACGTGGAACAGCGGCAGGAAGACGAGATGCACGTCGTCACTGCGCAGGCCTTCCTGCAGTGCACCCATCTTGGCGCCCCACAGCACGTTCGCGTGCGTCCAGACGACGCCCTTCGGGCGCGACGTCGTTCCGGACGTGAACAGCACGCTTGCAGGCGACCGCGAGTCGACGCGGTTGCACGACACGGGCGCGCGATACAGGGCGGCAAAGGGAATGTCATCCGATGATGCCGACGCCGCGTCGCTGTCCGTCACCACGCGCCATTGCGACGTCGCGGCCGAGCGCGCGACGGCGAGCAACCAGGGCTGCGTCACGATGCCGACGGCTTTGCTGCGGGCCAGGAAGCAGGCGAGCTCCGACGGCGTCGACGCGGTATTCACCGGCACGCAAACGGCGCCGAGCCATGCGCAGGCAAAGAACACGAGCAGCGCTTCCGGGCAATTGTCGAGCAGCACGATCACGCGTTGGCCGCGCGCAACGCCGAGTCCGGCAAGGCCGCCCGCGACGCGCACAACGTCCGCTGCAAACTCGCCATACGTCCATCGACGCGGTTCGCCTTCGAATGGAGCGAAGATCAGGAACGGCTCGTCCTTCGACAGCGCTGCTCTCGTTTCGAGGAGCCAAGGCACCGTTTGCTGCTCGAACGCGTGCAGCGATGGCCTCGCCGCATCCGGCCGACTATCGCGCGTCGCGTCGTCGTTCATTCGAAATATCGATCGGCGGCGTACCGGGCGTCGGAGTCGCCGCTCATCTTCATCACGCCGCTCGTCCGCGCGATGGGACCCTCGCCGGCGACTTCGAGCAATCCGGCGGCAAAGAGCAGGTTGCGCGTAGTTCGCAGGACGTCGAGACGTCCTTCGATCCATGCGCCGTCGCGCGCGGGACCCAGAAAGTCGCACGTCATCGAGATCGTCGGCAGGAAACGCGACAGCTGCGACTGGATGTTGCTGCCGACCGTCAGCAGCACGTCGCAAAGCGTGGCGACCATGCCGCCGTGGCAGACGCCCGACGAATTGCAGTGACGTTGCGCGACGCGGAAGCCGAGCACGAAGCGTTCGCCGTCCCATCGGGCGAAGAACGGTCCGTTCGCCTGCAGATAGCCGCTCGCCGGCAGCTGCAGCAACCGGTAACCTTCCGGGATCCTGTTCATCGAAGCGCGCACATGAAGACCGCCATCGATTTCTACTTCGACTTCATCTCACCGTACGGCTACCTCGCATCGACGCAGATCGAGCGCATTGCAGCGGCCCACGGGCGCCGTGTCGAGTGGCGGCCGTTCCTCGTCGGCGTGACGGTGATGAAGATCATGGGGCTCAAACCGATGATGCAAACGCCGCTCAAGTCGGACTATGCGCGGCTCGACAAGCCGCGGATGGCGAGCCTGCTCGGCGTTCCGCTCGCATCGCCCGACATGAGCCGATCCAATTCCATTGCCGCGACCCGCGCGTTCCATTGGATCAGGGACCGCGACGCCGATGCGTCGATCGCGTTCGCGAAGCGCGTGCTGCACCGCGTGTGGGTCGAAGGCCGCGACATCACGCCGCCGGAAGCCGTGGTGGAAGAGGCCGCTTTCGTCGGCGTCGACGCCACCGAGTTGCTCGCGGCACTCGGCACGCAGTCGCTCAAGGACCGGCTGCAGCGTGAAATGGACGCGACCGTCGCGCGCGGCGTCTTCGGCTCGCCGTTTTTCATCGTCGACGAACAGCCGGTCTGGGGCGTCGACCGTTTGTGGATGCTCGAGCATTGGCTGCGGCATGGCCACTGGCAGCGCGAATGAAGACGCCATTCGATCTGGCGCGAGCCTGAGAAGCGCATGCGAGCGCGACATCATGAAAAGCGCAGCGTCTGCCCGATCGACAGCGCCTTGGCCTTTTCGAGCATCGCGTGTCCGAGCGCGATGTCGGTCGTGCTCAAGCCGCGGTGCCAGAACAGGATCGTCTCGTCGTCCCGCTCGCGTCCGGTTTTCGCGCCGGCGACGATCTGCCCCAACTCGGCGTGCAGGTTCGTCTCGTTCAGGCGGTCGCTGTCGACGTGCGCGCGCAGCGCACCGAACGGCAGGCCCTTGCGGCATTGTCCCCAGTCGTCGACGACGATCTTGTCCATGATGTCGGTGAGTGACAGCTCGACGGCGCTCATCGTGCCGTAGGGAACGACGAGCGCCCCCTTCCCGATCCAGGACGTCTTCAGGAGCGGCGCAGGCTGCGGCAGCCGCGACGCTTCGACGACGATGTCCGCACCGCGTAAGCAGGATTCCCAATCGTCGGTGACGGTTATCGGTTTGCCGAGATCCTTCGACAGGCGTTCCGCGAACGCACGGCGGCTCTCGGGACGGCGCGAATGAACGCGGATCTCCGCGAGGTCGAACAGCCGGTCGAGCAGCCGCACGTTCCAGTAGGCGGTGCCGCGTGCACCGACGTGCCCCAATATCCGGCTGTCGCGCCGCGCCAGGTATTTGGCGCCGAGCGCGGTCATCGCACCGGTCCGCATGTCGGTGATCGCCGTCGCGTCGATCACGGCGAGCGGCGCGCCGGTCTGCGGGTCGAACAGGTCGAGGAGCGCCATCTCGGACGGCAGCCCGCGCTGGTAGTTGTCGACGAAGTCGCTGACGACCTTGATGCCGGCGACGCCGAGCGGTTTCACGTAACCACGCAGAATGTTGAAGTGACCTTTCGCCGACGTCTCGGGAATGAGATGCACGCGGGGCTCGATCACCGTCTCGCCGCGGCCTTGCGCGCCAAGCGCCGCCTCGACGGCGCCGAGGATCTCGTCGTCGTCGAGCGCCAACCGCTCGACGTCGATGCCGTTCAGGTACGTGATGTCGATCCGCGCGCTGGACGTCACCGCTGTCCCGCTCGGTGCGCGGCCCGATTGCCGATCGATACGGAGCCGCCGATTCTATAGCGGCTTCCCGGATGCACGAGTCGCGCGTAGCTTGCGACCCGTCCCGACGACCACGTGCGCCGGCTGATCTGCAGGCAGGGTTCGGAGCGCGCGATCTGCAGCCAGCGCGCGACGTGCGCCGCGGGAAGCACCGCCTCGATCGTGTGCTCGATCGCTTCGATCGGCGCAAGCCGCGACAGGTAGGCGTTCGGCGTTTCGCGCGTGAAGTCGTGCGAGAGGTAGTCGCGCGCGACGGCGGGATTCGTGTAGCGATCCTCGAGTTGAACCGGCACGTCGTTCTCGACGTGCACGATGATCGAGTGAAAGACGCGCACGCCGACGCCGATGTCGAGGTTCATCGCCACCGCGCCGGTCGCTCCGTCGGCTTCGAGACGCAGCACCTTGTTCGTATAGCAGTGGCCGCGCTCGACGATCTCGTCGGCGATGTTGCGCACTTCGAGCATCGACAGTGCGGGCTTGCGGTCGGCGACGAACGTGCCGAGGCCCTGGCTTCGCACGAGCCATCCTTCGTGCGCCAACTCGAGAAGCGCACGCCTCGCGGTCATCCGTGAAACCTTGAACTCGGCGGCGAGCTGGTTCTCGGACGGAACGCGGCTCGCGATGCTCCATTCACCCGATTCGATCAGCCGCACGACGTGGCGCTTGATGCGTGCGTACGGCGCCAGGTGCGGAAGCGGCTCGGGCATCCGATTGACCCTACTTGACTAAGCAAGTAAAGTCAACCGAACAACGGCACCGACTAACGCATGACCGAACGCGCGCACGTCAGGCAGGACGGGCAGGACCTGCACCGGTTCCTCGAACGCTACGAGGCGAACCATCCCGGTGACGTCGTGAGAATCGCCGAGCCGATCGGCCTCGATTACGACGCCACGGCGATCTGCCTCGAACTCGAGCGGCGCGGACAAAGCCCGCTGCTCATTTACGAAAACGTCCGCGGATCGCGCTTCCCGGTGCTCGCGAATCTCTTCGGCTCGCGTGCGCGCTTCGCGGCCGCGCTCGGCGTGCCGCCGACGAAGCTGATCGAAAGCTGGGGCAGCGCCGATGCCGAGCACATCCCGCCGTGCGTCGTCGATTCGGGTCCCGTCCAGGACGTCGTGCTGCGCGGCGGCGACGTCGATCTCGCGTACCTGCCGATCATGCGGCACTTCCGCGAGGACGGCGGCAAGTACCTCACGAACGCGATGTTCGTCGCCAAGGATCCCGAGACCGGCGTTCGCAACGCGTCGTTTCATCGTCTGCAGGTGAATGGCCGCAACCGCTTCGGCACGAGCCTGCACAGCCGCCGCCATCTGTGGAATTACGCGCGCAAGGCCGTCGAGATGGGCCTCGCGAAGCTGCCGGCCGCCGTCGTCGTCGGCTGTCACCCGTTGATCACGTTCGGCTCGGGACTGTGGAAGGGCCCGATCGAGGCGGACGAATACGAGGTCGCGGGAGCATTCCTGGGCGAGCCGCTGCAGATCGTCCGCGGCGTGACCGGACCCGTGGAGATCCCGGCATTCGCCGAGATCGCGATCGAAGGCAACCTGCTCCTCGACGTCGACGAGGATGAAGGGCCGTTCGGCGAATTCACCGGCTACGCGTCGGAGCGGTCGACGCGCCACGCGTTCGAAGTTACGGCGATCCTGCATCGCCGGGATGCGATCTATCACTCGATCATTCCGGGGATTTCCGACGAGCACACGCTGCTGCTCGGGATTTCGCAGGAGGCGCGTCAATTGCGGATGCTGCGTGCGCAGTTTCCGAACGTGACGGCGGTCAGCTATCCGAAATCGGGCACGCGCCTTCTGCACACCTACATTTCGGTCAAGGATCCGCCGCCGGGCCAGGCGCGCAACATCGCGATGGCCGCTTTCGGCGACAACCTGAGCCTCAAACTCGTTGTCGTCGTCGATGCCGACGTCGACGTGCACGATGAACATGAAGTGCTCTGGGCGGTATGCACGCGATTCCAGGCCGATTCGGATCTCGACGTGATTCGCAACGCGATGGCGGCCACGCTCGATCCGTCCAATCGCAACGGCCTGTCCGCCAAGCTGATCATCGACGCAACCTGCAAGACGCGCCCGTACGCGCGCCGGCACTCGCTGCCGGACGATGCGAAGGACCGTGCGCGCACGTTCGTCGACGCGATCATGGGCAGGTCCGCAACCTAGACGCCTGCCTTCGCGAGCACGACGATCGATACGCCGAGCGCATGCGCGTTCGGATCGAGGTTGCGGTACGAGTGAGGGACGTTGCCGGGAAAGCCGAGCACGTCGCCGGCGGCGAGCTCGAAACGCTCGCCCGCCACGAAAATCGTGACGCGCCCCTGAAGACACGAGAAGAACTCGCGCGTTCCGGGCAGATGCGGCGTCCCGGCCATCACCGCTTCGGGCGCGAACTCCATCAATTCCATCAACTCTTCCGGAACCGGCTCCGGAACGAGCGCGCGCGTGGTGACGCCGCGACCGCGGCTTCGTGACGCGAGGTCCTTGGCCGCCCACCGACGCACTTTCGCGCGCGGCGAGGCGACGAGCTCGTCGATCGACGTCGACAGCGCGTCGGCGACCTTCAGCAGCACGGCGAGCGACGGATTGCCGTCGCCCGATTCGAGATTCGCGATCGTCGAGCGCGGCACGCCCGCCGCTTTCGCGAGCGCTTCCTGAGTAAGCGAGCGCACCTGACGCAACGCGGCGAGATTGCGTGCGAGATGCCTCGAGACCAGGGGCGGCTTGTCCATTGGAATGACCTTTCGCCAAGCGCGTGGACAGCCGCCTTAGAAAAGCGCGGCCGCGCCCGTATTGTCCCAGACTGCTGACGAAGGAGAACGGCTCATGGACGGACACGATCGGCAACACCACGATCTCGCCGGATTGCGCATCGCGATCACCGGCGGCACTTCAGGACTCGGGCTTGCGCTCGTGCGCGAATGGAATGCGCGCGGCGCAGCGGTTGCATTCGTCGCGCGAACGGTGGAGCGCGTCGAGCAGGTCGCACGCGAGCTGCATGGAGTCACCGGCATCGTCGGCGACGTCGCCAACAAGCTCGACATTCATCCAATCGCGTTGCAGGTGTTGGGCTCGCTCGGCGGACTCGACGTGCTCGTCAACAATGCATCGAGTCTCGGGCCGGTACCGCTCGCGCTCCTCGCCGATACGCCATGCGAGTCCCTCGAGGAAGCGCTCGCGACGAACCTGCTGGGCCCGTTCCGGTTGACGAAGGCGCTGCTCGGCGCCCTGCGCGCTTCGGCGGCCGAGCGTCGCGGCGGCATCGTGCTGAACGTTTCGAGCGATGCGGCCGTGACGCCTTACCCCGGCTGGGGCGCGTACGGCGCTTCGAAGGCCGCGCTGCGTCATCTGAGCGCGATCTTTCACGCCGAGCTCGAGGACGAGGGCATCGCCGTGTTGTCGCTTGACCCCGGCGACATGGACACGCCGCTGCACGCGCTCGCCCTGCCCGATGCCGATCGGGCGACGCTGCGGCGTCCCGAAGCAGCGGCGCGCGAGTTCACGCAGGCGATCGTCGCCGCACTCGGCGAACGCAGGCTGCAACGTGACGCGGAAGTTCGATGATCATCGCGCGCGAGCCGATTCAGCGTCCGCCCGATGCGAGGCTTCTCGCGATCGACGCCCGCGGGACGATCACGCATTGGCCGCGCCGCGACCTGCCGGCGTTGCTCCGGCGCGGCGATCTCGTCGTCGCCAACGATGCGGCGACGCTTCCCGCGAGTCTCGCAGGCAATCACGTCGAAAGCGGCGCGCCGGTCGAGGTTCGCCTCGCGCAACGCGGCTCGCTCGATCGCGACGACGTGCACGATTTCTTAGCGATCGTGTTCGGCGACGGCGACTATCGAACGGCGACCGAGCAGCGGCCGCTGCCGCCGACCTTCGCGACGGGCGACACCCTGCAACTCGGGCCGCTTCGGGCAACCGTGCGCCGTGTGCTCGGTCATCCGCGTTTCATCGCGTTGCGCTTCACGGGATCGGCGCAGGCGATCTGGCGCGGCATCGCAAAGCACGGCCGTCCGGTCCAGTACGCATACATGCGTCCCGCACTCGCGATGTGGGACGTCTGGACGCCGATCGCGGGCGCTCCCGCCGCGTTCGAGCCGCCGTCGGCCGGCTTTGCGCTCGACTGGCATCTGCTTGCCGAGCTTCGCCTTCACGGCGTGCGATTCGCGACGATCACGCACGCGGCCGGCCTGTCGTCGACCGGCGATCCGGCGCTCGATGCGCGGCTGCCGCTCGACGAGCCCTACGTCATTCCGCACGTGACCGCCGACGCGATTGCGCAGGCCCGCAGGCGCAAAGGCCGGATCATCGCGGTCGGCACGACGGTCGTGCGGGCGCTCGAGGCCGCTGCCCGCGATGCGGGTCTCGTCACCGCCGGTGCGAGTCTCGCGACGCAACGGATCGATGCGCGCACGCGGCTGCGCGTCGTCGACGCGATCCTGTCCGGCACGCACGAGCCGGGAACGAGCCACTACGCGCTTCTTGGCGCGTTCGCGCCCCCCGAGTGGCTCGAGCGGGCCGACCGCGAGCTCGAAGCGCACGGCTACAGGACGCACGAGTTCGGCGATTCGGTGCTGATCGAGCGCTCGGCGGACTTTCGAAAGCGAGCCTCATTTGACCGCGCCTGCCGTCAGCCCGCGCACGATCGCGCGCTGTGCGAAGAAGAGCAACACGAGCGAGGGTAGCACCGACAGCACCGCGCCGGCCGCCATTGCACCGTATTTCGTCTCGTTCTCCTGCGCGTACTTGGAGATCGCAACCGGAACGGTCGCCGTCTCGCGCGCGGTCAGGTTCAGCGCCACGACGAACTCGTTCCAGCTGTGGATGAAGACGAGCACCGCGGTCGCGGCGATGCCCGGCATCACGACCGGCACGATGACGCGCCAGAGCATCTGCAGCGTGCCGCAGCCGTCGATTCGCGCCGCCTCTTCGAGCTCGCGCGGCACTTCGCGAACGAACGTCGCCATCAGCCAGATGCCGAGCGGCAGGTTGAGGGTCGCGTGCGCGAGGATGACCGCAAGATACGTGTCGTAGAGGCCGAGCGCGCGAAAGCCGACGTACCACGCACCGACCAGCGTGATCGGCGGAATCGCGTTGAAGACCGCTGCGCCGAGCAGAAAGCCGTGCACGAGCCAGCGCGGCCAGCCGAGGCGCTCGATCGAATAGGCGGCGAGCGTCGCCACGACGAGCACGAGCAGCGTGCTCGCCGTCGCGATGACCAGGCTGTTGCGGTAGTTGGCGAGATAGTCCGACGCGCCCGAGAACAGCACCTCGTCGAAATGCGCGAGCGTCGGCGTGAACAGAACCTCGCCGATCATCAGCGAAATCTGCGTCTTGAACGCCGCGAGCGCGATCCAGACGAACGGAAACAGGACGATGATCGCCGCCACGAGCAGCGCGCCATGTGTCGCAGGGACGCGAAGCGACCTGCGGCTCATGTCGGTCGCGAAGGGCCGCCCCGGGCGACCGATCCGCCCCCGCGGGGGACAGCGAGCGAAGCGAGCGTGCGGGGACGTTTCACGTGCGGCGGCGCTGCGTCGCTGCGGTCGCGACGATGAAGGCGAGCGCGAGCGCGAACAGCACGACGACCGACATCGCCGAGCCGTAGCCGGTCTGGCCCTCGGTGAAAAAGCGCCGGAAGATCGTGTAGCTGACGACTTCGGTCGACGTGCCCGGTCCACCGCCGGTCAGCAGGTAGATCTCGTCGAACACCTTGACGCCGACGATCACCCGGAACACGAGCGTCACGACGATCGTCGGCAGCATCAGCGGCAGCGTGACGTGGCGAAGCTCCTGCAGGAACGTCGCACCGTCGACGCGCGCCGCTTCGTAGACATCCTGCGGCAGGCTTTCGAGCCCCGCGAGCATCAGCAGGAACACGAACGGCGTCCAGTGCCAGACGTCGACGGCGATCACCGCCGCGAGCGCGGTCGTCGTGTTGCCGAGCCAGTCGACCGGGCCCACGCCGAGAAGGCCGAGCAGCTGGTTCAGCACGCCGAAGTCGAAGTTGTACATGAGCTTCCAGATCGCGCCGATGACGATGCCCGGCACGAGGATCGGCAGGATGAACACGGTGCGATACAGCGCGCGGCCCCGTGCAATGCGTGTCGTGAGCAGCGCGAGCGCGAATCCGAGCAGCATCTGCACGAGGACGCCGGCGATCGCGAACACGAGCGTGTTGCCGACGCCCGTGCGAAAGAGCGCGTCGCCGGCAACCCGCAGGTACTGGTCGAAGGCGACGAAGCGCCAGTGCGCCTTCCCTTGCACCCAGTCGATCTGCGACAGGCTCATCGCCACGAGCCCGGCGATCGGCACCAGGGCGACGCCGGCAAAGAGGACGACCGCCGGCGCGAGCGTCAGATAGCGCGCGCTCGTATCGGGCTTCATGCGCTTTCCCGCACCATGATCTCGAACCCGACGTCGACCGTTTTCGTCGCGATGCGCCGCCCTTCCAGCCGATCGAGAATCATCTCGGCCGCGCGGCCGCCGATCTCGTCGCGAGGCACGCGAACGGTCGTCAGCGCCGGGACGAGGTGCGCGCCGAGCCCCGCGTCGTTGAAGCCGGCGATCGCGACGCGATCCGGAACGCGCAGGCCGCGACGAACACAGGTGAGCAGCGCGCCGGTCGCGCGCACTTCGCTCGCGGCGAAGATCGCCGTGCAGCGCGGATGCCGCTCGAGGATCTGCAACAGCGCGCTGCCGCCCGCATCGAGCTCGGATTCGCATTCGATGGCGAGCGTCGGCGCACGCGCCAGCCGGTGCGCGCTCACCGCATCGTCGTAAGCGCGGCGTCGATCGGCAGCCTGCGGATTGCCGCGGGTCGACGCGCCGATGAAACCGATCGCTCGATGGCCGCGCGCGACGAGATGCGCCATCATCGCTCGCGCCGCGTCGTAGTTCGAGAAGCCGACGACCATGTCGATCGGCCTTCGCGCCAGGTTGCCCGTCTCGACGACCGGCACCTTCGCCCGCGCCAGCAGTCGCCGCGTCGCATTCGAGTGCTCGACGCTGGTGAGCACGATGCCGTCGGCACGTCGTCCGATGAACGCGGCGACGAGCTTTTCCTCGCCGTCCAGGCCGTAGCCGCTGTCGCCGATCAGCGCCTCGAAGCCGCGCGCGCGCAGCACCTGCGACAGTCCCGCGACCGTCGATGCATAGATCGACGCGGTGATCGTCGGCACGACGAGGCCGACCAGGCGCGTCCGCCGGCTGGTCAGGCTGCTCGCGACGAGATCGGGCACGTAGCCGACGGCCGCGACCGCGGCAGCGACGCGTGCCCGCGCCTGCGGCGACACCTTCCCGGGTTCGCGCAACGCGCGCGAGACGGTGATCGGCGAGAGCTTGGCGATGCGCGCGACGTCGACGAGCCGCGGCGCGCGTGTGGCCCCGGCGGGTGGCGAGATGGCGGATGCGGCGCGACGCACGATCAGGGAACGTTGACAGTCGACGTCGCACGGTAGCAAGATTGGAATGATTGCGCAATCATCCGCCACGACAAGGAGGTCTCGGTGCGTCGCTTCACCAATCGTCGCTCGTTCCTGTTGCGTGCCGCCGCTGCCGGCGGCGCCGTGCTCGTTTCGTCGATCGTGCCGCGCCGCGCGCAGGCGCAAGGAACGCCAAAGGTCGCGCCGATCACGATGGTGATCAACCAGTCGCCGTGGTTCGAGGGTTTTCGCCGTCTCGTCGAGCAGTACGGGAAGGAAACCGGAAATCGGATCGAGCTCGACGTCAACCCGTACGCGGGCGCGCTCGACAAGATCCGCAATTCGCTGCGCGCGTCGAGCGGATCGTACGATCTGCTCGCGATCGACAACAACTGGATGGTCGAATTCTTCGACGGCGGCTTTCTGGCGCCGGTGCACGACGTCGATGCGGCGTTCAAGCTCGATCCCGAAGTCAGCACGTACGGCGGCACGATCGACTGGAACGACAAGCTCCGCACGTTCGATCCGAAGGGCGGCAAGCTGATGGGCGTGCCGGTCAACGGAAACGTCGAAGTGTTCTATTACCGCAAGGACCTCTACGACCGGCACGGTCTCGAGGTTCCCGAGACCTGGGACGACGTGCTCGCCAACGCGCAGAAACTGAATGACGGGACCCGCGTTTACGGGTTCGTCCATCGCGACGATCGCGATTCGGCGCTCGCCGATTTCAGCAATTACCTGTTCAGCTTCGGCGGCGACATTTTCAACGACGCGAGCGCCGGTGATTTCACCGTCACGCTGAACAGCCCGGCGGCGCTCCGCGCGCTGGACTTCTATCTGAAGCTTGGGAAGGCGGGCGGCTATCCGACGGCCGGTGCGGTGAGCCAGGGGCAGATGATCCAGCTGATGGCCACCGGCAAGGCGGCACAGACCGTCGGCATCGTCGGCGCGTGGGCGCAACTCGAGGACCCGAACAAGTCCGCTGTCGTCGGCAAGTTCGAGGCCGCGCTGATTCCGAAGAGCCGCGACGGACATCATGCGAGCCGTGCCGGGCACTGGATCGGCGCGATCGCGCGCAACGTACCGAAGGATCGCCAGCGGGCGGCGCTCACGTTCCTCGACTGGTTCCAGACGCTCGATCATCAGCTTGCGTACACGCGCTACGGTGCCGTTCCCGTGCGCGTCGACCTCGGCAATACGGATCTCGCGCGTGACCCGAAATTCCGCTTTCTGAAGGCGCAATCGGAAAACTCGAAGGTGGCGAAAATGTACGCGGTGATTCCTGAAGCGGCGCAGATGTCGTCGATCGTTTCGCTGCGTCTCAACGAGTGCATCATCGGGAAGGCGTCGCCGGCGGCGGCATTGAATCGCGCCGCCGCCGAAGTGCAGGATCTCGTCGCGCGCGGTGGGCGCAAGACCGGCCGCCTGCCCGATCTGGGATGAACGTCCCCCTACGCTCGCTTCGCTCGCTGCCCCCCGAGGGGGCGGAGTCGGTCGCTTGGGGCGGCCCGGCGCGCCTGACGAACAGGAGACCGACATTGCCCGCGCTCGGCTACGGCGGCGGCAGCCTGTTTCGCGTCAGCGAGGAACGCGAGGCCGCGGACGTTCTGTCGTACGCGTACGATCGCGGCTTTCGCTATTTCGACACGGCGCCGCTCTACGCGCGCGGCCTGGGCGAGCATTGGTTCGGCACTGCGCTCCGGCAACGCGATCGCGACGACTTCATCCTGTCGACGAAAGTCGGTCGCAGGCTGCGTCCGAACTGCCAGTCGCCGGCGCCCGACGACGGCCTGTCGTTCGAGCTTCATTACGACTACAGCCACGACGGCGTGCTGCGCGCGCTCGACGACAGCCTGCAGCGGCTCGGCCTCTGCCGTGTCGACATCGTGTACATCCACGACGTCAATCCGCGCTGGCAGGGCGCCGATTACGAGCGGCGCTTCGGCGAGGCGATGCGCGGCGCCTATCCGGCGCTCGAACGTTTGCGAAGCGAAGGCGTCGTGCGCGCGATCGGCGTCGGCGTCAAGGGCGCCGACGTGTGCCTGCGCTTCGCGCGCGAAGGCGACTTCGATCTCTTCATGCTGGCCGGCGGCTACACGCTGCTCGAGCACGCGGCGCTCGACGAGTTCCTGCCGCATTGCGCGCAGCACGAGATCGGCATCGTCGTCGCGTCGCCGTTCAATTCCGGCATTCTCGCAACCGGCGCGGTGCCGGGCGCCCGGTATTTCTACGAGGAAGCGCCGCCGGACGTCGTCGAGCGGACACGACGGCTTGAAGCAGTGTGCGCCGAATACGGCGTGCCGCTCGGCGCCGCGGCCTTGCAGTTCACGCTCGCACATCCTGCCGTCGTCAGTGCGGTTTGCGGCTACCGAACGACGCGCGAAGTCGACACGAATCTGCATTGGTCGACACTGCAGATTCCGGCTGCGCTCTGGGATGCGCTCAAGATGGAGAAATTGATTCCCGAACACGCACCGGTTCCATCTGCACGGCGATGAGATGAGCGCGCACTTCGACGGATTTCGCCGCAGCGACGGCAGCGTCGGCGTGCGCAATCACGTCCTCGTGATGTCCGTGACCGGGCTGACGTCGCCGACCGTGCGGCGCATCGGCCGCGGCGTTCCGGGTGTCCGCGTGATCACGACGCCGTATGGCAGCGGCCTGCTCGGCGAGGACGCGGCGCTGCAGCGCCGTGCGCTGACGGCGTTCGGGCGCCATCCGAACGTCGCGGCCGCGCTGGTGATCGGGGGCACCGCGCCGTATGTCGAAGCGATTGCAGCCGACATCGCGGCGACCGGCAAGCCGGTCGAGGCGCTCGTGCTCGACGATTGCGAGCACGATGCGATCACCGTCACCGAGCGCGGGACGCGGATCGTCGCGCGGATGCTGCGCGATGCATCGCGTGCGCGTCGCACGCGGGTGGCGCTCGCGCGACTGTGCGTCGGGATGGAATGTGGCCGCTCCGACCCGAGCTCGGGCCTCGTCTCCAACCCGCTCGCCGGCAGCATCGCCGATGCGGTGGTCGAGGCGGGCGGACGCGCGGTGTTCGGCGAGACGATCGAGTGGCTCGGCGCCGAGCATCTGCTTGCACGACGCGCGGCCGACGATGGCGTCGCGCGCGCGATTCGCGAAGCGGTCCTGCGGCGCGAGCGCGCGAGCATCGACGCGGGCATCGATCTCGTCGGCAACAACCCGGGTCCGACGAACGTCGCCGCCGGACTGTCGACGATCGAGGAAAAATCGCTCGGCGCGATCGCGAAAGGCGGACGCGCGCCGATTCGTGGCGTCGTCGGCATCGCCGAGTCGCTGCCCGGTCCCGGGCTTTATCTGATGGATGCGCCCGCGTATGCGCCCGAGTCGGTTGGCGGGCTGGTGGCGTCGGGCGCGCAGATCGTGCTCTTCACGACCGGCGTCGGCAACAGCTTCGTGAGCGGCATCGCGCCGACGATCAAGATCTCCGCGAATCCGAACGCCGTCGCGCGCCTGCACGAGCAGCTCGACTTCGACGCGAGCGACGTGTTCGCGCGCAGGGCGTCGCTCGCCGACGCGGCCGCGCGCTTGCAGGACGTCGTGCTCGACGTGGCGTCGGGAACGCTGACATGGGGCGAGGTGATGGACGAGGGCGAGGACGTCGTGAGCCGGCTGGGAGCGGCCCTGTGAGACCGGCAGGCGGGTTCCAAGGCGGCCCCACGGCGTGGCAGGCGAGCGCGCTCGCTGCGAGCGACAACGTCGCGATTCTTCTCGCGCCGGTCGCGGCCGGCGAAGAGGTCGCGGTCGACGTGAGCGGCACGCTCACGACGATCACCGCGCGCGAGCCAATCGCGCTCGGCCACAAAATCGCGCTCGTCGACTTGCGCGAGGGTGACGCGTTGACGAAGTATGGCGAATGCATCGGCGAAGCGACGCGGCCGATCGCGCGCGGCGCGTGGGTGCACGTCCACAACCTGCGCAGTCGTCGCGGGCGGGGCGGCGTTTCCTCGGCCGGCGCGTTCGATCCGCACGCGTATCTCGATGCCGCTGCAAGCGCCATGTCGCTGACGATACCGCCGGAAAGCCGCGATGCGGTCGCCGCGAATCTCGTACGGCTGCATGCGCTTGCGCGCGACATCCTTGCGCCCGATGAATGATCCGCTCGCCGCGAGTGCAACCGCGGCCGACATCGCGCAGGCCGTGCGCGACGGCGCGGTATCGGCGCGCGCGGTCGTCGACGCGACGCTCGCGCGGATCGAACGGATCGATCCGCGCGTCAATGCGTTCACCGCGCTCGCGGCGTCACGTGCGCGCGAGCGTGCACTGCAGGTCGACGCGAGGCGCCGCGCCGGAGAACCGCCCGGCGACCTCGCCGGCGTTCCGTTCGGCGTCAAGGCGATGATCGACGTCGCCGGCATCACGACGACCGGTGGCTCGGCGCTCTTCCGCGACGCGAAACCGGCGACGCGCGATGCCGCGGTCGTGCAGCGCCTCGAGGCCGCTGGCGCCATCTGCGTCGGCGCGCTGAACATGGACGAGTTCGGCATGGGCGGCACGACCGAGAACGCGTGCTTCGGACCGACGCGCAATCCGCACGATCCTTCGCGCACGCCCGGCGGATCGTCGGGAGGGTCGGCGGCCGCCGTCGCCGCCGGCATGCTGCCGATCGCGATCGGCAGCGATGGCCTCGGATCGATCCGGCTTCCCGCGTCGCTTTGCGGCGTGTTCGGGCTGCGGCCCACGCGCGGCACGATCAGCGACACCGGTGTCATCGGCGCCGGCGGGACGCTCGCCACGCTCGGTCCGCTCGCGCGCACCAGTCGCGACATCGCGCTGTGCCATCGCGTCGTGTCGACACGCTCCGATGCGCCCCTCGCGTCCGATTCGGATGCGCCACTGCGCATGGCGACGGCGGGCGGCTATTTCGCCGAGGCGCTCGGCGCCGATGCCCGCGAGGCATTGCAAACGATCGTCGAGGCGCTCGCGATCACGCGCGTCGTCGACTATCCCCACCCGCGGCGCGCGCGTGGGGCGGCGACGCTCGTCAACGCGGCCGAAAGCGCGACCGGCAAGCTCGATCTGTTGCGCACGCGCCTCGACTGTTTCGATCCGGCGACGCGCGAGCGCTTCCTCGCGCACGCGCTGCTGCCCGCGCAGTGGTACCTCGCCGCGCAGCGCTATCGCCGCCGGCACATCGAGCAGGTGATCCGGATGTTCGACGACGTCGACGTCATCGTCGTACCGGCGACGCCCTGCGCTGCACCGACGATCGGCACGCGCAGCGTACGCGTCGGCGACGTCGAATTGCCGACGGGACCGGCACTCGGCTGGTTCACGCAGCCGATCGCAGGCACCGATTGTCCGGCCTTGACGGTGCCGGTCGCGCGCGGCAATCGGCTGCCGATCGGCGTGCAGCTGATGGCGCGGCACCATCGCGAGGATCTGCTGTTTCGCGTCGCGGCACGTCTCGAGTCACTCGGCGTGGTCGCGTCGCCGATCGCAGCCGCGTGTCGCTGACGCCAACCGCCTTCGCGCAACTCGCCGTCGATGCGCGCGCCGAAGCGGGCGAGAGCCCATGGTGGTCCGCCGGCGAGCGGTGCCTCTATTGGGTCGACATCCATGGCCGGCGGCTGCATCGCTTCGACGTCGAAAGCGGCAGCGACCGTGCATCGGCGATGCCCGACCTCGTCACGTTCGTCGCGACACACGCGCAAGGCGGTCTCGTCGTCGCATTGCGCGATCGTGTCTGTCACGTCGACGTCGCCACCGAAACGTTTCGCGTGCTCGCGCGACCACCGTTGCCGCTCGGCGGCCGCCTGAACGACGGCACCATCGATCCGCGCGGGCGATTGCTGATCGGCGCGATGGACGACGCTTCTCGGAGGCAGGGCGCGCACACCGATCCGGCGGCCGCGCTCTATCGTATCGACATCGACGGATCGTGCGTTTGCCTGCTCGACGGCTTTCACACGGTCAACGGCCTCGCGTTCGCGCCCGACGGCCGCACGCTTTACGTGTCCGACTCGCATCCGAACGTGCGCACGATCTTCGCCTGCGACTACGATCCCGCAAGCGGCCACATCGGTGCGCGCCGCGACTTCGTGATAACGGACGATCTGCCGGGACGTCCCGACGGCGGCTGTGTCGACGCCGACGCTTGCTACTGGATGGCGGCCGTCGACGGCGGGTGCCTGCTTCGCTTCGACGTTGCCGGCAAGCTCGTCGGCAGCCTTGCCGTTCCGGTCGAGAAGCCGTCGAAGGCCGCATTCGGCGGCGATGATCTCGACGTGATGTTCATCACGTCGTTGCGGCGTAACCTGAACACGCCGCTCGCGCAGCAGCCGCACGCCGGCAGCCTCTTCGTCGCGCATCCCGGGGTGCGCGGCATTCCGCTGGCCGATTGCGCGATTGCGCTGAGTTGATCCGCGAACCCGCGCCTGTCGACGCCATGGACGCGAACCGTCGACGCACCCGCGTCAACCGCTGTTGCGCAGCCCCGCCGCCAGCCCGTTGATCGTCAGGTGGATCGCGCGCCGCGTGCGATCGTCGGTTTCGCCCGCGCGATAGCGGCGCACTAGTTCGACCTGCAGGTGATTGAGCGGGTCGAGGTACGGGAAGCGATTGCGAATGCTTCGCGCAAGCGCCGGATTGTCCTCGAGCAGCGTACTCTGGCGCGTGATCGCCAGCACGTGCGCGACGCTCCGCGCGTGCTCGTCGGCGATGCGCGCGAACACGTGCCGGCGCAGCGCCGCATCAGGGACGAGCTCCGCATAGCGCGACCCGATTGCGAGGTCGGTCTTCGCGAGCACCATCGCCATGTTCGACATCACGCTCCTGAAGAACGGCCAGCGCTCGTGCATCTCCTGCAGCAGCGCAAGGCGCTGCTGTCGATCGCCTGCCCACGCGTCGACGGCGCTCGCGAATCCGTACCAGCCGGGCAGCATCAGCCGGCATTGCGCCCAGCTGAAGACCCATGGAATCGCGCGAAGATGCTCGATCTGCGACGAGCCGGTGCGCGAGGCAGGGCGGCTGCCGATATTGAGCTCGGAAATCTCGCTGATCGGCGTCGACGCGCGAAAATAGTCGACGAACCCCGGGGTCTCGTAGACGAGCGCGCGGTACGCTGCAAGCGCGAGCGGCGACAGCGCATCGAGCGCTTCATGGTAGACCGGCGCGCGCTCGCCGATCTGCTCGCTATCGAGCAATCCTGCTTCGAGCGACGCCGCAATGATTGTCTCGAGATTGCGGTGACCGAGCTCGGGATCCGAGTACTTGCTCGCGATGATCTCGCCCTGCTCGGTCATCCGCAGGCCGCCTTTCGCGGTGCCCGGCGGCTGCGCGAGGATCGCCTCGTAGCTCGGGCCGCCGCCGCGGCCGACGGTGCCGCCTCGCCCGTGGAAGAGCCGCAGTCGCACGCCGTGCGCTGCGAACGTTTCGACGAGCGCGCGCTCGGCGCGGTAGAGCGCCCAGTTCGCGGTCAGGTAGCCGCCGTCCTTGTTGCTGTCCGAATAGCCGATCATCACTTCCTGGTCGTCGCCGCGGCCTGCGAGCAGTGCGCGATAGCGCGTCGTCGCGAACGCCGCCGACATGACGTCGGCGCAGCGTGCAAGGTCGTCGATCGTCTCGAACAGCGGCACGATCGACACGCCGAGCGCACCGCCGCGCAGCAGGCCGACCTCCTTCATCAAAACGGCGACTTCGAGCAGATCGGAAACCGATTGGCATTTCGAGATGACGTACTGGCGAAGCACGCCCGCACCGAAGCGCGCATGGATCTCGGCGGCCTTGCGCAGCGTTGCAAGCTCGGACGTGCTGCGCGCGGACAATGGCTCGTACGGCGAATGCAAAAGGCGCGGGCTTGCGAGCTCGCGCTCGAGCACCGCGACGCGCGCCGCTTCGGGCAGCGACGGATAGTCGCCGGCGACGCCGGCGCATGCGAAGAGCTCGCCGACGACGTGCTCGTGCACGTCGCTGTTCTGGCGGAGGTCGAGCGCGGCAAGGTGGAATCCGAACACGTCGACGGCGCGCCGCAGCGGCGCAAGGCGGCGTGCCGCGAGCTCGCCCGATCCATGCGTCGAAAGCGAATCGGCGATGACGTCGAGGTCGGCAACGAGCTCGGCAGGCGCGCGATACGGGACGCCTTCCGCGTGCGGCGATCGTGCCGGCGTGTAGTGCGCGAGCTCGTGCGCCGTCGCGGCGAGGCGCGCGTAGATTCCGACCAGCGCCTGCCGATAAGGCTCGTCGGCGCGGTGCGGATTCGCATCGCGTGCAGCGCGCGCAAGCGCGAGCAGCCGATCGGTCGGCACGACGAGGCGCGTGCAAAGCGACATCTCGGCGCCCAGACGGTGCACTTCCGCGAGGTAATGCTCGAACGCGACCGATGCCTGCGCGTGCACGGCGTAGTCGAGCGTTTCGGCCGCGACGTTGGGATTGCCGTCGCGATCGCCGCCGATCCACGAGCCCATCCGGAAGAACGGCGGCAGCCGCAGACCCGGCCATGCCGCGGCGAGCTCCGTTTCGAACGCCGCATAGAGACGCGGAATTTCGGCGAGGAACGTACGGCGGTAATACGACAGGCCGTTGTCGATTTCATCAGCAACGCGCAGGCGCGACAGCCGCAGCATGGCGGTCTGCCACAGCCCCAGCACCTGCGTGCGCAGCCCACGCTCGAAAGCGACGCTTTCCGCCGGCGTGAGTGGCGTGCGATCGCGCCAAACGAGAAGGCGGGCGATCTCGCGTTCGGCGTCGAGCGTGCTCTTGCGCTGGACCTCGGTCGGATGCGCGGTCAGCACGGGCGACACGAGCGCGCCGTCGAGCCACGCCTGGATGGCGCCGGCCGATACGTGCTCGGCACGCAGCCGTGCGAGCGCATGCGCGACGCTGCCGGCGCGCGGCGGCGCACCGGCCATGTCGTGCGCGCGGCGCCGCCTGATGTGTTGCACGTCCTCGGCGATGTTCGCGAGATGCGAGAAGTAGCTGAACGCGCGCACGACGTGCAACACGTCGCCGATCGCGAGTGGATTCAGGAGCGTCGACAACGCCTCGCGCGCCTCCTGCGCCTCTTCGCCGTACGCGCGGCGGAAGCGGATCGCCGTCTGCCGGATCGCTTCGACCCGCGCGAACCCGGCATCGCCGGTCTGCGCGCGCAGCACGTCGCCGAGGATGCGGCCCAGAAGCCGCGTGTCCTCGCGCAGCGGCAATTCCTTTTCGTCGGGTAGCGGAGCGTTCATCGCGCGCACGATACACCGGTCCGAATCTTGCGACAGTCGACCGCTTGCAGCGCTTTCGACCGGCTGCGCGCACCCCATTCGCGTAACAATTACATCGCGCGTGGCAGATTTGTCGCTGCCGCTCGCTCGTTCCACAACTTGCAAGTCGAACAATCCAGGACTGGGACAACCCGAATCGCACCGCAGACGGTCGGTGTGCCGGCAGCGCGCGAGCACTTCGTCCAGTTCTACGAGCACGACGATTCGCTCGTTGCATCGATCGCCGAATTCGTCGGTACCGGATTCGCATCCGATACGGCCGCGGTCGTCGTTGCGACTCCCGATCATCTGCGTGCGCTCGAGCAGCGCCTCGGGACGCGGGGAATCGACGTCGCGGCCGCCCGTGCCGCCGGTCGACTCGTCGCACTCGATGCGCAGCGGACGCTCGAATCGATGCTCGTCGAAGGCTGGCCCGACGCGGCTCGCTTCACTGCGGTGATCGAGCCGTGCATCGCGATGGCGCAGAAGCGGGCACCGCGTGTGCTCGCGTTCGGCGAGATGGTCGCGCTGCTCTGGCGCGACGGGCGCCATGACGCGGCGGTGCACCTCGAAGCGCTCTGGAACGACCTCGCCCGCAGATACGACTTTTCGCTCTTCTGCGCCTATCCGATCGCGCAGATGGGCAGCGGCTCGTGGGAAGCGGTGCACGCCGTCTGCGCCGCGCATTCGCACGCGATGCCGGCGAACGCGGTTGTCCATGCGAGCGAGGAGAAGCGGCTTGCCGAGATCTGCGACCTGAAGCGACGCGGCCGCGCGCTCGATGCCGAGGTCGGCGAGCGCAGGGCGGCCGAGCAGCGGCTTGCGCGAAGCAACCGCGAGCTCGCCGATTTGCGCGATCGAACGTTGCAGGCGATTCGCGCGCTGCGTGCAAGCGAGGCGCGCGCCGGGCAGATGCGGGCGCTGCTTGTCGCGCGCGGCGTGTCGCAACACAAGCAAATGGACGTGCAACCGCGCGACGTCGACGACCGCAAGGACGAATTCATCGCGATGCTCGCGCACGAGTTGCGCAACCCGCTCGCGCCGATCCGCAATGCGGCCGCGGTGCTGCGGCGGATGAACGCGAACGACGCGGCAGCGGTCGAGCTGTGCCGGATGCTCGAGCGGCAGGTGCAGCAGATGACGCGGCTGATCGACGATTTGCTCGACGTCGGCCGTATCACGCGGGGGCTGGTTCATTTCCGCCGCGAACGCGTCGATCTCGCCGACGTCGTGATGCGCGCCGTCGAGGCGAGCGCGCCGTTGCTGTCCCGGCGCCGGCACCGGCTGAACGTCGACGTGCCGAACGAGTCGTTGCAATTCGACGGCGACCGCGTGCGACTCACGCAGATGATCGTCAACCTGCTCGACAACGCGGCGAAGCACACGCCGGACGGCGGTGCCATCGCGCTTCGGGTGATCTCGCTGCCGGGACGGATCGAGCTTCGCGTGCAGGACAGCGGAATCGGCATTCCGCCCGAGATGCTGCCGAAGATCTTCGGGCTCTTCGTGCAGGCGCCGCGCCCAGGTACCGACGTGCAAGAGGGGCTGGGCATCGGGCTTGCGCTGGTGCGGATGATCGCCGAGCATCACGGCGGCAGCGTCCGCGCGTCGAGCGCCGGCGCCGGCAAGGGGAGCGTCTTCGTCGTGCGGCTGCCGGTGCTGTCGGAGGCCCGGCGCCATCACCCATCCGGGTGATGTGCAAGCCGCCGTTAGCCAGTATCATCGCACCCGCCTGTCAGTTTTCACAGGGCGTGCGTATCGGCGGGCTCCGTATGCTCGTCGCGCCCCGAAACCCGTTCCCCGGTCACCGGAAACCTCGATACCACGGTCGTCCTGCCGCGTACGTCACGCCACCCCGCGAATGACCGCGAACGTCATCGAGCTGCGGCACGGAACGCGACAGCGCGTGCTGATCGCGCATCAGCGGTCCGACGTGCGGCATGCGCTGCGCACGCTGATCGAGCACGAGCACGTGGCGGTCGCCGAGGCGGCCGACGGTGAAGCGGCGCTCGCGCAGCTCGAAACCGGACGCTTCGACCTTCTGGTCCTGCAGCTCGACCTGCCCGGCAAGGACGGCGTCACCGTGATGCAGTTGCATCGGATGCTGCTTGCGCACGAGCAGCTGCGCCGCGCGCCGCCGCCGGTCGTCGTCACGCTGCCACCCGAGGTGCGCGGCAACGCGGCGCTCACCGATCACCTGGCAGTCCTCGGCGTCGCCGCCTTCATCGACGATGCGCCGCGCCCCGAGGTCGCGCAGCTCGTCGACGAGCTCCTGCGCGCGCAGGCGGCGGCCGACCAGGGCAAACCCGCGGTCGCCTGAATTCCGCCGGGCGATGGGCCGCGCTGCTGCCCGACCGTGGTGGCAGAATCGACGCTGCGCGTAGTGCGTTCCGGAGGATCGAATGGCGGAAGTCGCGGCGAGCCGTTTCGGCAGCGGCAAATCGGTCAGGCGCGTCGAAGACGATGCGTTGCTTCGCGGCGAAGGCCGCTTCGCCGACAACATGCGTTCGGCAGGGGAGCTCGTCGCCTGCTTCGTGCGCTCGCCGCATCCGCACGCCCGGATCGTTCGGATCGATGCCGAGGCGGCCGCGAAGATGCCCGGCGTCGTCGCGATCGTGAACGGACGCGACCTCCTCGATGCGAGGGTCAAGCCGATCCCCAATTCCGCCGATTTCAAGCGTTCCGACGGCGCGCCGACGCAAACGCCGCTGCACCACGCGCTGGCGATCGATACCGTGCGCTTCGTCGGCGAGGCGGTGGCTGCGGTGATCGCCACGACGCCGCTCGCCGCGCGCGACGCGGCGGAGCGCGTCGGCGTCGACTACGCGCCATTGCCGGCGGTCGTCGACGTGCAGGCGGCCGTCGCCGCCGATGCGCCGCGCGTGGTGCCCGATGCGCCCGACAACATCGCGTGCGAAGCTCGTCACGGCAGCGCGCGCGACACCGATGCCGCGTTCAAGCGCGCCGCGCACGTCGTCACGCTCGATCTCGTCAACCAGCGCGTCGCACCGGCCCCCATCGAGCCGCGGTCGACGCTCGCCGAGTGGGACGCGAGGACGGAGCGCCTGACGCTGCGCGTAAGCTGCCAGACGCCGACGGGATTGCGCGACGAGCTCTGCGAAGTCCTCGGCATCCCGCAGCAGAAGGTGCGCGTGCTCGTCGGCGACGTCGGCGGCGGCTTCGGCATGAAGACGAGCCTCTATCCCGAGGACGTCGTCGTCGCATTCATAGCGCGCAAGCTCGGCCGGCCGGTGCGTTTCACCGCCGAGCGCATCGAGGAGTTCCTCGCGGCGAGCCACGGCCGCGACATTGCGAGCAGGGCCGAGCTCGCGCTCGATGCGGACGGCCGCATCTTGGCGCTGCGGGTCGCGTCGCTTGCCAACGTCGGCGCGTATGCGACGCCGGCGGGCGTCGTGATCCAGTTGCTGATCGGTCCGTGGGTGCAGACGAGCGTCTACGACATCAGGACGATCGACATCGGCATCAAGGCGGTCCTGACGCACACGCTGCCGACAGGTCCGTATCGCGGCGCAGGACGTCCGGAAGCGATCTACATCGTCGAGCGGCTGATCGACGAGGCCGCGCGCGAGAGCGGCATCGATCGCATCGCGCTCCGACGGCGCAACATGATCCGTCCCGAGCAGATGCCGTACACGAACGCGATGGACAAGACGTACGACAGCGGCCGCTTCGAGCAGGTGATGGATCGCGCGCTCGCATTGGCCGACTGGCAGGGCTTCGCCGGGCGCGCGGCCGCCGCGCAACGGCGCGGCCGGCTCCGCGGGCAGGGCATCGCGACGTTTCTCGAATGGACGGGCGCCGACGTGTTCGAGGAAACGGTCGACGTGGCCGTCGCCGGATCGGGACGCATCGAGATCTTCACCGCCGCGCAGCCGATGGGGCAAAGCCTCGCGACGACGTTCACGCAACTCGCCGTCGACGTGTTCGGCGTTTCCGCCGACCGCATCGGCGTGCGCTTCGGCGACACCGACCGAGCCACCGGATTCGGCAGCGCCGGCTCGCGCTCGCTCTTCGTCGTCGGCTCGGCGGTTCGCGTCGCGTCGGAGCGCACGCTCACCAAGGCGCACGCGCTCGCCGCGCGCGCGCTCGAGGCGGCCGAGGCCGACCTCGAATACCGCGATGGGGTATTCGAGATCGCCGGCACCGATCGACGCATCGGCCTGTTCGAGCTCGCGCAGCGGCAGTCGGGCGAGTGCATCGCGCTGGCGTCGACGAGCGCGGTCGGCGCACCGAGCTGGCCCAACGGATGCCACGTCTGCGAAGTCGAGATCGACCCCGATACCGGCGCCATCGAGCTCGACGGCTATTGGTCGGTCAACGACGTCGGCCGCGTGATCAACCCGATGGTTGTGGTAGGGCAACTCGAGGGCGGCGCGCTGCAGGGCATCGGCCAGGCGCTCTGCGAGCGCATCGTCTACGACGCCGATTCGGGACAGGTGCTGACGGCGAGCCTCACCGATTACGCGCTGCCGCACGCGCGGATGAGTCCGTCGTTTCAGATGACGATGGACGACTCGTCGCCATGCCTGACGAACCCGATGGGTGTCAAGGGCGTCGGCGAGCTCGGCACGATCGGCGCGACGCCGGCGGTTGTCAATGCAGTCGCCGATGCGCTCGCACGAAACGGCTGCGCCCGCGCCGCTCGCTCGCTTTCGATGCCGCTCGTGCCCGAACGCGTCTGGCGCGCACTGCAGGATGCCGATTCAACGCGCGCGAACGCCGTGCCCTGACACTTCGACGCCCGCCTGCGGCGCAAGCCGCAGGTGAACGAACGGCGCGATCGCCGAGATCAATCCGATCGCGAGAAACGCCGGCCAGAAGTCGGACGCCTCGATCGTCGCGTGTCCCTGCGCGACGCTCGACAGCTGCAGGAAATACGCGCCCGCGGCGATGCCGGCACTTTGCGACAGCCGCTGCGCCATGCTCGAGAAGCTGGAGGCCTGACTCATCTTTTCGCGCGCGATGTCGGCGAACGTGATCGCATTGAGCGCGGTGAACTGCAGCGAGCGCAGGCAGCCGGACAGGAGCAGCACCGCCGCGATCACAAGGTGCGGCGTCGAGCGCGCAAACAGTCCGAACGCTGCGACGATCGCCGACGCGGCGACACCGTTCACCGACAGGATCCGGCGAAAGCCGTAGCGACGCAGGATACGCACGGTCAGCGTCTTGATGAACATCGCACCAATGGCCGTCATGCAGGTGAGTAGGCCCGATTGCAGCGGGTTGAGGCCGAATCCGAGCTGAAAGAGGAGCGGCAGCAGGAACGGCGTCGCGCCGAGGCCCGCGCGAAACACGCTGCCGGCAACGACACCGTTGAAGAACGTCGGCAGCGCGAGCAGCCGCAAATCGAGCACCGGATGCGTCGTGCGTCGCGCATGCCGCACATAGAGACCCACGCAACCGAGGCCGCCGACGATGCAGGCCGCGGCAACGGGCAATGGCAACAGATGGCCGCCGAGGGCCGAGAAGCCGAGCATCAGGACCGACAGGCCGATGCCGGAGAGCGCGAAGCCGCTCATGTCGAACGCCGGAATGTTCGTCTCGCGAAGGTTCGGTATGTGCCGAAGCACCAGATAGAGACCGAGCGCGCCGATCGGCACGTTGATGAGGAAAATGAAGCGCCAGTGCAGGTAGAGCGTGATGGCGCCGCCGAGCGCGGGACCGGTGACGGGTCCGAGCAGCGCCGGAATCGTCAGGTAGTTGAGCGCGGCGACGTAGTCGTGCTTGGGCACCGCGCGCATCAGCACGAGGCGGCCGACCGGCACCATCATCGCGCCGCCGATCCCCTGGATGAAGCGCGAGATCACGAATGCGGTGAGGCTCGTCGATGCCGCGCAGAGCAGCGATCCGCCGACGAACACGACGATGGCGGCGGCGAAGACCGTCCGCGAGCCGTAGCGGTCGGCGACCCAGCCGCTGATCGGAATGAACACCGCGAGGCTCACGAGGTACGACGTCAGCGCGAGCTTCAGCGCGAGCGGATTCTCGCCGATGTCGCGCGCGATCGCAGGGAGCGACGTGGCGATCACCGTCGAATCCATGTTCTCCATGAACAGCGCGCACGCGACGATCAGCGGGATGAGGAGGGTGGTGCGTTGCATGCGCGACTAACAGGAGCAGGGGCGTCGATTGTCGCAGACCGAACACACGTCTCCTGCACGCGCTTCCACAGGCAGGGCGTTTCGCTTGTTGCGCATTGGAATAGTGCTGATGGCGCGCGCATTGGAATAGTGCCGATGGCGCGCGTCTTGCGAACGCTTACGGTTGCAATGGTCCGGCCGTTTCTTCGCAGTCCTCTCCGCGCACGACTCGTCTCCCGGAATGTCAATGCCGATTGATCACGCGGCCTGCGTTCCGCTTCACGGCTGCCGCTCGCTCGCGGTCTTTCGCGCGCTGCAACTCGGCGACATCCTCTGCGCCGTGCCTGCGCTGCGGGCGCTTCGTCAGAGCGTACCCGGTGCGCGGATCACGCTCGTCGGATTGCCGTGGGCATGCGCGTTCGCGGCGCGCTTTCGCCGCTACATCGACGACTTTGTCGCATTTCCGGGAACTGCGGAGCTGCCGGAGCAGCCCCCCGACGTTGCGCGCTTACCGGCTTTTTTTTCCGACATGCAGGCGCGGCGCTTCGACCTCGCCATCCAGATGCACGGGAGCGGCGTGCAGACGAACGCGATCGTCGCCCGGTTCGGCGCACGGCACAGCGCGGGATTTTATGCCGGCGACGGCCCCGCGCCCGATGCGACGCACTTCCTGCGCTATCCGTTCGGCTTTCACGAGGTACGACGCAATCTGCGGCTCGTCGAATGGCTCGGCGCCGCGGCGGCCGGGGAAGATCTCGAGTTTCCGCTGACGCAGGACGATCGCGAGGAGCTTTCGGCGATTCGCGACGCGCGATCGCTTTCACCGGGCCGCTATGCATGCCTGCACGCCGGTGCGCGCAATCCGGCGAAGCGCTGGCCCATCGAGCGCTTCGCGCAAGTCGGTGATGCGCTCCACGACTGCGGCCTCCAGATCGTGCTGACGGGATCGGGCGCCGAACGGCCGATTGCCGAGGCGGTCGCACGCGCGATGCGTGCACCGAGCCGTAATCTGGCCCTGCCCATTTCGGTCGGCGCCATGGCGACGCTGATGGCCGATGCGCGACTGATCGTCACGAACGACACCGGCGTGTCGCACGTCGCGACGGGATTGCACGTGCCGAGCGTCGTCGTCTTCTTCGCGACGGATCCATCGCAGTGGGCACCGCTCGACACCCGATTGCACCGCAGCGTCTATCGGCCGCATGACGTCGACGTCGCCAGCGTGCTGAACGCCGCGCTCGAGCTGCTTGACGACACCGACACGCGTGCGGCACCCACGATGCGCGGGTCGCGCGTGCCGAGGCCCCCGGCGACGCTGCGCCGCGCGTAGCGATCGCGGCTCAAAAGAGCGCGAGCGCCTGCTCGAGCACCGCGTCGACCGGCACGTCGGCGACGAACGAATCATCGTGCGCGCAGCGCGCGGACAGATTGTCGGCGCCGCACGTCGGACACGTCGTCCGCTCGGAGATCGCATAACGGTGGTGCGTGCGAAACGGGGGACCCGAGATCGACAGGTTCGTGAGCCAGTAGACGCCGACGGTCGGAGCGCCGACGGCTTCGGCGAGGTAGAGCGGACCGGTATCGTTCGACACGACGACGCGCGCCCGCGACATCAGCCCGGCGAGTCCGCCGAGCGACAGGCGCCCGCAGAGATCGACCGCCTCGCCCCGTATGGCGCCGCGCACGGCGTCGACGAGTTGCTGCTCATCCCCGGTACCGTTGATCGCGACGACTGCGCCCCGCTCACGCAACGCATCGCCGACCGCGGCGAACTTTTCCGGTGGCCAGCGGCGCCGGGGATCGGTGCAGCCGGGCTGGAGCACGGCGAGCGGCCTGGGTGACGCCTCGACGATCGCGTTGGCTTCGTCGACGTCGCGCGGCATCACGGCGAGATGCGGCTCGAGCGTGCGCGCCGTCGCGCCAACGAGCGCGACCGCTTCGAGCTGACGCATCCGTTCGTTCTGATGGTAGAAGTAAGGCATCGTGCGATCGAGCGGCGCCGCATCGACATCGCAAAGGCCGGCGCTGACGCGCGCACCAAGGCGCGTGACGAACGGGTTCGAGTAGCGTCCGCCGCCGTGGAGTTGCAACGCGATGTCGAAGCGCTCGGCCTGCATCTGCGCGAAGAACGCGTTGAGCGCGCGCTCGTCCTGCCCGGCATTCTCCGGCGTGCCGACGCCGCGCACCGGCGGCACGATCACGACGCGATCGACAGGCCCCGGCCGCTCGTGCAGAAGGTTCGCCATCCAGGGTTTGCCGAGCAGCACGATCTCGGCCTCGGGATACGCGGCGCGCAGCGCGTCGAGCGCCGGCAGCGTGAAGATCAGGTCGCCCAATGCGCCCGCGCGCAGCACGGCGATCCTGCGCGTATTCGCGACGCGCGAGTTAAGCGCTTCTCCCATGCGCTTTGCGACGCTCCCGCCTCGCGATCACGCGATGGAAGAAGCCGACGAGGCGCTCGACGTGGTGGTCGGATGTGAAGCGGTCGCGGCGGCGCCAGACGTTCGCCCGCAGCGCATCCATTCGTGGCACATCGCGAAGCTGGCCGCCGAGCTCGCGCAGGTCGCTCACGAACACGCCGATGTCGAGCTCGCGGGCGAGCGCCTGGGCTGCGACGATCGCAGGCTTTCCGCGACGAGCGAGTCGAGGCTCAGCACCTTCGGCGCGTCGACGTCGCGGTGCGGCAGCGTCGTCGGCAGTTCCTGGTGGTAGGCCCCCGACGGTATCAGGCCGCATCCGCCGAAGCGCGCCATCACCGAAAGCTGCGCGAGGACGTCTTCGCCGCAATGCTCGGTCGGCAATTCGTGCCAGAACGCGAAGCCACCGCTTGCGCGGAGCTTCGCGCTGTCGTAGAGGACGCAACCGCCGACCCAGGCGACGCGGTAGATGCGCTGATTCGCGGCGGTGATGCCGAGGCCCTTGGCGACGTGATGGAGATTTGCGGCGCTGTGCAGCCGATGCCGCTGCCATTGCGGCATGTCGGGACGCAGCGTTTCCGGCATCACATCACCGTCGATGAATTCGATCGCGTGATCGGCGGGGCGCACGTCGTCGACGTAGCTCAAGCCGATGACCGCGCTGCCGACGAAGCCACAGCGGTGTGCGGCGATCGTGTCGACGAGCCGTTCGAGCAGGTCCGGCTCGACGATTACGTCGTCGTCGAGGAACAGTGCGTACGGCGCCTGCACGCTGTCGAGCAGAAACTGGCGCTGCTCGGCCATGCCGCGCCGCGGCAGGTGCTTGCGAATCGCCACGGCGTGCCCGCGCGCACGCAACACGCGCACGATCGCCGCGACCTCGCGCGAGTCGGCTGCGTCGACCACTTCCTCCTGATCGGACACGACGACGCGAAAGTCGCGGAACGTCTGCCCGAGAAGCGACGTCAGTGTCACCGCGAGCGCCGCGGCGCGCCCGAACGTCGGAATCAGGATGTCGACGGCCGCCGGGACGCGCTCATCCGCCATCGATCGACCGCGCTTACCCTTCCTCGCGATGCGGGCTGTCGAGCCGGAAGAAGTTGCTGGGATTGCCCGCCTTCATGTGCTCCTGGTAGAGAAACACGAGGTCGCGCTCGTCGAACGTGCGCAGCCACGCGTCCCAGGAAATCGGCTGCAGCTCGCGATCGTAGCCGGGAAAGTCGAAGCGCAGCACGCGCGGATTCTCCGTGTCCCCGCCCGGCGTCGTCGCCGGCTGCGCCTTGCGCTCCTCGGCCCATTGCCGGATCACGTCCGGGTTGCGCGTCGCGAGCGTCTGGCCGTTGTGGTCCTCGTGATCGTCGGGCGAATGGATCCATTTCGCGCGCTGGACGCTTCGCGACAGCTCGTCGCCGTGCTCCTTGACGAACTTCGCGTCGTCCCGCGTCGTGTCTTCGCCACCGTCGTGCCTGCGCGCGTGACCGTCGCGCCTGCCGTTCTCTCGCGATGCATGCGCGTGCTCGTCGCGCTCGCGCGCCTGCGGTTTCTCGTGGCGTTGCGACGCTTCGCCGCCACGCCCGTGCGAGCCCCTGCCGTTTCCCTGCACCGGCATCCCCTTGCGTTCGGCGAGTTCGAGGCCGAGGGCCTCGAGATCGATGCCGAGCTTCTCGACCACGGGGAAGATCCGTTCCTCCTCCTCACGGACGTGCATCGTGACGTACTCGCCGAGCACCTTCACGAGTGCGTGAAATCGCGCGGGCTCGACGTTGCGCGCGCCGAGCGCCTGCATCAGTTCCTTCGCGGTGCCGTGCTCGATCGTCGCTTCCTCGATCAGGTCGAGGCGATCGGTCGCTTCGCGTACGTACGGATAGAAGCAATCCTCTTCGAGCGCCGTGTGCGCGGCGAGCTCGGCGACGATCTCGCCGCACAGATCCTGCTGCTCGCGTTCGTCACGGCTCTTTTCGAATTTGCGCAGGAGCGTCAGCACGGTGCGATGGTCCTTACGCAG
The DNA here is from genome assembly GCA_035605875.1 of Casimicrobiaceae bacterium. Lineage (GTDB taxonomy): Bacteria > Pseudomonadota > Gammaproteobacteria > Burkholderiales > Casimicrobiaceae > VBCG01. The sequence goes on from DATNGN010000082.1 coordinate 47,431, forward strand.
AAGTTCCAGTGCGTTGGGTGACTTAGGCATCGAGAGGCTCCTTCAGATGTTGGCTCGTGACGCGATGGGACCTGCAAGAGGCGTTCCGGCAAAGCGCAGCCTGCGGTCCGACGATCACTGCCCACGACGCCTTTCGCTGGCCGCAACTCTAACCGGCAGGCATGAAAGATTGACACCACGACGCAAGCGAATTGGACAGATCGCAAATGCGACCGACACGTTGCGCCGGCGAGACGCACGGTGCGCGATGCCGATCGCGGACGACGCGGCATGCGCCTTGCGCGCTCGTCATTCAAAGAGCGCCGCGTCGAGATGCGGCCTTTCGTGGCAAAGCCGTTTGGAAGTCGATCGGATGAAGTCGACCCCGCACGCTCCCGTCATCCTTGGCGTGACCCGGACGCAGGACGCGAGCGTGTGCCTGGTGCACGGCTCGCGCATCGTATGATGCGTGCAGAAGGAACGGCTCACGTGCCGCAAGCGTCGACGGGCAGGGCGGCGCGTCGCGCAGTTCACCGAGGACTGGCCGGATGCCAAACGTGCGCCGGCCGACTGGCGCGAAGTGGCGTCGTTCTATCGTGCAAGCCGGGCACCGCAGCGCGCCGAACAGTGCGAGCGCCAACACTGCTTGCGCCGACATCCTGTACAAGATCCCGCTCGCGACCTATCACGCGTACAACTCGACGGGTGGCGGCTGCTTCTGCTTCGCGCCACCGCGCGCGATCCGCCGGGAAGCCGCGTCACGTTGCGCCGGTCCGGGCAGCGGCATCGGAGGCGACACGGATGGAGATTACTGCACCGACTTCGATCTGCACGACGACCCCGCACGTCTGTACGCGCATCGGCTGTTGCTGAACGTCGGCCACGACGAGTACCGCCGAACGCCGCTACCGCTGCATCTTGCGGTCGTAACGGGGACCGGTGGCGTCGTAGCAGTCGGTGTCGGTCTTTCCCTGCTCGACGTCGCGCGCGCCCTCGACCGTCACCGGATTGGGCGGCTGTGCCGCGTGCGCGCTTTGATCGCGCTCGTGCGGCAGCTTCATCCTCGAATAGCGGTTGCCGCGCCGGGGCCGGCCGCTTTCGGCTGACGTGTCGGTCGCGACGTCGGCGGCGACGCCGAGGTCCTCGCGTGGCCGGGGCCGATGGCGGCTGCGCTTCACGACACGTTCTTGGCAGCCTGCTCGGTGGCGGCGTCGAAGAGCGCGATCGCGATCGTCGCGATCGCGTGGTCGTACCACGCCTGCGCGCCGCTTGCGCCGACGATCCAGCGTCCGCTCCGGACCGCGCCCTCGACGCGGATGTCGTCGTCGCGCAGCCGCTCGGGATGCTCGGCGAAAAGCGTCCGCAGGCTCATCTGCTCGCGCCAGGCGAGCCGGGTCTTGGCGCGCGCATACCACGCATAGTCGGCCTCCCAGCGCGTCGCGTCGCCAAAGCTTCGCTCGATGAGAATCGCGTCGTCGAAAGTGACGGCCGCATCGGCATCGGGGTCCATCACGACGAGATGCATCGCGTGCTCGCCGCTGACCGCCGCGTCGGCGAGCAGCCGGTCGAGCATCGGCGCCAGCGCGTCGAAGCCGCGCAGCACGGCGTCGATCGTCGACGCCTCCGTATCGGCGCCGTCCGGCATCGCGCGCTACGCCATGTTCGTGCGATCGACCTCGGACGCGAGACGGCGTCCCTGCTCGAGATGCGCACGCAACGCCGGGATCTGGTTCGCGGCGAAGCGCTGCACGCGGGCGCCATCGCGATCCGCGGCGCGCTCGAACGCCGCGAGCGTCTGCTCGGGCGTGAGAACGCCGACGTTTCGCGCGTAGGCGCGATCGAAGTCGCTGCCGGTCAACTGCTCGAGCACCGCGAGCCGTGACTGGAACTCGTCGGAAAGCCGCGTCGGCAGCACGACGCCGACGCTCGTCGCGAGCTGCTCGAGGTCGGTATCGACGGAGACGCGATCGCGCAGCGTCACTTCGGCGAACCGGCGTACGGCGGCCGAGCCGCCGCGCGCCAGCGCGACCCGGCTCGCCTCGATCTCGAACAGGCTCGACTGCGCGGCCTCGGTCAGGAAGTCGCGCTGCAGCGGCGCGAGCGAGAGCGACGCCGGCAGAATCTTCGCAACGATGCTATCGCGGATCGAATCGCCGGGAAACGTGCGGAATTCGACCTGGTCGCACGCGGCGAGAAGCGGTGTGACGACAATGCACGCAATGGCAACGCTGCGCGCGCATCGTGGGATCGAATGCTTGAACACGCAACGATTTTAGCAATCGCCATGCCCTGCGATCGGGTCGTTGCACACTTGCGGCGTGCTGTGAATGACGCCGTCGTACGTTGCGCCAGCGCCGACGCCGCCGTTCTTCGGGGATGAGTGGCAAGATTGCGAGGCGCTTCGGTAAGAATTACGCGATTCGTGAGTTTCGACTGTCGGCGCTTCACCGATGGTCCGGTCGGCGAGGTGTTCGCGGCTTGGGGTTAGGACGCGTGTACTCGGCCGCGGACGCCGCCGTGCCCGCACCTGGCGCGGCGACTGCTTCACCCGCCGTGCATTGACGGACTACTGGAACCTGTTGCAATGGCCGGCGATGGTCGCGACGCTCGGCTCGACATGGCTCGTCGCGTCGACGCGGAAGTCGCTGCGCATGGTCGGCTTCTACACGTTCCTCGCGAGCAACGCGCTGTGGATTGCCTGGGGCTTTCACGACCGCGCATGGGCGCTGGTCGCGCTGCAGGTCGGCCTCGTCGTGCTGAACGTTCGCGGCGTTGCGAAGAACGAGACGAGCGCGCGCCCGTTCTGACGTTCAGTGCGCCGACCGGTGCATCCGCTCGGCCAGCCATTGCGCTGCGACGTGCTGAAGCGGACGGATCAGCGGCGGCAGCATCGCGCCGGCGATCGCGCCCATCAAACGCGTCGAGCGCGAGCGCTTGTCGGCGTAGTGCGGTGCGGGCCGCGCGGGCTTGCGCACGAAGCGCGACGCGGCGAATCCGACGGCGAGTGCCGCAACGACGGCAACCGGAATCGTTTTCGTCATGCTGACGCGGCTTCGCGCTTCGGCGACGAAAAGCCGCAACTCGGCGCGGCGGCGTGCGAGGCGTTTCTCGACGTCGGCGATCTGCTCGTCGAGCGACTTATCGCTGTTGCTCATGCTCACCCTCCAGAGCCGGGACGTCCTTGCGCAATTGACGCACGGTCGCTGCGAACAGCAGGTCGGGCAGCTGCTTTTTTGCCCAGAACGCGAGGCCGACGGCGATCGCTATGTTGACGAGCGCGGCGATCAGGATCGCGAGCGCCCAGTTGGCGCCTTCGCCGATCGCGAAGCCGATGATCGCCGCGACGATCGCCATCCACGCGGATACGACGAGAATCGAGATGACGATCCCCGCGATGATCATCTTGACGAGCGAGATGCCCGCGCGCTGCACCTCGAGCACGGCGAGCAGCGCGTGATCCTGGACGAGTGCCTTCAGATTGGCCCAGGCGAGCGACAGGCGCGTTCCGGTGGACATAGGCGGCGATCGAAGCGGTGGCGCGTACGTAGGGTCCATGGTTGGCGTCCGTGTGTCGTTACGCGGCATGGACGCACCGCCCGCCTTGCCGGACGACAGGCCCACTGATCATACCCTGCGATGCAACCCGCATGCCATACGCGGGAATACGATGCCCGTCACAGCGCGGCAGTCGCAGGTTCCACAAGTGGCGGTGTCCCGCGCAATTCTTGCGTTCGCCGCGTGGCAACTCTTACAGCCGGGGGTTGCGCAATCCTATCGGCAAGGTGCGGCACAGCGCTTGCTGCTCGGCCGGCATGCAAAGACAGACACCCACGGTGAAGCAAGGTACGAAAAAGCGCACCGCGCTTCTTCTGATCGACTTCATGAATCCGCTTGATTTCGATGGTGCGCAGTCACTTGCGCCGCGGGCATTGCGGGCCGCATCGCGCGCAGCGCAACTGAAGCGTCGCATGCGCGCACGACGTTCGCCGGTCATCTACGCGAACGACAACTTCGGGCGTTGGGAGGCCGACTTCGACGCGGTCGTCGCCGACTGCGAGCGGCGCGGCGGCGCGTCGGCTGCGATGGCGAAACTCCTCGCGCCATCGGACGAAGATCGCTCGGTGCTGAAGCCGCGACATTCGGCGTTCTTCGGCACGCCGCTCGATTTCCTGCTCGACGAGCTCGACGTCGGAAGCCTCGTGCTCACCGGACTCGCCGCCGATTCATGCATCATGTTCACCGCGCACGACGCCTATCTGCGCAAGTACGCGCTGTGGATTCCCGCCGATTGCGTCGCGTCCGAAAAGGATGCATGGCGGCGCGACGCGCTCGCGTACATGGCGCGCGTGCTGAAGGCCCGCGTGGACGCGGCGGCCTCGTGACATCAGCGTGCGGCAGCCGCGTTCGACGCGTTCGTGGCGCCGGCCTTGACGCCGGGCACGAGCGTACGCCGGAAATAGTCGATCGTTCGCGAAAGTCCTTCGTCGAGACCGACGCGCGGCGACCATTGGAGCAGGCGGCTCGCGAGCGAAATGTCCGGACGCCGCTGCCTCGGATCGTCGCGGGCCGCGGCAACGAAGACGATCGGCGAGCGCGATCGGGCGAGCTTGCGCACGCGCTCGGCGAGTTCGAGCACCGTGAACTCGCCGGGATTGCCGATGTTGACCGGTCCGGGGCAGGGATCGGGCGCCTCCATCAACGCGACGAGCCCATCGATCGTGTCGGTGACGTAGCAGAACGAGCGCGTCTGCCAGCCGTCGCCCTGGATCGTCAGCGGGTCGCCGCGCAGCGCGGCGACGATGAAGTTCGAGACGACGCGTCCGTCCGCCGGCTGCATCCGCGGGCCATAGGTATTGAAAATGCGCGCGATGCGCGTGTCGAGACCGTGCTGGCGGCGGTAGTCGGCGAAGAGCGTTTCGGCGCAGCGCTTGCCTTCGTCGTAGCAGGCGCGCGGGCCGATCGGATTCACGTGTCCCCAGTAGTCCTCGGTCTGCGGATGCTGCGCCGGATCGCCATAGACTTCGCTCGTCGACGCCTGCACGATCGGCGCACGCAGCCGCTTCGCGAGGCCGAGCAGGTTGATCGCGCCGTGGACGCTCGTCTTCGTCGTCTGCACCGGATCGAGCTGGTAATGCCGCGGCGACGCCGGACAGGCGAGGTTGAAGATCCGGTCGACTTCGACGTAGAGCGGAAACGTGATGTCGTGGCGCAGGAGCTCGAAGCGCGAATGCGCGAGAAGCCCGGCGACGTTCGCGCGCGTGCCCGTGTAGAAGTTGTCGACGCACAGCACGTCGTGACCGGCATCGAGCAGGCGCTCGCAGAGGTGCGAGCCCAGGAAGCCGGCGCCCCCCGTGACCAGTACGCGCAACGGCTGGCTCGGCTCCGTTCTCATGAATCCCCCCACGCTTGCCGCTTCGCGGCGGCGCTGCCCCCCGCGGGGGCGGAATGACCGGCTCGGGGCGGCCCTTCGCCGCTCATCCGCATACCTGCGTGAACACGCGGTCCCAGTCGCGCGCGAAGCGATCGATTGCGAACGTCTCGCGTGCATAGGCGCGCGCCTTGCGCCCGAGCTCCTGCGCGTGGCCGCGATCGCGAATCAGCTCGCGCGACATGTCGACGAGACGCGAAAGCTCGGTGTCGACGTATCCGCCGCCGCTGTCGCGAACGATGCGCGGCAGCTCCGTCGTCGCAAGCCCGATCACCGGCAGGCCGATCATCATCGCTTCGCAAAGCGCGAGCGCGAGGCTCGTGTAGCGCACCGGGTGCGCGTAGAAGCGATGCCGCGCCATCGCCGGCAGCAGCTCGGCGTACGGCAGCTCGCAAGAGCCGCCGCTCGCCGGCGCGTCCATGCCGTAGAGCTCGAGCGGCACCTCGTGCCGCCACGCCGCGAACACGTCGGCGCCGAGGCGGCGTCCGCGGCGCTCGAGGTGGTTGATGACGACGACACCGCGCGGCAACTCGCCGCTCCACTCGATGCCGTCCGGCACGCGCACCCCATGCTCGACGACGCGCGTCGGCACGCGCCCGCAGTCCCACATCAGCGCGTTGTAGTGGGTGACGTGCACGATCAGCATCGACGGGTCGTCGACGGGGTGGTCCGTGTTCGTCGGGTGCGCGAGCGGCGGGTCGTGCTCGAGGTAGATCCGCGGCAGTCTGCGCTGCGCGTCGGTCAGACATTCGTACTGGTCCTTCTCGTAATGCGCGAGCGACTGGAACAGCACGCAGTCGAACGACTGCGTTCGCACCGAATCGGCCGGGCATTCGTGCACGTTGCCGCCCCACGGCAGCGTGCCGCCGCGTCCGCCGTATCCGGGAGGATGGCCCGGCTTCGACAGCACGAAGAATTCGTGCGGCGCGTGCGTCAGGTAGTAGAGGTAGTTGCCATGCACCTGCCACGTGAGAATGCGCAGTCGCCGCATCTTCGTTCACGCCCGTTGCGGTGGAGGCGACGCGCTGTCGCGTCCGTTCCTGGGACGCAGTTCGGGAAAGCGCAGCGGCGCCACTCTTCGCCGCGAAAGGCGTGTATCGACGTGCGCGATCACGCGCTCGGGAGAAAGCTTGTGCGCGCACGGATGGCCGATGGGGCAGTGGACGTGCGCGCACGGCCTGCACGGCACCGGGTGATGCAGCACTTCGTGCAGCACGTGGTCGAGCGGCGCGAAGCGATGCGGGTCGGCGCCGCAGCACACGACGATGCTCGGCACGCGCAGCGCCGCCGCGACGTGCGAAACGCCGGTGTCGTTCGCAACGAGGAGCCGCGCATGGCGCAGCACCGCCGCGAAGACGCCGAGATCGGTATGGCCGGCGAGATCGACGAAGCTGCCGCCCGGCAGCGCACGCGCGATGCGCCGTGTGATCAGCGCCTCTTCGCTGCTGCCGGTGAGGACGACGGAGAAGCCGCGCCGCGCGATGTCCTGCGCCACCGTGGCGAAGTATTCGGACGGCCAGCGTCGCGTATGGAGCCGGGCGCCGGGGTGCACGCAGACGAAGCGGCGCGATGCGAGGCCATGCTGCGAAAGCAGTGCGTTGCCCCGCGCGATCTCGTCGTCGTCGAGCGGAAATTCGAGCCGGTCGCCCGCTCGCGCGAGCCGCAGGAAGTCGGTGAGCGCGATGCAGCGATGAATTTCGGTGCCGCTCTCCGGCCACGGCATGAAGCGCAGCGGATCGGGGCAGTTGCCGCCGGTGGGGCAGAAGCCCGCCGTCACCTTGGCGCCCAGCGTGGCGACGATCGAATTGGTGAGGTCGCCGCGACCGTGCATCTGGATCGCGAGATTGTAGCGCGCGGCCTGCGCATCGGCGAGAAAGCGCGGCAATGCGTCGATGTCGGGCTCGCGTTCGGGCAGGCCGGGAAAACCCGGAAACTCGACGAAGCGGTCGACGAGGTGGGCGAACCGGCGCACGAACTGCGCGGCCCACGGCAATCCGATCAGCGTGATCTCGGCGTCGGGATAGCCGTTGCGCACTGCGCGAAGCGCGGGCACCGCGCATAGCAGGTCGCCGAGCTGCAGCGCGCGAAACACGGCAATCCTGCGCGTCCTGTCGCGGCGTGCGGCGAGTTCGGTCACGTTCATCGCTTCCGTGCCTCAGAAGATTCCGCGGTACAGCGAGCACGAGCGGCAGATCGGCGACGGCTCGTCGCCGGCGAGCTGCTCGCGAAAGCGCCGATACGCCGCGCCATCCCAGACCGGCAGGACGCCGTGCTCGAGCATGTTGCCCAAGTTGATCCGATCGGGCGTGCCCACCATGCAACAGGGCATCGCGTCGCCGCGGTAGCTCACGTATGCGCCACGCCATGGCCAGTCGCAGCGGGGTACGGACGCGTCGACCGCAGGCGGCTCGAGCGTCGGCAAGCGCAGGTTGACGTCGCAGCGAGCCGCCTCGGCCTTGGCGGCTTCGAACGCTGCGACCAGCACTTCGTGCGCAATCCCGTCGAGCGTCTGCTCATGGATGAAATCGCGCATCGGGCGGTACTCGTCCGGCAGCGAGCGCTCCTCGAAGTCGTGACACAGGTATTGCACGAACATGTCGCGCACACCTTCGGCGCTCACGAGCCGCACGATCGCCGGCAGCTCGTGCAGGTTCTGGCGCATCAGCACGGTCACGACGCGCACGTGCAGCGCCGAATGCGCGGCGCGCCGCGCGGCCATCACGCGGCGCAGGTTGCGGATCACCTTCGGGAAATGCGCGCCGCGGCGGATGCGCTCGTAGAGCGCCGGCGTCGCCGCATCGAGACTCACGTGCAGCGTCGACAGGCCGCTTTCGACGCACTGGCGCGCGCGCCGCTCGGACCACAGCGTCAGGTTGCTGTTCGTCGACACGCGGATGCCGCGCGCGCTCGCCCACGCGACCATCTCGAAGAACTGCGGGTGCATCGTCGGCTCGCCGAGTCCCTGCAACTGGAGCTCGTCGATGTCGCCGAAGCCTTCGACGAGTCGCTTGAAGTCGGCGAACGCGAGAAACGCGAGCGGACCGTGCGGCGGTCCGTCCTTGCGGAACTGGATCGCGCACATCTGGCAACGCAGGTTGCATTGGCCGACGGGCTCGATCTGCACGAAGCGTGGCAGCGGCGGCATCGGCGGATGCGTCGCTTGCGTTGCGGCCGGAAAATCGAGCGGAGGCGCCATGGTCGAGCGATTGCCTCGTCAGACGAACGGCACGCGGAAATGCAGCGCGCCCCGCGTTCGCCAGTAGACGGAAAGCCAGGGAATGAGGAGCGACGTCACGATCATCTCGGCGACGTGGCGCGGCGCGTGGCTCGTGTCGGCGAGCCTTCGCCACGCGAACGCGGCGGTGACGCCGAGCCACGCGGCGACGCTCGCGATCGCGAGCGGCCAGACACCGGCAAACGCGTTGACGAGCGCGCAGATCCCGGCGACGACGGCGGCGTAGTACTCCCACGGCGGACGCGCGCGCACGTAGCGGCGATAGCCCTGCGGAAATTTCTTGTACAGCAGCGCGTCGAACATCACCTTGCGCTGCTGCGAAAGGCTCACGCCCCAGCGCGCCGGGCGCACCGGGTGCACGACGCGCGCGGCATGCGACGCACGAACGATCGCGCCGCTCGCGCGAAGCCGGAAGCACAGGTCCGTGTCTTCGCGCCATGCGCAGCGGAAGCGCTCGTCGAAGCCGCCGATCGCGCACAGGAGATCGCGGCGCACGAAGCAGTTCGCCGTGACGAACCCCGCGTTCGACAGACCCGCCGCATCGCGCTCGTAATCGGTCGGCACGGCGGGAAGCGGAACGTCGACCGCGCCCGCGACGGCGTCTGCCCCATGACGGATTGCCGCGAGGCCCGATTGGAGCCAATCGGGTTGCGGCACCGTGTCGTCGTCGGTGAACGCGATGACGCGGCCATGCGCAGCGAGGATTCCCCAGTTGCGCGCGGCCGCCGGTCCGCGGTTCGTCGGCATCCACAGATAGCGCAGCGTCGGCGCGCGATGGCCCCGCCGGCGCGCGAACAGGTCGGCCATCAGCTGCTCGCGCGTCTCGCGCGACGAGCCGTCGTCGACGATGACGATTTCGAACTGGGTGCCCACGAGCGTCTGCGCCAGCAGCGCGTCGACACAGCGCAGCAGCAGCTCGCGGCGTTCGTAGGTGGCGATGACGACGGAAATCTGTGGGTTCACTGCGCGGCCTTCTCGATGACGAATGGACCGATCGCGAGCACGTCGATCGGCGACGCGAAGAAGCATTCGAGCGCGTCGCGCGGCGTGCAGACAATCGGTTTGCCGCGCGTGTTGAAAGACGTGTTGATGACGACCGGAACGCCGGTCCGCTCCGCGAACGCGGCGATCGTCGCGTGGTAGAGGGGGTTCACGCGGCGCGAGACCGTCTGCACGCGTGCGGTGCCGTCGGCGTGGCATGCGGCGGGAATCGCTGCGCGACGTGCGGGCGGCACGCGATGCACGAACAGCATGAAAGGCGATTGCGTGCAGTTCTCGAACCAGTCGCCGGCCGCTTCCTCGAGCACCGCCGGTGCGACCGGCCGGAAATCCTCGCGGTCCTTGAGCTCGTTCAGCCGCGCCTGCATCCGCGCATGCAGCGGCGAGGCGAGGATCGAGCGCGCGCCGAGCGCGCGCGGACCGAATTCCATCCGGCCCTGGAACCAGCCTACGATCCGATCGAGGGCGAGATGGGCGGCGATCGTCTGCGGCAAGTCGTCCGGCCTGTGGTAGGGCGCGCGCGCATGGCGAAGCGCCGCCTCGATCTCGCGTTCGCCGAACTGCGGACCGAGATACGCGTGCTCCATCCGAAACGCCCGGGTGCCGCGATCGCCACCCCGCGCTTCGCGGTCGACCCAGAGTGCGGCGCCGAGTGCCGTGCCGGCATCGCCGGCAGCCGGCTGAACCCAGATCGCGTCGAACACGCCACTGTCGCGCAGGAAACCGTTCATCACGCAGTTGAGGGCGACGCCGCCTGCCATCGCGAGATGCGAAGACCGCGTCACGCCGCGCAGCCACTTCGCGATCTCGAGCACCGTTTCCTCGAGCACGCGCTGCACGGCGTACGCAACGTCCGCGTGCACCGGAAGGAACGGCTCGCCGCGCTTGCGCGGCGGGCAGTACTCGCGGAACGGCACATCGTCGACGACGTAGCGGCCGTCGCCCTGCCAGCGTACGCGACGGCGCAATGCGTCGACGAAACGCGGCGTGCCGAACGACGCGAGTGCCATCACCTTGTATTCGTCCGACGAATGGAGGAAGCCCAGGTGGCGCGTGACATCCTCGTAGAGCAAACCGAGCGAATGCGGCAGCGGGACTTCGGACAGCCGCTCGTAGCGGCCGTCGCGATAGACGCCGTATTGCGTCGACGTGTTCTCGCCGCGACCGTCGAGCGTCAGCACCGCGCATTCGTCGAAGGGCCCCGCAAGGAAGGCGCTCGCCTGGTGCGCGAGGTGATGCGACACGTAGTGCCACGACCAGTGCGGAGCATCGCCGCTTCCGCGAAGGCGCGTCTGCAGGTGGTGCGGCGCGCCGCCCGCGAGTTGGCGCGGCGCATTGACGACGTACGACAGGAACAGCGGATCCCAGGGCGCCTTGCCCGCGGGAACGCGAATGGCGCTCGGCTCGAGCGGCAGCGTGATCGTCGACGGCAGCCCGCTGCCGTTCACGAAAAGGCCCGGCTCGAACGAATACGCGACATGATCGACATCGTCGATGCCGATGTCCGCTTCGGCGAGGCAGTAGTCGATCGCGTGGAACGGCAGCTCCCACGCCGAGAACGGCACGGGACGCTTGCCGTGCTTGACCTGCGTGAAGCGTTCCTCCTCGGCGGCGGCGACGACATGCCCGTCGTCGACGAGGCACGCCGCCGAGTCGTGGAAGGCCGCGTTGATGCCGAGCGTCTTCATCGCCGACTCAGGCGCTCGCCGCAACGCCCGCCGGCGTGCGCGACTTGCGCCTGCACGACGGCATCTCGGGCACCAGCGCATCGACGGCGGCGACGATCTGATCGGGCGCGACGCCGTCGAGGCACAGCTGATGACCGTGCGGGCACGCGCTCTTCAGGCAGTACCGGCAGTCGACGTCGTGCGACAGCACGCGATGCGCGACGCCCCACGGCGTGTGCTGCGGGTTCGTGAGCGCGTAGAGATCGACGACCGGCGTGCCGACGGCCGCCGCGAGGTGCGCGGGGGCCGAGTTGTTGCAGACGACGACGTCGGCCGCCTGCAACAGCGCGGCGAGCTCGGGAAGGTCGAGAAGGCCCGCAAGCACGACGACGTCGTCGACGCGCGCGGCGATCGCCTGCGCGGACGCGACGTCGCAATCGGCTCCGGCGATGCCGATCTGGAAACGTCCGCTCGCCTGCAGGCCGGCGACCGCGTCGACGAGCTTCGCTTCGGGATAGCGTCGCGATGGGGCGGTTGCGCCGGGATGCACGACGAGCCAGCGGCGATCCCCATTCATGCCTGCTGCCGCGGCCTTCGCCCGCATGCGCGCTCGCGCATCGGCACGCACCGGGAAATGCAGCCGTTCATCGTGCACGCGTGCACCGAGGCTTTCGACGAGGTCGATCTGCCGCCGCACTTCGTGACGGACGCCGGCGCGCGCGTCCCGATCGGGATCGATGCGCCAGTCGGTCAACAGCGCATACGGATTTTCGCGGCAGTACGCGGCACGCCGGGGGATGCCGGCGAGATGCAGCAGCGTCGCCGCGGGCAGCGCGCTTTGGGTGAAGACGGTGAATACGACGGCCGCATCGAAGGCCCGTACGCGAAGTTCGTCGGCGAGCGCGAGCGTCGCGGAGGGCACGACCGGCGTCGCTTCCGCCGATTTCATCCACGGCGCGACGAAGACGATCACGTCGTCGATGAACGGCAGTTCGCGCGCGACGCTGGCTGCGGCCGGTGACGTGAGCAGCGTCAGCGTTCGACCGCCGCCGCCGCGAGCCTTCAGTGCGCGCAGCGCGGGCGTCGTCATGAGCAGATCGCCGATGCCGTCGAGCCGCACGGCAAGGATCGAGCGCGCGCCGGACCACGGGGTCGTCATGTCAGCGCGGGGCCGCCGCAAGCCAGCGTGGTGGAACGGTAATCATGCGGGCGCGGCGCGCGGGCGCTCGTTCGCGACGTCGCGCGAGCCGTCGAGGATCATCGCCGCGGCGTCGGCGAATTGATAGACGATCGCGTTCGGCGTGCGCAACCGGCCGGCGCGCCAACGCGTTTCGTTGCCGCGATCGACGAGCACCGTCCGGCATCCGGCGCGATTGCCGGCCTCGATGTCGTCGAGAATGTCACCGACCATCCACGAGCGCTCGAGCGCGATGCCGTGTGTCGCCGCGGCGTCGAGCAGAAGCCCGGGCCGTGGCTTGCGGCACGTGCATACGACCGCCGCGCGCACGCCCACCGGCGGGTGCGGGCACCAGCAATAGGCGGTGAACATCACGCCGAACGGCGCGAGCAGCTCGTCGAGCCGTGCCTCGACGGCGCCAAGTGCCGTCGCCGGAAAGCGCCCCAGCGCGACGCCGGGCTGGTTCGAGACGACGAAGAGCAGGAAACCTGCATCCTGCAGCCTGCGCAGCGATTCGCCGACGCCCGCGATCAGCGTGATTCGCTCGGGATCGACGTTGTACGGAACGTCGTGCACCAGCGTGCCGTCCTTGTCGACGAACACGGCGCGCGCAAGCCCGTTGCGCGCACTCGCCGCTGCGTTGCCTTCCGCAACGCAACTCGTGCCTTCGGACGGCGCTTCGGCGCGACCGCGATCGTCCCACGGGCGCGGTTGCGAGGTGGGCGCGTTCATGGCCATGACGTTTCCTCCACTGGCAGCACCGTGATTTCGGCGACGACCGATTCACGCGGTTGCGTCAGTGCGAAGCGCACGGCGCGCGCGACGTCGCGCGGGTCCTGCAGCTTCGATGGATCGAGATCGGGAAAGCGCTCGAGCAAAAACGGCGTGCGCATGCCGCCCGCAATGACGGCCGTCACGCGCACATGGTGCGCACGCAATTCGGCGTGCAGCGCGTACGAGAGCCCGAGCAGTCCCCATTTGCTGGCGTGATACGCACTCGCGTTCGGCCAGCCGCGCTTCGCCGCCGTCGACGCCACGTTGACGATGTCGCCGCAGCTTTCGCGCAGAAGCGGCAGCGCGAGCTTCGACAGCAGGAACGGCCCGCGCAGGTTCGTCTGGATGATCGCGTCCCAGTCGGCGATCGCAAGCTCGTCGACGCCGGTGGTGCGATCGATGCCCGCGTTGTTCACGACGGCATCGAGCCGGCCGAAACGTCTTTTCGCTTCGTCGATGAAACGCTGCACGTCGTCCTCGTGGCCGACGTCGCCGCGCAACGCATAGACGCGCGCGCCATCGTTCGTCAATGCCGCGGCGACGCTCTCGATGCGCTCGCTGCGGTCGGCGGCAAATACGTTCGCCCCCGCCTGCGCGAGCTCACGGACGATCGCAGCGCCCAGTCCCTGGCCGCCCCCGGTGACGAGGACGACCTTCTTCGCAAGATCGGTATCCAAAAAAGATCCTTCTGATGCCAGTTAACGGATGCCCTGCGCGACCGCGGTGCGCGACGATGAAGCGGTCGTCGCGACCTCGCCGTACAGATCGGCGAGCGAGCGCGAGACCTGCTGCCACGTGAAGCGTTCCCAGGCGCGTCGCTTCGCGCGCTTGCCGAGCAGGCGTGGAATCGACGGGTCGCTGAAAACGTGGGCGAGCCTTCGCGCGAGCGCGTCGGCATTCCTCGCTTCGACGAGAAAGCCGGTGCGTCCGTCTTCGACCGAGTACTGGACGCCGCCGACGCGCGCACCGATGACGGGAATGCCGCAGGCCATCGCTTCGACCGGCGTGATGCCGAACGGCTCGTACCATGGCATCGTCACGAATACGTTGGCGGCACTGTAGAAATAGCGAAGTTCGGTGCGCGGCCGCTGCCCGACGAACTGCACGTCGCGCGCAACGCCTTCTTCGGCAGCGATCCGTTGCAGGCGGCCGATCTCCGGCGTCAGCACCGGATCGGGCGTCGGCGATTCGCCACCGACGATCAACAGCAGCGGCGACAGTCGGTAACGACGCTCGAGAACGCCGAGTGCGCGGATGACGGTCTCGACGCCCTTGCGGGGAACCATGCGCCCGAGTTGCAGCACGATCGGACGGTCGGGCGCCAACGACAGGTGCTCGCGCGCCTTCTCGCGACTCACCGGCTGCAACTCGTCAGGGTCGAAGCCGCACGGGATCATCCTCATCCGCGATGCGGGCGTCCGGTAGTGGCGGGCGAGATCGAGCTCGTCCTGCGGGCATTCCGCGACGATCGCATCGGCGGCATCGATCACCATCTGCTCGAGAATGCAGCGCTGCGGCGGAAACTCGTCGTGCGGCTGATGCAGAAGGCGCACGCGTCCGAGCGCATGGAACGTGACGACGAACGGAATGCCGAGCGCCCGCTTGAGCCTGCGCGCGACGAGGCCCGACATGAAGAAGTGCGCGTGGCACACCGCATACGGCGCACCGCTCGCGCGCGCGACCTCCGCATGCTCGATGACCGTTCGCGCGAACTGCGCCATGTACGGAAGCAGCGATTCCTTGCGCACGAACGACGGCGGCCCTGCGCGAACATGCAGCACGCGGATGCCGGGCAGCCATTCGACGACATCGGGCAGATCGTCGTTGTCGCGTCGCGTGAAGATGTCGACTGAGTAACCGAGGTTCGCGAGGTGCCGTGCCGTATGCGCGACGTAGATGTTCTGGCCGCCTGCATCGACGCCACCGATCGTCGCAAGAGGCGACGCGTGCTCGCTGATCATCGCGATGCGCGCGACGCACGTATCGCGCAGCGGATTGTTGCTCGTTACGTCAAGCATGTAGGGCGTCATGTTCGTGTGGGTTCCGCCGTTGCGTTCTGCAATCGTCGTGCCGCTTCCCGCTTGAGCGACGTTTCAAGAAAGAAGCGCGCGCACGTGCGGGCGCAAGGCGTCGCAGGCGCTGGCAATTCTTACCGGCAAGCGATGCACGCCTGCGCCGGCCGTGGTCAACGGGCCGGCAGGCGTCGCGTCATGCGCGCGATGGGAGATGCAATGCGATGCCCGGCGCAGAAACGTCGTTGTCGTGCACGACGACATCGCCGCCTTGCGCTTCGACGATCAGTCGCGCCGCGATCGCGGCCGAGTATTCCGATTCGGCCGTGCAGGACAGGCGGAAGATCGCTCGAGCGAGCGCGGGTGGCACCTTCGGCTCCGACGTCGTGATCCCGATCAACGCGGTGTGTCCGCCGTTGCCAGTGCCTACGCGCCAGCCGACGCGTCCGCCGGCGGAGGTGAGCTCGAGCACGCAGATCGTGAACGACAAGAGCGCGAGCCGCACGAGTTGTGGATCGCCGAACGCGGTGACGACACGCTGGGGCACGTCGAGCTCGAGGGCGACCTCGCGCATCGTCGCGCCGTGGCGCAGCACGCGTGCGCAATCGCGCGCTATGGCGCAAAGATCGATCGCCTCACGAGACTCGTCACGGCCGATCGTCAACGCGTGGATCTCGTCGATGCACGCGGCAAGCCGCGCCGATTCGTTCTGCAGCACCTCGACGTAGCGGCTGCGCCGCGCGTTCGCCTCCGGCGTCGCCGGCGATGCGCCGTCGCGCGCGAGGCCGGCCGAAAGCAGTGCGAGCGTCAGGTTGAAATTGTTGAGCGGCCCCTTCGCCGCGTGCACGAGGCCCGTAAGCACCTGGCGGTTGGCCTGCGCTTCGCTCGCCAGCAGAAGGGCGCGGTCGCTCGGCAGCAGCTGTGTCCGGTCGCGCACGAGGATCGCGCGATGCACGCGACCGCCGTCGTCGACGGCGTGCAGCTCGAAGCGGATCGCGCGCGGCCCCGACGGCGTTGCCAGATCGGCGCGGCCATGGAACATCTGCAGGTCGAGCAGCGCGCGCGGCCAACGATCGATTCGAAGCTGCGCCGCGAGGCCGTGCCAATGTTCGCGCAGCGCTGCGAAGTCGCGCACACCCATCAACTCGCATGCGCCGGTGCTCGCGAAGCGCAGCCGGTCCTCCTCGTCGATCAGAAGCGTTCCGGCCTGCAGCAGTCCCGCGAGCAGCCGGCTGTCGGCCGGGCCCGAATCCTGCAACGGATCGGCAGCGATCATCGGGTCGCTCTCCAGGGGGAACACTCATCCATCGCCATGCATACGCTACCGCGCGCGAACCTGAAGCTTCTGATCGTTGACGATGATCCCACGACGCGGGCGATGCTCGCCGAAGCGCTCGAGACTCGCGGCGCCTGCGTACGCGCGTCGGCGTCCGCACGCGAGGCGCAGCAGACGCTCGCCGTCTGGCATCCCGACCTGATGATTTCGGACGTCTGCATGCCGCGCGAGAACGGCTACGAGCTGATGCGCCATGTGCGCGACCTGCCGGCCGAGCAAGGGGGCAGCACGCCGGCGATCGCCTGCACCGGGTACGCGCGTGCCGAAGACCGCACGCGCGCGATGAACGCGGGCTTCGATGCCGTCGTGCCGAAACCGGTCGATCTCGAGTTGCTGATGCAGACGATCGCCGGCGTGATTCCGCCGCGTTAGCGGCGGATCGCGACTCGTCGTCGACGTCATGTCGCCGGTGTGCGCGATCCCGGTGCCGGCGCGGTTGCCGGCGGCTTTTCCGACGATGCGTTGGCGCGCAGGTCGGCGCCGGATTCGTACGCACGCAAGCGGTTGTAGAGCGTCTTCACGCTGATGCCGAGGATTTCCGCCGCGGCTTCCTTCGTGTGCGTGTGCTGGACCGTCGCGAGGATCAGCCGTTTCTCGACGGCATCGATGCGGTCGCCGACGCCGACCTGGAACGAGCGGCCGGTGAAATCGGCGGACAGCGTGGGCTCGGGTGCGAGACCCACCTGCGTGATCCAGTCGCTGTCGGTCATGATGTAGGCGCGGTGTACGGCGTTCGACAGCTCGCGCACGTTGCCCGGCCAGTGATAACGCTTCAGCCGATCGATCGCGGCCGGTGTGAACGCCTTGCTCGTGCCGCTGCGACGATTGAGATCGGCGAGGAAATGCGCGGCGAGGAGCTCGATGTCGTCGCTGTGCTCGCGCAGCGGCGGTACGTACAGCGGAAACACCTGCAGCCGGTACAGCAGATCCTTGCGCAGCTTGCCCGCGGCGACCGCGTCGTGCGGATTGCGGTTGCTCGCCGCGAGCACGCGCACGTCGATCTCGATCAGCCGGTCGGAGCCGACGCGGCTCACCGCCTGCGTTTCGAGCACCCGCAGAAGCTTCACCTGCAGGTCCATCGGCATCTCGGTGATCTCGTCGAGGAAGAGCGTTCCGCCGTGGGCGCGCTCGAAGTATCCACGATGCTGCCGGTTCGCGCCGGTGAAGCTGCCCTTCTCGTGGCCGAACAGCTCGCTTTCGATGATCTGCGGCGAGATCGCGCCGCAATTGACCGCGAGAAATGGACGGAGCCGCCGGCGGCTCACCTCGTGGATCGTCTGCGCGACCATTTCCTTCCCGGTGCCGCTCTCGCCGGTGATGAACACGGTCGCGTTCGTCGGCGCGACGCGCGACAGCTGATCGTACAGGCGCTGCATCGGCGGCGACGCACCGACCAGGCGCCCGAAGTGACCGAGCGAGCGCAACTCGGTGCGGAGATCCTTGACCTCGGCCGACAACTCCGGCGGGCGCGCGACCCGCGACAGCACGCCGCGAAGGTGCGACAGGTTGATCGGCTTCAGCAGGTAGTCGGTGGCGCCGTGGCGCATCGCCTCGATCGAGCTTTCGAGCGTCGCGTGGCCGGTGATGACGACGACCTGCGTCTCGCTTTCGCGCGTCGTCGCATCGCGCAACAACTCGAGTCCGTTGCCGTCGGGCAGGATCAGGTCGAGCAGGATGACGTCCGGGGACGTCGACAGAAGGTCGCGTGCGCCTTGCAGCGAATCGGCGCAGGCGGTCGTGAAGCCGTTGTCGGCAACGAGTTCGGCGAGCGCTTCGGCAGCGTGCGTATCGTCGTCGACGATCAGGGCGTGAGGCATTGCGGTGGATGGGTCGCAGGTGTGTGACGGCTATCGCGCAAGGAGCGTACCGGTGGCCGCGGCCAATCCATGTGCATGAATCTCCATGTTAAACGGAGGTATCGCGCGCCGGCGCTCGAGGCCCGCGTAATTATTACCTGCCGTGGATGAAATTTGCGCGTCGGACGTGGGCGCTTCGGACAATTATCGCGCGCAACCTGCACTGTAGTCGATCGACGACAGCACTGATTTCACTCGGCATTTTCCACTGCGCCGCGCGTTCGCGTTCGCGTTCGCATGGCACCGAATCTGCTAAATCCGGCGGGGGACATCCCATCACCACGGAGATTCACAATGAAGAGCGTATTGGTCACAGTGCTTTGCACCGGGCTCGTTCTCGGGATCGCGGGTTGCAATCGCGAGTCGTCGACCACGTCGACGACTCCGCCGACCGTGACGCCGTCACCGTCGACATCGTCTTCATCGTCAGCGACCCCGCCGTCCACGTCGACGACGCCAAGCACGTCGTCGAGTTCCTCCGCCATGTCGCCTTCGACGGGAACCGGCGCGTCGTCGAGTTCGGGGACGCCGCCCGCGTCGTCGGATACCAGCACGTCGTCGTCGAGCACAACGCCTTCGAGCTCGTCGTCGAGCGCGAGTCCTTCGTCGACCACGCCGAACGAGAACAACAAGGGCAAGTAGCGCAAACGACCCGACCGGGTTGACAGATTGCGGCGCTCGCAAGATAGTGCACGAGGATATGCATGACGCCTCCGGCCGCCGCGCCGGCGGCCTCCGTTGCACGGGTCGCGCGCGAACCATGCGCTGCCGACCCGTGGCGGTTCTGCGGAACGCCAGGAAAGCCTCGACGGATGCATCTGCTCGACGTCACGATGCTCTATGCGCCGCAAAGCGGCGGCGTGGTCCGCTACCTGCGGGCCAAGCATGCGTGGCTGCGCCGGCACACGTCGATCCGCCATTCGCTGCTCGTGCCCGGCGCCGCCGACGCCCGTGGGGCGAGCGGCGAGATCTATCTGCGAACGCGCTCGCTTTCGCCGCACGCGCATCGGTGGCCGCTTGCCGGTCGCCGCTGGTCGCGCGCGATTCGTGACGCGAATCCCGACCTGATCGAGGTCGGCGACGCGGGACCCGAGGCATGGGCCGCGCTTCATGCGGCGCGCACGCTCGACGTCCCGCTGATCGCCTTTTGTCACAGCGACATCGTCAGGATGGCGGCACGCCGTCTCGGCAAGCTGCCCGGCACCGCGACGCGGTTCTATGGGCGTGCGTTCTATCGCCGCTGTGATCTGGTGATCGCGCCGAGCGCGTTCATGCAGAGGGAGCTCAATGCATGGGGCGTCGAGCGCGTCGTCGCGCGGCCGCTCGGCGTCGACACCGACCTGTTCTCGCCGCGCCGCCGCGTGCCCGGGTTGCGGCGCGAGCTCGGACTGCCGCCGCGCGTGCGCCTGCTCGGTTACGCCGGACGCTTTTCCACCGAAAAGAACACGCACGTGCTGCTCGATGCATTCCGCAGGCTCGGCGCACGCTATCACCTGGTGCTCGCGGGTCCGCAGATCGGGGTTCCGCTGCCACCGAACGTGACGTCGCTGCCATTTCTGCACTCGTCGCTCGAGCTTGCGCGCGTGCTGGCGAGCGTCGACGGCTTCGTGCATGCGGGCGATCAGGAAACGTTCGGGCTCGTCGTCGTCGAGGCGATGGCTTGCGGGCGGGGCATCGTGGCGCCCTGCGCCGGCGCGTTTCCCGAGATCGTGACGCCGCAAACCGGCGTGCTCGTGGCCCCCAACGACGCCGACGCGCTGGCGGAAGGCGTGCGCGCGTTCTACGGCCGCGACCCCGCGGCGCTCGGGCGTGCGGCGCGGGCCCGTGCCGAGAGCGAGTACGGCTGGGACAGCGCGATGCACGGACTTCTCGGCCTTTATCGCGGCGCGCTCGCTTCGACGTGCTCGGATGCGCCGCGCTATGCCGTTTCCTGAGGCCACGACGCCCGCCGTCGTCATCGCCGTCCACGACGTGTCGCCGGCGACGCAGCGCGAGTGCCGCGAGCTCGTCGCGATGCTCGACGATGCCGGCGCGTCGCCGCTCTCGTTGCTGGTCGTTCCGCACTTCCACTCGCGTGGCGATGTGTTGCGCGAGCCGGCGTTCGTGCGCGCGATGGAGGCGCGGCTTGCGCGCGGCGACGAACTGCTACTGCACGGCTACTTTCACGTCGACGACGCCGCGTCACCGCGCACGCCTCGCGACTGGTTCAGGCGACGGATGCTGACGCGTCGCGAGGGCGAATTCGCGGCGCTCGACGAAAGCGAAGCTGCGCGCCGCATCGAAGCGGGCATTGCGATGTTCGACCGCCTCGGCTGGCCGCTCGCCGGATTCGTCCCGCCCGCCTGGCTGCTCGGCATCGGCACGCGCGCTGCGCTATCGCGCTGCCGCCGCTTCGACTACGTGACCGTGCGGAGCGGGATCTTCCGTCTCCCCGACTGGCGCTTCGAGCGGACGGCGAACCTGTGGTACAGCCCCGACTCGGCGCTGCGCCGCGCGATTTCGACGTGCGTCATCGCACGCGAGCTGTCGCGCGCGCGCCGCGTGCCGCTGCTGCGCCTGTCGCTGCATCCACAGGACGCGCGCGTGCGTTCCGTGCTCGACCACTGGCGACGGCTGGTCGCCGGCGCGCTCGCCGATCGGACGCCCGTCACGAAGGGCGAATGGGTGCGTATCAGATCGGGGGCGGCGCGGACAGCGCCATCGCGCGTCGTGCACGACGGCGCGGACGTGGACGCGAAGTCGGTGCGCGCAGCTTCCTGAGCAACGCGAGCGTGCGCCGTTCGCCGGCGCGAAGGCCCGATGTCGCGAGGCGCACGCGTCGCGGCGGCAGCGAGCCGGCGAGATAGGCATCGACGACGCCCGGGTGGACGTAGCTCTTGCGGCAGACGGCGAGCGTATTGCCGAGCGCGGATGCGGCTGCACGAAGGGCGCGGTTCACCGTCTTCGTGCGTTCGGTGGTCGACTCCGGCAAACCGTAGCGCGTGAGCAGCACCGTGGCGATCACCGTCGCACCCCACGTACGGAAATCCTTCGACGTGTAGTCGGCGCCGGTGATCTCCTGCAGGTATTCGTTGACGTCGGTCGCACAAAGCCGACGCGACTCGCCGTCCTCGACGTACTGGAAGAGCTCGTAACCGGGCAGGTCGAGACAGCGGCGCACGACGCGCGCGAGGCGCCGATCGGCGAGCGACAGATCGTGTTCCTTGCCGGACTTGCCGCGGAAGCGTAACCGTATCAGGTCGCCCTGTACCTTCACGTGGCGATTGCGGAGCGTCGTCAATCCGAAGCTGCCGTTGTCGCGGCGGTAGCGCTCGTCGCCGACGCGCACGTAGGTGCGATCGAGAAGCCGCACCATCGCCGCCTGCAGTTTGCGTCGCGGCAGGCCCGGTTGTACGAGGTCACGCGCGACGGCGTCGCGAATCGCGGGCAGCGCGAGCGCGAATTCGGCGAGCCGGTCGAACTTGTGCTCGTCGCGTTGCGCGCGCCACTGCGGGTGGTAACGGTATTGCAGCCGGCCGCGCGCGTCGCGGCCCGTCGCCTGCAGATGACCCTGCGGGTCTTCGCAGATCCACACCGATGTCCAGGCAGGCGGAATCGCCAGCGCGCGGATGCGCGCGAGCGTGTCGGTGTTGCGGATGCGCTTGCCGTCGCTGTCGACGTAGCGGAATGCGTCGGACGCGCCGTCGCGGCGAATGCCGCGGTCGCACGCGCGGCTGTAGCGGAGCGACGCTTTCGCGAGGGTCGAGCGCAGCTCGGGATCTTTCGCGAGCTCGGCCGCGAGCGCACGGCTCGCGGATTTCGCGCTGCGGGGGCGCGTCGCGGGCGGGGTGCGCAGCGGTTCGGTGGTATGGGCGACCATGGTGCTGACTATGACGCAGCGTCGGGGGCGCGCGTTCCAATTGCACGCGCGTACGTCACGTACGCGCATCGGTTCGAAGCTCGCCGGAAGGCCGCCGGCAATGCGTGCGCAGTCGAGTGTCGACGAGGCAGCGGGCAATGCGCCGCGCGGGCTCCGAGTCCGTCAGCGATCGCGTGCGGTTACCCGACGCGCCCTTCGGTCGATCAGCATCCGCAGTTGCCGCGCAACCGACGAACGGCCGTCCCCGAGCCGATTGCGGAAAATGAACCGGGCCAACGTATCGTGAGAGCCGCGAAGCGGCGAGCGAAACTTTGGCCCGGTTGGGTTATGCCCAATACGGCCGGGCGTTGTAGAACGAGTGGATGTCCTCGGCCCAGCGCTGGTCGGCCATCGTCGGCCAATGATCCTTGTCGAATCCGGGCGCCTGCTCGAAGCGATCCTTCGCCACGTTCATCCGGAAGCACTTGTTCTGCGTATCGAGACGCAGCGCCGACCATGGAATCGCGAACAGCTTGTCGCCGATCCCGAGCACGCCGCCGACCGACATCACCGCATACGCAACGCGGCCCGTCGGCACGTCGATCATGATGTCGGTGATCTCGCCCAGGTCTTCGTCGGCGTCGTTCTTGACCGAATCGCCCTGCAGCGTATCGGCAGCCATGACCTGCGGTCCCGGACCGCCGCTGCGGTCCGACCAGTAGTCGGCGCCCGTCCGATACCGCGCATCGACGTCTCCGACACCCATCGGGTTCGCGGCGCTCGTTGTTCCGGTTGTTCCTGTTCGAGTGGTTGCCATCGTCATTCCTTTCGTACGCCATAGCGCGGCGTGTAACGTTTGACCAGCACGGTCGTGGGCCGTGATTCCGACGATGCGCCGAGCTCGAAATGCGTGAACGCCGGCTCGCACCGCGGCCACGTGCGGCTTTCGTCGGGACTGCGACGCAGCGTTGCGTCGCTTCGGTTCGACACGCTGGGCACCGATGGTTCGATTCTGGTTGGCATTGCTCGCATCCGTCGCAAATCGACCAGCAACGGATCGCAAGCGACATGCCATGGCGCAACTGCCGACAAATCAGGTGGCAAGCGGCGGGCCTCGCCCGCACGCCGGTAGGAATTGCAGGTAACTTCGTCTACCGACGCTCGCGCGGCGTCAGCGCATGATCGCGGGCTTGACGCCCGAGGGCGATGGTGCGGTGGACGGCGGCTCGAGCGGCGCGTCGTCTTCGTCGGCGAGAAGGTCGTCGAGGCTGCGCCGCAATCCCGGCCACAATTCGCGCCGCTTTTGCGCGAATGCGAACTGCGCCTCGAGAAAACCGAGCTTCGTGCCGCAATCGAAGTGGTGGCCGTCGACCAGGCATGCGAAGACGCGCTCACGCTCCATCAGCGCACGAATCGTCGTGGCGAGCATCGAATCGCGCCCGCCGCGCAACGCCTGCCAGACGCCCGGCGTGAACACGTAACGGCCGCATAGCGCAACGGCGCCCGACGCGGCGCCGATCGGTGGCACCTTGACGAGCACGCGTGCGTTGCGCTGCGTCGTCGTTCCCAGGTCGGCGGCGATCAGCCGATCGCCGTCATGCGCATCGCGCGTCGTTTGCTGCACGCCCGTGACGCTCACCTGCTGCTCGTCGAACACGTCGAGCAGTTGCGCAAGCGCCGGACGCCGCGCGTCGATCAGATCGTCGGGCAGCACGACGGCGAACGGCGCTTCACCGACGAATGGCTGCGCGCTCCGCAGCGCATCGGGGAGTCCCGAAGCGTCCCGTTGACGCACGTAGCTGAACGTCACGCCTTTCGGGATCGCCGAGCGCAGCTCGCGCAACGCTTCGTCGCGCTCGTGCGCGACGAGCTCGTGCTCGAGCTCGTATGCGTGGTCGAAATGATCTTCGATGGCGCGTTTGTGTCGTCCGGTCACCAGAATGAAGCGCGTGAGTCCCGCGGCCGCGGCTTCCTCGACCGCATACTGGATCAGCGGCCGATCGACGATCGGCAGCATTTCCTTCGGACACGCTTTCGTCGCGGGCAGGAATGCGGTGCCGAGGCCGGCCGCCGGAAACACGACGTGCATCAGGCGCTGGCGCGTCTTCGGCGCGGAGAACTTCATCGATGGGTCACGGAATCCATATCCGGTTTTGCGCGAGCGTCTCGGCCGCGATGCCGGAAGCGGTTAGCACGCTGCGTGCCGAGCGGCGCGTCTGCTCATTGTAGACAAGCGGGGACGGGCCATCGAGAACCGTGTGCATCCCTGCGCAACGCGGATTGTACTTTCGCGAAGCAGCAATTGCCGCGCGCTCCCGGTAATTCTTACGGAGCGCGCCGACGCCCGGAAGCGCGCGTGCCGCGATGGCGCATGGCGTCGCGACCCATCCCGAACCCGGACGGCATGGAGTTTGCAGAAAAGCACGGGACTCATGAACACGCGGGCCTCGATGGATCTCGATGACAGGAACGCGATCCTCTGATCGGTCATTCGCATCACAGGTCCACCTCATGAACGAACTCGTCGTGTTCTCGCATTTGCGCTGGGGCTTCGTCTATCAGCGGCCGCAGCAGATCCTGTCGCGGCTCGCCCGCAGCTATCGCGTGCTCTTCGTCGAGGAGCCGCTGTATTCGGCCGGCGGTCCGCATGCCGACCTGTCGGCGCCGGCGCCGAACGTCACGGTGCTGACGCCGCATACGCCGCTCACGGCGCCCGGCTTCCACGACGATCAGATTCCGCTGTTGCAGAAGCTCGTCGGCCATGCGCTCGCGCGCGAGCGGTTCGACGATTACGGCGCATGGCTGTTCACGCCGATGGCGCTGCCGCTGCTCACGAAGCTGTCGCCGCGCATCATCGTCTATGACTGCCTCGACCAGCTGACGGCGTTCAAGGCGGCGCCGCGGCAACTCGTGCAGCGCGAGAACGCGCTGCTGCGCGTCGCCAACGTCGTGTTCGCGAGCGGCCCGAGCCTCTACGAAACGCGACGGTCACGGCATCGGAACGTGCACCTGTTCCCGAGCAGCGTCGACCGCGCGCATTTTGCGCGTGGCGGCGATGTCGCGCTGACGCATCCGGAGTTGAAGACGCTCGCGCGGCCGCGGCTCGGTTATTTCGGCGTGCTCGATGAGCGGCTCGACCTCGAGTTGCTGCGCGCGATCGCGCAAGCGCGCCCCGAGTGGGAGCTTTGCATGGTCGGGCCGCTGCTGAAGATCGACCCGTCGACGCTGCCGCGGCTCCCGAACATCCATTACTTCGGCCTGCGCCACTACGACGAGCTGCCGCCGTTCCTCGCCGGCTGGGACATCGCGATGCTGCCGTTCGCGCACAACGACGCGACGCGCTTCATCAGCCCGACGAAGACGCTCGAATACATGGCGGCGGGGCGCGCGATCGTGTCCACGTCGATCGGCGACGTGAAGGCGCTCTACGGCAACGTCGTGCGCTTCGCCGATACGGCCGACGCATTCGTCGCGGAATGCGAGGCGGCGCTCGTGGAGCCGCCGGCTGCGCGCGGCGCGCGACTCGACGAAATGCGCCGGATCGTCGCAACGACGTCCTGGGACGCCACGGTACGCGAGATGCGTCGGATCATCGAGGCGACTGCGGCGCGCGGACTGACCGAGGCCGCGCGGATGATGCTCGAGCCCGCGCGGCCGCCGAAGGCGAAGGTGGCAGCGCCGGCAGCGCCCACCGATGCGCGATGCCTGATCGTCGGCGCGGGACCGACCGGCCTTTCCGCCGCCTATCACTACGGCGAAGGCTGCCTCGTGCTCGAGCGTGAAGCGAAGATCGGCGGATGGTGCCGCTCGATCGAAGACACCGGGTTCACGTTCGATCACGCCGGGCACGTCATGTTCTCCGACGATCCCTACGTGCAGGACCTCTATCGGCTGCTGCTCGGCGACAACGTGCACTGGCAGGAGCGCGAAGCGTCGATCTACAGCAAGGGCGTCTACACGCGTTACCCGTTCCAGGGCGCGCTGCACGGATTGCCGCCGCACGTGCTGCGCGGATGCCTGGTCGGCGCGATCGAGGCGCGCTTCGGCGCGCTGTCGCACGGCGACGAGACCGCGCTCGCGCCGGGCGTCAAGGATTGCTGCGCCGGCGCGACGGGTCTTTCATCGACCGAAGGCGTCGATGCGCGCGAGGCTGCGCCACGCAATTTCGAGGAGTTCATCTACCGCACGTGGGGTGCGGGCGTCGCCCGGCATTTCGCGATTCCCTACAACGAAAAGCTGTGGACGATTCCATTGACCGAGATGGAAACCTCGTGGCTCGGCGGGCGCGTGCCGCTGCCCGACCTCGAGGAAATGATCGAAGGCGCATTGCAGCCGGTGCCGAAGCCGATGGGCCCGAACGCGCGCTTCGGCTATCCGCTTCGCGGCGGATTCCAGGCACTGATGAACGGGTTCCTGCCACTTCTTCGCGGTGACCTGCTGCTGCAGGCGAACGTCGAGCGCATTTCGCCGCTGCTTCGCGCGGTGACGCTCGCCGACGGACGCCGCTTCCACTACGACACGCTGATCAGCACGATGCCGCTGCCGATGCTGATCGCGGCGATGGGCGAAGAAGCGCCGGCCGAGATCCGCCGCATGGCGAGCGAGTTGCGCCACGTGTCGATCCGCTGCGTCAACCTGGGCGTCGCGCGGCCGCATCTTTCCGACCGACACTGGATCTACTATCCGGAGGACACGGTGTTCCACCGGATCTTCCTGCAGGGAAACGCGAGCCCGCATTGCAATCCGCCGGGCGGATTCGGCCTCACCTGCGAGATCAGCTATTCGCCGACGAAGCCGTTGCCGTCGGTGGGTGCCGCGCTGGTCGAGCGCTGCGTGCAGGACTGCATTCGCGTCGGACTGCTCGACGCGTCGGATGCGCTGCTCACGTCGAACCAGGTCGACATGCCGTATGCGTACGTCATCGACGACCACGGCCGCGCCGAGCGCGTTGGGAAGATTCGCGCGTGGCTTGCGAACTTCGACATCATCTGCGCCGGCCGCTACAGCGAATGGGAGTACTGCAACTCGGATCACGCGTTCATCGCCGGCAAGAAGGCGGCGGAGGCGGCGCAGCGCGTCACCAGCAGGGCGGCCGTCGCCAAAAGCGCATGATGCGGACGCGGCCCGGCCGCGTGACGGGGGCGCGGCCCGATCGCTGACCGATACAATGGGGTCGTGGAACACGACCGCACACTCTCGCAGATCGCGCACGGCCTCACCTGGATCGGCGGGGCGTTCCTCGTCGCCAGCGGCGCCGTCATCGTCTGGGCCGTCTTTCGCACCGTCGGCGTCAATGATCTCCTCGTCGCACTGACGGTCGCCGGACTCGGTCTCGGACTGCCTGCGATCGTCGCGTTCGTCGTCGCGTGGATCCTGAATTCGCTCGGCCATGCCGACGTCGAAATCGACGACGACGCGCCGGTCAGCGACGCGGCATCGTCGCAGCGTCCGGCGCTCACCAACGTCGCCTGGGCCTACGCGGTTGCCGTGCTCGTCTGCGTCGCCGCATGGGGCGTGCGCGTGCTGCTCGATCCGCTGTTGGGGCAGCAGGTCACGTATGCGCCGCTGCTCCTATCGGTCGCATTCGCCGCGTGGTACGGCGGACTCGGGCCTGCGGCACTCGCGACGCTGCTCGGCGCCGGCATCTCGTGGTACGCATACATGAGCCCGCGCGACCGCTTCGGCGTGCTCGACATCGACGACGCGGTGCAGCTTGGTCTCTACTGCGCGGCGGCGCTTTGCATCGGCGGCATCGCATCGGCGCTCCGCGCCTCGCGCGAGCGCGCGCAAACGCTTGCGCGCGAGGTGCTTGCGCGCGAATCGGGACTGGAGCGCACGCGCGCCGAGCTCGCCGCGGAGCGCGATCGCATGCAAGTCACGCTGCAGTCGATCGGCGACGGCGTCATCGCGACCGATGCGCAAGGCATCGTGACCTTCGCCAACGACTGCGCCGCGCAGCTCACCGGGTGGCCTGCAGCCGACGCGGTCGGCAGGCCACTCGCGAAGGTGTTCCGCACGCAGGACGAGCAGACGCGGCGCACGGCGAGCGTTGCGCTCGAGGAAGGCCAGCAGGATGCGACGGCCGGGCTGATGCTCGTCGCGCGCGACGGAACCGAGCGTGCCGTCGAATCGAAGGTGAGCGCGATTCGCGCGCGCAGCGGCTCACCGGGCGGGTTCGTGCTCGTGTTCCGCGACACGACGCAGGAACGCCGCGCGCGTGCAGCGCTCGAGGAGAGCGAGGCCCGCTTTCGCGTGATGGCGGACCAGACGCCGGTGCCGCTCTGGATGTCCGATCCCGACCGCCGCTACGTCTACGTCAATCGCGCGTGGCTCGCGTTCACCGGGCGTGCGCTCGACGACGAACTCGGCGACGGCTGGACCGCGGGCATCCATCCCGAGGATTTCGGGCCGCGGCAAGCGGCGTTCGCCGAAGCCTTCGACGCGCGACAGTCGTTCACGCTCGAGTATCGCCTTCGTCGTCACGACGGCGCGTACCGCTGGGTGCTCGATCACGGCGCGCCCCGCTTCGACGGCGACGGCACGTTCGCAGGCTACATCGGTGCGTGCCTCGACATCACCGAGCGCAAGGAAGCGTTGTCGACGCTCGGCATCTTCGAGCAGCGCAAGAGCGCGTTCCTCGCGTCGCTCGCACATGAGCTGCGCAATCCGCTGGCGCCGATCCGGAGCTCGATCGAGCTTTTGCAGCGCGTCGCAACCGCCGGGGATCCGCGCGTCGCGCGGGCGCAGGAGATCATCGAGCGCAACTGCGCGCGGCTCGCCGGCCTCGTCGACGACCTGCTCGACCTGTCGCGCATCGACAGCGGCAACGTGCAGCTTGCGCACGACCCGGTCGACATTGCGCCGATCATCGAGCGCGCCGTCGCCCGTCATGCGGCGCCGATGCACGATCGGGGGCAGAGGCTCGACATCGAGTTGCCGGCCGAGCGCCTCGTCGTCGACGGCGACGAGGCGCGAATCGAGCAGATGCTGTCGATCCTGATCGGCAATGCATCGACGCATGCGCCGCAGGACGGACAGGTCGTCGTCGCAGCGCATGCGAACGCCGGTCCAGTGGAGATCTGCGTCACCGACAACGGTGCGGGCATCGACGAACAAAGGCTGCCGCTCCTGTTCGACCTGTTCGACAAGGCAAGCGAGCCGACGGCGACGGCGGGGGAGGGCCTCGGCACCGGGCTTGCCATCGTCGCGCGTTTGGCACGGCTCCTTGGCGGCTCAGTGCGCGTGGAGAGTGCCGGCAAGGATCAGGGCAGCCGCTTCGTCCTGTCGCTGCCGACGGCGGCGCAGGAACCGACGACGAGCGCGCACGATACCGCGGTGAATGGTCAACGCTCGGTGCGTCTTCTCGTCGTCGATGACAACGTCGACGCGGCCGATGCGATCGGCACGCTGTTGTCGCTGAACGGCTACGACGTGGCGACCGCGCACGATCCCGACGAGGCGATGACGCGCGCCGCGGCGTTCGATCCCGACGTGATACTGCTCGACATCGGCCTGCCCGGCATGACCGGCTACGAGCTCGCGCGGAAGCTGCACGACGACCGCGTCGCGCGTCGCGCGAAACTGATCGCGATCACCGGTTACGGCCAGCCGGGCGATACCGAGCAGGCGCGCGAGGCCGGCTTCGACGGCTATCTCGTGAAGCCGGTCGACCTCGAGCAGTTGCACGCGCGCATCGATGCGATCCTCGGCAGCGATCGCGCCGGCGCTTGATGCTGCATCCCACCTCGCGCATCGACCAGGTGCTGACGCTCGCCGTCCTGGCGATGCTGATCGTCGGGTGCTATCTGGTGCTGCAGCCGTTTCTGACGGCACTCGTCTGGGCGGCGATCCTTTGCACGACGACGTGGCCGCTCTATCTGCGCCTGCACGCGCGGCTCGGCCGGCGCGACGCACTGGCGGCGCTCGCGATGGTGCTGCTGTTGTCGCTTCTGATGCTGGCGCCGTTCATCGTCCTCGGCGCGACGATCGCCGACAACGCGGAGCGGATGGCGCTGTGGGGGCGTTCGCTTCTCGCATCGGGGCCGCCGGAAGCGCCGGCGTGGATTGCCGCGTTGCCGCTTCTCGGCCGCACGATCGCCGATTATTGGAACAGCATGGCGCACGACACCGCGCAACTGCTCGCGTTCTTCTCGCAGTACGTCGAGCCGCTGCGCAAGCTCGCGGTCGCATCCGGCGCGTCGCTGCTCGGCGCGGTGTTGCAGCTCGCTTTGTCGATCTTCATCGCATGGTTCATGTTCCGCGACGGCCATGCGATCGCCGAGCGGTTGCGCATCGCCGGCGAGCGCATCGCGGGCGAGCGCGGGACGCATCTTGCAACCGTCGCGACGGCGACGGTGCGCGGCGTCGTGCTCGGCATTCTCGGCACGGCACTCGTTCAGGGCGTCGTCGCGGCGATCGGCTTCTGGATCGCCGGCATCCGCGCAGCGCCGCTGCTCGGCCTTCTGACGTTCGTCGTGTCGCCGGTCCCGGTCGGCCCGCCGCTGGTTTGGGTGCCTGCCGGCCTGTGGCTCATCAACGACGGTCAGACCGGCTGGGGCCTGTTCGTGCTGGTCTGGGGCGTGCTCGTCGTCTCGACGATCGATAACGTGATCAAGCCGCTGATCATCAGTCGCGGCAGCGTGCTGCCGTTCATGCTGGTGCTGCTCGGCGTGCTGGGCGGTGTCGTTGCGTTCGGCTTTATCGGCGTCTTTCTCGGTCCGGTGCTGCTCGCGGTCGGCTACGCACTGCTGCTCGAATGGGCGGCGCTGCGCAGCGGCATCGAGATCGTCGCGCTGCCGGGCGACGGCCTCACCGAGAGCGGCAAGCCGCGCAAGCGCCCGGACGAGCATCGCTAACGTGCGGCGGGGGCGGCGAGGTCGCGCGCCAGCTCGGCGCGATACGGGGCGAGCGCCTGCACCATCTGCGCGAAGACTTTCGGCGTCGCCGCGATCACCTGGCCGCCGTGCAGATAATCGCCTTCGCCGGCGAGATCCCCGATCAGGCCTCCCGCTTCGAGCACGAGCAGGCTGCCCGCGGCGACGTCCCACGCATTGAGTCCGATCTCGAAGAAGCCGTCGTAGAAGCCGGCGGCGACGTAGGCGAGGTCGAGCGCCGCCGCGCCCGGGCGGCGCAGTCCCGCGCTCTGGATCACCATCGTCTTCATCATCTGCAGGTACGTGTCGAGATAGCGACCGTCGCGAAACGGAAAGCCGGTGCCGATCAGGCAGTCGCGCAGATGCGCGCGGCGCGACACGCGCATCCGCCGGTCGTTCAGGAACGCGCCGCGGCCGCGCGTCGCCGTGAAGAGGTCGTTGCGGATCGGGTCGTAGATGACGCCTTGCGTGACGACACCCTTGTGCGCGAGCCCGATCGACACGCAGTACTGCGGAAAGCCGTGCAGGAAGTTCGTCGTGCCGTCGAGCGGATCGATGATCCAGACGTGTTCGGCGTCCCGGTTGCGGTCTCGGCCGGTGCCTTCCTCGGCGAAGATGCCGTGATCGGGATACGCGGCGTGCAGCGTCTCGACGATCGCCGCTTCGGCGGCACGGTCGACTTCGCTGACGAAATCCTTCGGCCCCTTCACGGTGACCGCCAAAAGGTCGAGGTCGCGTGCGCCGCGGGTGATGATGTTGCCGGCGCGGCGCGCCGCCTTGACCGCCGTCGTGAGCATCGGATGCATCCGTAGTATTTTACGAGAATCGTGCCGAACACCGCCCTCGACCGGTTGCGCGTCGTCCTCGTACGCACGAGCCTGCCGGCCAACATCGGGGCGGCGGCGCGCGCGATGCTGACGATGGGATTGACGCGGCTGGTTCTGGTCGCCCCCAAAAGCTTTCCCCACGCCGATGCGGCGGCGCTCGCCGCGGGCGCCACGGCCGTGCTCGAGAACGCGCGCGTCGTCGCGACGCTCGACGATGCGCTCACCGAGACGTCGCTGTCGATCGGCCTCTCGGCGCGCCCGCGCAAGTTCGCCGGACGCGTGCTGGCGTTGCGCGAGGCGGCGGCGCACGCCGTCGGCGTCGCACGCGAGCGTGACGTCGCGCTCGTGTTCGGCACCGAGATGTCCGGCCTGTCGAACGACGAGCTGGCGCGCTGTTCGGCGGTGGCCACGATCGCCGCGAATCCCGTTTACGGATCGCTGAACGTTGCCGCCGCGGTGCAGGTCGTCGCGTGGGAAATGCGGATGGCGGCGCAGGGCGGCGACGTCTGGCGCGCGCCGCGTTTCGCGCCGGCGACGCACGACGACGTCGAAGCGCTCTTTGCGCATGCGACGCGCACGCTGACCGCATTGCGCTTCTACGATCCCGCCCGTCCGCGACGATTGCTGCCGCGGCTGCGGCGACTCTTCGCGCGCACGTCGCTCGAGCGCGACGAGGTGAACATCCTGCGCGGGATCCTCGCCCGCATCGACGACGCATGCGCGCACGAGGCGGAGCGGCGATGACGGTCGACGTGACGCAAACGAGGACCGGCGCCGCCGATCCGGCGCCGGCGACACGCGAAGCGCCGACACATGTGGCGGCGAATCGGTGCCGCAACTGCGCTGCCGAAGCGACGTGGAACTATTGCCCGAATTGCGGCCAGGAAACGCTGATCGCATTGCCGCCGGCGTTCACGTTCGTGCGCGATGCGGCCGGCCGCTACATCGCGTTCGACGGACGCATGTGGCGCTCGCTGTTCGCGCTCGCGTTTCGCCCCGGCTTCCTGACGCGCGAATACCTCGCCGGACGCAGGCGTCGCTACGTGCGGCCCGCGCGGCTTTTCGTCGCGCTGTCGATCGTCGTGTTTGCAGTGCTGCGGCTTTCGTCGGCTCCGGTCAAGATCATGGAGACGGATGTCGGCGATGCCGATCATGCGAAGGCGGCCGGACGATCGATTGCGGGAAAGAGCAGTCTCGGCTTCGAGGTCGATCCGAAGCTGAACCTCAGCATCGATGCCGATTCGCCGCGCTGGCTCGCGCCGCTGCGTCCACGCGTCGACGCGTTCAATCACCTGTCGCGCGAGCAGAAGGCCGACCAGGTCGTCAGCGGCATGTTCCGCTACGCACCGTATGCGGCGATCGGTTTGCTGCCGCTTTTCGCGCTACTGCTCGAGATCGTCTATGTCGGACGTTACAAGCGCCATCCGCTGCGACCGCGGCGCTACGCGGCGCATCTCGTATTCGGCGCGCACGTGCATGCGTTCGCATTCCTCGTCACGATACTGTTCGCGTTGATCCCCTACACGCCGTTGCGGACGCTGCTCGTCTTGTGGGGGCTCGTCTACGGCGTGCTGGCGCTGCGGACCGTCTACCGCGGAAGCTGGCCCGGTGTCGTGCTGCGCGCCGTCGTGATCGCGTGCGCCTACCTCGTGCTGTTCGCGCTCGCCGTCGCTGCGCTCGTCGTCGCCGCCGTCATGCTGCGCTGACCGCTCGGCACGGCGTCGGTCGCCCCAATAGCCGAGTAAAACGGTCGGAAAATGGCATAATCGGGCGGATGTTCTCCCGCCTTCGCGAAGATGTCCGCGTCGTGTTCGACCGCGATCCGGCGGCGCGCACGACGTTCGAGGTGCTGACCTGCTATCCGGGGCTGCACGCGCTCGTCTGGCATCGTGCCGTCGTTCACCGCGCCTGGCGCGCGGGACTGCGCTGGCTCGCGCGCTGGCTCGCCCACTGGAGCCGCTTCCTGACCGGGATCGAGATCCATCCCGGTGCGCGGATCGGGCGGCGCGTGTTCATCGATCACGGGATGGGAATCGTCATCGGCGAGACCGCCGAGATCGGCGACGATACGACGCTCTACCACGGCGTCACGCTGGGCGGCACCTCGTGGAACAAGGGCAAGCGCCATCCGACGCTCGGCCGCGGCGTCGTCGTCGGTGCCGGCGCGAAGATCCTGGGCCCGATCCACGTCGGCGACGGCGCGAAGGTCGGCTCGAACGCCGTCGTCGTGCGCGACGTACCGGAGGGCGCCACGGCCGTCGGCATTCCGGCGCGCATCGTCACGCCCGCCGACCAGGACCGCCGCGAGGCGCAGGCGGTGAAGATCGGCTTTTCGGCGTACGCGATCTCGTCGGACATGGACGACCCCGTCGTGCAGGCCATTCACAAGCTGCTCGACCATGCGGCCGCCACCGAGGAACGCTTCAACCGGCTCGTGGCGCTGCTGCAGCACGAGGGACTCGACTGCGCGGAGGCGAAGGCGGTGGCCGACGCCTTCGATCCGAAGCAGATCAACAAGATGCTGGAGAGTGGGGATTAGGGGCAGTGTTCCGGGGCTGGGCCCAGACCCATCCCTCGCCCCAGCCCCTAACTAACCCCGCCTTGGAACTTGTTTTGTCCTTAGTTGACCAAATTTATCGGGTATTCTACGATTCCGGTTTCGCCGCCGCGGCCGGAGACACGCCATGCGTTTGACCACCAAGGGTCGTTTCGCCGTCACCGCCATGATCGATGTCGCGCTGCACGGCGCCAAGGGTCCGGTAACGCTGGCGGCCATTTCCGAACGCCAGAAGATCTCGCTCTCGTACCTGGAGCAGCTCTTCGGCAAGCTGCGGCGGCAGGGTCTCGTCGATAGCGTCCGCGGTCCCGGCGGCGGCTACAACCTCGCACGTGCACCGGAAACGGTGGCGGTATCGGACATCATTGTGGCGGTCGACGAGCCGATCGACGCTACGCAATGCGGCGGCCGCGAGAACTGCCTCGACGACCGCCGCTGCATGACGCACGAGTTGTGGGCCGGACTGAACGCCCACATCTTTTCGTATCTGCGGTCGGTCACGCTGGCCGAGCTCGTGCGGCAGCAGCGTGCGCAGCCGAGCGACGTCGCGGTGCTGCACGACCAG
Organism: Casimicrobiaceae bacterium; assembly: GCA_035605875.1. Classification (GTDB taxonomy): domain Bacteria; phylum Pseudomonadota; class Gammaproteobacteria; order Burkholderiales; family Casimicrobiaceae; genus VBCG01. The sequence goes on from DATNGN010000082.1 coordinate 82,554, forward strand.
CGGCATATTGCAACGACCGATTCACCGCGCGCGGGCGCAGCCTGACGCGTCCCTGGACATTCAACGAAACGCCATGCGACTGCCGATCTACCTCGATTACTCCGCGACGACGCCGGTCGATCCGCGCGTTGCGCAGAAGATGATTCCGTACCTCACCGAGCACTTCGGCAATCCGGCGTCGCGCTCGCACGCGTTCGGCTGGGAAACCGAGAAGGCCGTCGAGGAGGCGCGCCGGGAAGTGGCGCTCCTCGTTCACTGCGATCCGAAGGAGATCGTCTGGACGTCGGGCGCGACCGAGTCGATCAATCTGGCGCTGAAGGGTGCCGCGCACTTCTATCGCGAGAAGGGCAAACATCTCGTCACGGTGAAGACCGAGCACAAGGCGACGCTCGACACGATGCGCGAGCTCGAGCGCGAAGGTTTCGACGTCACCTACCTCGACGTCGCGCCCGACGGTCTGCTCGACCTCGCGCGCTTCGAGGCGGCGCTGCGTCCCGATACGACGGTCGTCTCGGTCATGTACGTGAACAACGAGATCGGCGTGGTCCAGGACGTCGCCGCCATCGGTGAGATCTGCCGCAAGCGCGGCATCGTCTTTCATGTCGACAGCGCGCAGGCGAGCGGCAAGCTGCCGATCGACCTGTCGCAGCTCAAGGTCGACCTGATGTCGTTCTCGGCGCACAAGACCTACGGCCCGAAGGGGGTCGGCGCGCTGTTCGTGCGGCGCAAGCCGCGCGTGCGGATCGAGGCGCAGATGCACGGCGGCGGCCACGAGCGGGGGATGCGTTCGGGCACGCTGCCGACGCATCAGATCGTCGGCATGGGCGAAGCGTTTCGTCTCGCCCGGCTCGAAATGGATGCCGACAACGAGCGCATCCGCAGGCTTCGCGACCGGTTGTGGGACGGGCTCACGCAGATCGAGGAGGTGTACGTCAACGGCGACATGGAGCGCCGTGTTCCGCACAACCTCAACGTCAGCTTCAACTTCGTCGAGGGTGAGAGCCTGATCATGGCGATCAAGGACATCGCGGTGTCGTCGGGGTCCGCGTGCACGTCGGCGTCGCTCGAGCCGTCGTACGTGCTGCGCGCGCTCGGCCGCAGCGACGAACTCGCGCACAGCTCGATCCGCTTCACCGTCGGCCGCTTCACGACCGACGAGGAAATCGACTACACGGTGGCGCTCGTCCAGCGGAAGATCGCGAAGCTGCGCGAGCTGTCGCCGTTGTGGGAAATGCATCTGGAAGGCATCGATCTCGATACCGTGCAGTGGGCGGCACATTAGGAGTCAGGTGACATGGCATACAGCGACAAGGTCCTCGACCATTACGAAAACCCGCGCAACGTCGGCTCGTTCGCGAAGAGCGAGGAGGGCGTGGGCACGGGCATGGTCGGCGCCCCCGCCTGCGGCGACGTGATGAAGCTGCAGATCAAGGTCGGCGTCGACGGCGTGATCGAGGACGCGAAGTTCAAGACGTACGGCTGCGGCTCGGCGATCGCGTCGTCGTCGCTCGTCACCGAATGGGTGAAGGGCCGCACGCTCGACGAGGCGATGGCGATTCGCAACACGCAGATTGCCGAGGAACTCGCGCTTCCGCCGGTGAAGATCCATTGCTCGATCCTCGCCGAGGACGCGATCAAGGCGGCGGTCTCCGATTATCGTGCGAAGCATCCACGGCCCGCGACCGAACCGGTGAACGACTAGCATGGCGACCATGACGACCGAAAGCGCTGCGCGCCCGATCACGATGACCGAAAGCGCCGCACGTCACGTCGCGGCGAACATCAGGAAGCGCGGCAAGGGGATCGGGCTTCGCCTCGGCGTGCGCACGTCGGGCTGTTCGGGGCTCGCCTACAAGCTCGAGTACGCGGACGACGTGCAGCCGGAGGACGCGCAATTCGAAAGCCACGGCGTGCGGATCATCGTCGATCCGAAGAGCCTTCCGTATCTCGAAGGCACCGTGCTCGATTTCACGCGCGAAGGCCTGAACGAAGGCTTCAAGTTCAACAATCCGAACGTGCGCGACTCCTGCGGCTGCGGCGAGTCGTTCAACGTCTAGGAGCGACTGCGCGCCCCGATTGCTTTGTCGTGTCCTCGCTCGTCCCTCGCCGTACCCTCGAGTACTGGCTCGGGACTCGCTGCGGGCCTTCGCGCACTCGGGGCTGCTCGTCACGCTCCTAGCAGCGTGGCGGGCGGTGGCGCGTGGCCCCATCGATGATCGATTTCTCGCGCAACCATTTCGACCTGCTCGGCTTGCGTCCCGGCTTTCGGATCGACACCGAGGCGCTGGAGCGCGCGTATCGCGATCTGCAGCGAAGCGTCCATCCGGATAACTTCGCGCGGGCAGGCGACGCGCAGAAGCGTCTCGCGCTGCAGGCGTCGGCGCGCGCGAACGACGCTTACCGGACGCTGCGCGATCCCGTCGCCCGCGCCGAATACGTGCTGGCCCTGCGCGGCATCGAGGCGGCATCCGAGACCGACACGCGGCTGCCGGTCGACTTCCTGACCCGCCAGCTCGAGCGCCGCGAGGCTGCCGAGGAAGCCAAGGAGGCGCACGACGCGCGAACGCTCGCCGCACTGATCGCCGAGGTACGCGGGGAGGCTGCAGGCGCTTGCGATGAAGTCGCCCGCCTGCTCGAGGCCGGTGATCCCGCTGCTTCGGTGCAGGTGCGCGAATGGCGCTTTCTCGTGAAGCTTGCCGACGATTTCGACGCGATGCGCGTGGCGGAACTCGATTCATGACGTTGTTCCAGATCTCGGAGCCGGATCGCTCGCCGCTGCCGCATGCGAAGCGCCGCGCGGTCGGCATCGATCTCGGCACGACGAATTCGCTCGTCGCGACGGTTCGGGACGGGGTCGCGATCGTGCTGCCCGACGACGCCGGTCGTCCGCTCGTGCCGTCGGTCGTCCGTTACGGCGAACACACGGTCGAGGTCGGCTACGACGCGCTCGCGCAGGCAGCCGACGACCCGCACGACACGATCGCGTCGGCCAAGCGACTGATGGGCCGCGGTCTCGCCGACGTCGCGAGCGGGCAGCGCGGCGCCTATCGCTTCGTCGATGGCGAAGGCGTGATCCGCATGGCGACGCGCAGCGGCGCGAAGACGCCGATCGAAGTCTCCGCCGAAATCCTGAAGACGTTGCGTGCGCGCGCCGAAGCGTCGCTCGGCGGCGCGATCGACGGTGCGATCGTCACCGTTCCCGCGTACTTCGACGATGCACAGCGCCAGGCGACGAAGGATGCGGCGACGCTTGCCGGCGTGCCGGTGCTGCGCCTCCTGAACGAGCCGACGGCAGCGGCGATCGCCTATGGGTTGGACAACGCGGCCGAAGGCACGTACGCGGTATTCGACCTGGGCGGCGGAACGTTCGACATCTCGATCCTGCGGCTCACCCGCGGCGTGTTCGAGGTGCTCGCGACCAACGGCGACTCGGCGCTCGGCGGCGACGACTTCGACCATGCGATCGCCGATTGGGCGCGCGGCGAGTCGGCGCTGCCGGCGCTTTCTGCGACAGATGCCCGCCGCCTGCTGGCGAAGGCGCGCGAAGCGAAGGAACTGCTGACGCAGCACGACGCCGCGCCGCTCGTCACCGCGTTCGCCAACGGCACCCGGCTCGAGCTCACGCTTTCGCGCGAGGCGTTTGCCCGCATCACGCAACCGCTCGTCGCGAGAACGCTCGTGCCGGTGTCGCGCGCGCTTCGTGATGCGAAGCTCGCGGCATCCGACATCGACGGCGTCGTGCTCGTCGGCGGCGCGACGCGGATGCCGCAGATCCGCAGCGCGGTGGCCGATTGCTTCGGTCAGGAAGCGCTCACCGATCTCGATCCCGACGAGGTGGTCGCGCTCGGTGCGGCGATCCAGGCGAACAAGCTGGTCGGCAACCGCGAGGGCGACGACTGGTTGTTGCTCGACGTGATTCCGCTGTCGCTCGGGATCGAGACAATGGGCGGTCTCGTCGAGAAGATCGTGCCGCGCAACTCGACGATTCCGGTCGTGCGTGCGCAGGACTTCACGACGTTCAGGGACGGGCAGACCGCGATGGCGCTGCACGTGCTGCAGGGCGAGCGCGAGAAGGTCACCGACTGCCGCTCGCTCGCGCGCTTCGAATTGCGCGGCATCCCGCCGATGACGGCCGGTGCGGCGCGGATTCGCGTCTCGTTCGCCGTCGATGCCGACGGCCTCCTGTCGGTGTCGGCGCGCGAGCAGACGACCGGCGCCGAGGCATCGATCGCCGTCAAGCCATCGTACGGGCTCACCGACGCCGAGATCGCGCGGATGCTGCAGGATTCGTACGCGCATGCGGTCGACGACGGGGCCGCGCGCGCGCTGGCAGAGACCCGCGTCGACGCACAGCGGATGGTTGCGGCAACCGAGAGCGCGCTCGCAGCCGACGCGTCGCTGCTCGATCCGCGGGAGCGCAGCGCGATCGATCACGCGTTGGAAGACGTGCGGCGCCACGTCGACGGCGACGACCGCGAGGCGCTGTCGGCGGCAATGTCGGCGTTGAACACGGCAACCGAGGATTTCGCCGCCAGACGGATGGATCGCGGCGTTTCGCGCGCGCTCGCCGGCAAGCACGTCGACGCACTCGATTCGCGCCGATGACTCACCGCCTCCGATCGGGCGGGACGGGGATGCGCTTCGGCACGTGCCCGATGTTTCGTATCGCGCAGTTCGGGCCGCCAGTCCTCGCGCTGTTGCTTTTCGCGCTATCTCGAAGGCAAGCCGCTCGTTTACGGCGGTGACTTCGACGAAGGCCGATCGCGTTCGCTGAGTGAGCGCCCCTGACATCGATGCCCGAGATCGTCGTTTTGCCGCACGCCGAGATCTGCCCCGAAGGCAAGACCTTCGAAGGCGATCCCGGCACGTCGCTGCTCGACAACCTGCTCGGGCAGGGCATCGACGTCGAGCATGCGTGCGAGAAGTCGTGCGCGTGCACGACGTGTCACGTCATCGTGCGCGAGGGATTCGACTCGCTGTCCGAAGCGTCCGAGGACGAGGAGGACCTGCTCGATCGCGCATGGGGATTGACGCCGGTGTCGCGGCTGTCATGCCAGGCAATCGTCGACGATGCGAAGCTCGTCGTCGAGATCCCGCGGTATACGATCAATTACGCCAAGGAGAGGGGCTGACTCAATGAAGTGGATCGACACGCTCGACATCGCGATCGCACTCCGTGCCGCGCATCCCGACGTCGATGCCGCGACCGTACGGTTCACCGACCTGCATCATTGGGTGCAGAAGTTGCCGGATTTCGACGATGATCCCAAGCGCGGAGGTGAGAAGGTCCTCGAGGCGATTCAGCAAGCCTGGATCGACGAAATGGACTGACCGTCCGTCTCCGCGTCTTCGTTGTTTCGCGAGGCGCATGGCGATACTTCGCCCGTTGGTTGGCAAGCCACGGCAGGCGCTCGTGCGCCGTGGCCCAAGCAAGCGGCGCACCACGTAGGCAAGTGCGTTGTTTCGATGCGCGAAAGCTGTGGTGTTCAGCGTGTCGCGACGATGGATCGTAAATTCCTCCGTCGTCGCTCGACGGCGCTGTAGGCGACAACCAAATTCGAAATTTCTTGCGGCGTTGCCGAGGTCAGGAAAAGAGATTCAGCACCGCGTCGAGCCCGCAGTGATCGATCGCGTGCGTCGCCTGTTCGCGCACGCGCGGCCTCGCATGGTAGGCAATCGATACGTCGGCCGCGGCCAACATCGGCAGGTCGTTCGCGCCATCGCCGATCGCGACGCCGAGCCCGTCGCGCGCGTAGCGCTGCGCGAGCGTCGAAAAGCACGACGCCTTCGCTTGCGCATCGACGATGTCGCCGCGGAGGCGACCCGTCAGGCGCCCGTTGTCGACGTCGAGTGCGTTCGACAAGGTGAAGTCGATGCCGAGCCTCGCCTGGAGGCGCTCGGTGAAGAACGTGAAGCCGCCGGAGACGAGCAGCGTCTTCGCGCCGATCGCCTGCAACGCTTCGAACAGTCGCGGAGCACCCGGAGATAACCGCAGCCGTTCGTCGTAGACGCGCGCAAGCGCTTCGATCGGCAATCCTTCGAGCAACGCGACGCGCCGCGTGAGGCTTGCGGTGAAGTCGATCTCGCCGCGCATCGCGGCGGCGGTGATCGCCGCGACGTCTCCGCCGATCCCGTGCATCGCGGCGATCTCGTCGATGCATTCGATCGTGATCAGCGTCGAATCCATGTCCATCGCAACGAGCCGCACGCGATCGAGCGTGCGTTCGTGCGGAACGAACGCGAAGTCGTACTCGGCCGCGGCGCAGGCTTCGGCGACGCCGGCGCGATCCTCGGGCTCGTGCAGCCGATACGCCTCGCACGCCGCGCGATCGATCGGCTCGACACCCTGCGCACCGGTCATGAGCCGGAGGATGTCGAGGTCCTCGCGCAGGACCTGCGGTGCCTGGATGACGAGATCGACGCCGGCTGCCAACGTCACCGCCGCGTCTTGCGGCCGCCTGGCCGTTCGCCGCGAGCGAGCGCTTCGCGGACCGAGGGGCGGGGCGACGACGGCTTCGCCGCTTGCAGCGATAGCGGCCGCGCGACCTGGAGCGATTCGACGTCGCGCGGCGTCGCCGTTTCATCGAGGGTGAAATCGATCTTCGCGCGGTCGAGGTCGACGCGGGCCACCTTCACGATTACTCGTCCTGCGAGCTGGAACGTGCGCCCGCTGCGCTCGCCGATCAGCGCGTGGCGCACCGCATCGAAGTGGAAGTAGTCGCGCGGCAGTTCGGTCACGTGCACGAGGCCGTCGATGTCGAGGCCATCGAGCGTGACGAAGATGCCGAAGCTCGCGACGCCGCTGATCGTGCCCGCGAACGTTTCGCCGACCTTCTCCTGCATGTAATGGCACTTGAGCCATTGCAGCACGTCGCGCGATGCGTCGTCCGCGCGCCGCTCGGTCATCGAGCAGTGCACGCCCAGCTCGGCCCACGTCGCCGCCTTCGGCGCATATCGTTTGCCCGCGAGCACCGCCTTGATCGCGCGATGCACGAGCAGATCGGGATAGCGGCGAATCGGCGACGTGAAGTGCGCGTAGACGTCGTAGGCGAGTCCGAAATGCCCGACGTTGTCGGGATCGTACTCGGCGCGCGACAGCGAGCGCAGCAACACCGTCTGCAGCAGCGCGAAATCGGGCCGGTCGCGGATGCGATCGATCAGTGCCGCGTAGTCGATCGCCGTCGGACTGTCGCCGCCCGTCAGCGTCAGCGCCGAGCTCGCGAGAAATTCCCGGAGCGCGGCGAGCTTGTCGGGCGGCGGTCCCTCGTGGATCCGGTAGAGCGCTGGCTGCTCGTTTTCGGTGACGAAGCTCGCCGCGCAAACGTTCGCCGCCAGCATGCATTCCTCGATGAGCCGATGGGCATCGTTGCGCGGCGCCGGCACGATGTCGGCGATCTTGCCGTACTGATCGAACTGCAGCGCGAGCTCGGCGGTGTCGAAGTCGATCGCGCCGCGACGCTCGCGCGCGGCGAGCAGCACCTTGAAGAGCGTATGCAGTTGCGCAAGGTGCGGCAGCAGCGCCTCGCCCACCGTTTCGCGCGCGGCGGCGGGATCGCGCAGCCACGCGTACACGTCGGTGTACGTGAGCCGCGCACGCGAATGCATGACCGCCGGGTAGAACGCATACGACCTGATCGTGCCGCGCGCGTCGATCTTCATGTCGCACGCCATGCACAGCCGGTCGACGTCGGGCTTGAGCGAGCAGAGCTCGTTCGACAGCGCCTCGGGCAGCATCGGAATGACGCGGCGCGGGAAGTAGACCGACGTGCCGCGCTCGCGCGCCTCGAGATCGAGCGCATCGCCGTCGCGGACATAATGCGCGACATCGGCGATGGCGACGACGAGGCGGAAGCCGCGCCCGTCGGGCTCGCAGTACACGGCGTCGTCGAAGTCCTTCGCGGTCTCGCCGTCGATCGTCACCAGCGGCAGGCCGGTGAGGTCGGTGCGTCCCTTGCCGTCCGCGGGACGCACGTCGGCCGGCAGGCGCTGCGCCTGGCGCGCTGCGCCGGCGCTCCATTCGAACGGCAGGTCGTGCTTGCGCAGCGCGATCTCGATCTCGATGCCGGGATCGGTCGCGCTGCCGAGCACTTCCTTCACGCGCGCGACGGCTTCGCCATGCGCGCTCGGCTGCTCGACGATCTCGACGACGACGACCTGACCCGGCTGCGCGCCCTTGCGCTCGTCGTCGGCAACCAGGAGATCCTGGTTGATGCGGCGGTTCTCCGCTTCGACGAACCAGAGCCCGCGTTCCTGGTGGATGCGGCCGACGATTTCGCGGTTCGCGCGCTCGAGCACGTCGACGATCTCGCCCTCGGGACGTCCGCGACGGTCGAACCCTGCGCGCTTCGCGGTGACGCGATCGCCGTGCAGCACCTTGTGCATTTCGCGCGGCGACAGGAACAGATCGTCGCCGCCCTCGTCGGGAACGAGGAAGCCGTAGCCGTCCGGATGCCCCTGCACGGTGCCGCGCACGAGATCGAGCTTCGCGACGATGCAAAGCTCGCCCTTGCGGTTGACGAGAATCTCGCCGTCGCGCTCGAGCGTCGCGACGCACGCGTCGAACAGGTGCTGTTGCCGCCGGCCGATCGCGAGCCGCGCCGCGATCTCCGTGGGGGCGAGCGGGACGCCCGCGTCGGTCAACTCGCGCAGGATCGCATCGCTGGTTGGTTTCGATTCGAGATCGGCGGCGTCGCGCGTCCGTTTGCGCGGACGATCGCTGCGCGGCTCGGTTGCGGCGCGGCGGCGAAGGGGAATCGATTTTGACAAGGGTTCGCGAAAGACCTTAAAATTATCGGTTCGTCACGCCTGCCCGGATGGCGGAATTGGTAGACGCACCAGGTTCAGGTCCTGGCGGTGGCAACACTGTGGAGGTTCGAGTCCTCTTCCGGGCACCAGTTGCAAACCCAGCATACACGCGCCCGAAGCCGGCCCTTCAATCGGCCAGAAATTGTGCGATCTCGCGGTCGATGAACTCGGAGTCGTCGCGCACCGCGTTCGCCGCCGCTGCGTGGCCCTGAATCGACGGGATTTCGACGAAGCGCGCGCCCGGAATCACCGCGCCCGCGCGCCTTGCGCTCTCCACCGGATTGAACAGATCGAGCGGTGGCGCGAGGAGCAGCACCTTCGCGACAATCGACGCGAGCGCCGCGCGCGTGTTGCCGCCGAAGCCCGCCGTCGTGCCGACGTCGTGTGCGTCGTACGCCGATGACTGGTACAGATAATCGGTCGCGTCGAAGCCCTGCGCGCGCTGGCGTGCGTGCAGGTCGTCGTGAGCGGCTTGCGATCCACTCGCGGCCGCAGCGTCGATCGCTTCCGGCGTGCGCATCAAAAGCCCGCTCATGAGGCCCGCGTAGGCGCGCCACCCGCGTTCGGGCACGCCATCGAAGCGCTCGCCGGTCCACGCGCGGTCGGCCATCAGGCAGGCGCGCGCAGTGCTCGTGACGGCGGCGGCCCACGGCGCCGTCTTCGCCATCGCCGTCATCGCGACGATCCGCTGCATGAATCGCGGATGGCTCGTCGCCCATTGCAGCGCCTGCATGCCGCCCATCGACGCGCCGACCACCGCATGCACGCGCGTAACGCCGAGGTGCTCGGTGAGCAGCCGGTACTGCGCATGCACCATGTCGCGGACCGTGAAGCACGGGAAGCGCATGCCCGGCTGCGCCCGGCTGTTCGACGGCGACGTCGAGAGCCCGTTGCCGATCGCATCGGTCGCAATGATGAAGTAGCGCGACGAATCGAGCGCCTTCCCCGGTCCGATCAGAAAATCGAGCCGGTGATGCGTGCCGGTCAGCGACGCACAGACGACGATCGCATTCGATCGCGCGGCGTCGAGCGCACCGTGCGTGACGTACGACTGGCCGTAATCGAGGATCTTCTCGCCCGATTCGAGCGCAAGCGGACCGAGCGCCGCAACGCGGTGCGGTGCGTCGATGTGTTCGGGCGCGAGCGGCGGATGCAAGGGGCGGCGAGCCGTGCGAGGCTGTCCATCAGTCGAACATGACGACGGTGCGGATGCCCTCGCCCCGTGCGAGCGCAGCGAAGCCGTCGTTGATCTCGCGCAGCGCGATCCGTGCCGTGACGAGCTCGTCGAGCTTGATCGCGCCCTTCATGTAGGCATCGACGATCCACGGAAAGTCACGCTCGGGACGCGCGTTGCCGTAGCTCGAGCGGACGATGCGCTTCTCGCCCATCAGCGCGCCCCAGCGGAACGTCACTTCTTCGTTGACGCCGAGCTTGCCGAGCCAGACGACGCTGCCGCCGGTCCGCACCGCTTCGACCGACAAACGCAGCGTCGCGCGATCGCCCGCCGCTTCGAACACGTGATCGGCGCCGCGTCCCGCGGTCAGCGCACGGATCTGCTCGAGCGCATCGGCATCGCCGGCATCGACGACGTCGGTTGCACCGAACGCTGTCGCACGCTCGAGTTTCGTGCTCCCCTTGTCGACGGCGATGATCGGCGACGCCGCTGCGAGCCGCGCGCCCTGCAACGCGTTGAGGCCGACGGCACCGCAGCCGATCACGACGACGCTCGATCCCGCCTCGACCTTCGCCTTGCGCACGACCGCGCCGATGCCGGTCATCACCGCGCAGCCGATGATGCACGCGCGGTCGAATGCGATGTCCTTCGAGACGCGAATCGCGCCCGAGCGCGGCACGACCGTGTACTGCGCGTGCGTCGACGTCGTGAAGAAATGGTGGAGCGGCTGGCCGTTACGGCGGAGCCGCATCGTGCCGTCGAGCAGGAGACCCTTCGGCTGGTTGCGGACGAACGGCTCGCAGAGGATCGGCTGGTCGCGCTCGCAATGAAAGCAGTGGCCGCAATGCGGATTCCACGAGCAGACGACATGGTCGCCGGCGCGAAGATCGGTCACGTCGCGGCCGACCGCTTCGACGATGCCGGCGCCCTCGTGTCCGAGCACGATCGGCATCGGATAGACGAGCGAGCCCTGCAGCGCCTCCAGGTCGGTATGACAAAGGCCGGTCGCCCGGATCCTGACGAGCACGTCATCGGACGCGAGCGGTGCGAGTTCGACCTGCTCGACCACGAGCGGCGCGTTCACCGCATGCATCACGGCGGCGTCGAATTTCACGCCGGACTCCCGCCGGTGCGACGCGATCGCGGATCGTTGTAACTCTGCACGCCGGTGCCGCGGTAGAGGATGCGCGCGTTGCGCTCGGCGATGCGCTTGTGGAGCGCGACGAACGCGGGATCCATGTCGCGCGCCGGACGCGGCTCGGGCTCGAAATGGCGATGCACGTCGATACCGCGAACCAGCGTCGCGCTGTCGTCGCCGGCCACCTGACTGAGCCGCGTCGGGATGTACCGGATCGCGAAGCCGATGCGCCGGTCGTCGGACGGATTGGGCGGCGATCCGTGCACGAGACGCACGTGATGCAGCGACATCTCTCCGGGCTTCAACTCGATCGTCACCGCTTTCGTTTCGTCGACGTCGACGGCCACCTCCTGTCCGCGCGTCAGCAGGTTGTCGCGGGCGAACGTATCGCGATGCGGAATCTGGTCGGACGTGTGCGTTCCGGGCATGTATCGCATCGCACCGTTCGCGTGATTGCTCGGCGTGAACGCGACCCAGGCGGTGACGACGTCCGGCTCGCTCAAGCCCCAGTAGGTCGAGTCCTGGTGCCACGAAACGAAGGCCGGATTGCGCGCTTCCTTGATGAAGAAGTTCGTCGTCCAGCACAGAAGATCGGGACCGTAGAGGTCGGCCACGGCATCGACGATGCCGCTCTCGCGAACGAGATCGCCAAGCCACGCGAACAGCAGATGCGACTTGTGCCGGAGGTCGCCGCCGAGCGGCGCACCGGTGCCGGCTTCGAACGCTTCGAGCCGGCCGCGCAGCGCGAGCGCGTCGGCTTCCGACATGACACGGATCGGAAAGACGCAGCCGTCGCGCCGAAACTGGTCGACCTGCGCTTGCGTAAGAACGTTGCCCATGATTATCTCCAGATGCGTAAGCGATTGCTTCAGGTGCCGAGGTAGTTGCGGCGCACCGCCTCGTTGCCGACCAGATCGACGCCCCTGCCTTCGAGCGATACGCGGCCCGTCTCGAGCACGTATGCGCGGTCGGCGACGCCGAGCGCCATCGCGGCGTTCTGCTCGGCGAGCAGGACGGTGAGTCCGTCGGCAGCGAGCCGCCTTATCACCGTGCCGATCTCCTGCACGATGATCGGCGCGAGGCCGAGTGTCGGCTCGTCGAGCAGCAGGCATTTCGGCCGCGCAATCAATCCGCGCGCGATCGCGAGCATCTGCTGCTCGCCGCCGGACATCGACCCCGCCGCCTGCCGACGACGCTCGGCAAGGCGCGGGAACATCTCGAAGAGCGTGCGGAAGTCGCCGTCGAGCCTGTTGCGGTCGCGTCGGTGATACGCGCCCATCAAGAGGTTCTCGGTGACGTTGAACCGCGGAAACACCTGCCGGCCTTCCGGCACGAGCACGATGCCCCGATGCACGCGCCCGCTCGTCGGCACGCGACCGAGGTCCGATCCCTCGAGGCGGACCGTGCCCGACGACGGCGCCTTGAGCCCCATGATCGTGCGCAGCGTCGTCGTCTTCCCGGCGGCGTTCGCACCGACGAGTGCAACCACCTCGCCTTTGCCCACGACGAGAGACATCGACTTCAGCACGCGGTTCTTCGCGTAGTGAACGTCGATGCCGCAAAGCTCAAGCATGGCTGCGTCCGAGGTACGCCTCGATCACCGCGTGATCGCGCAGCACGTCGTCGGGTGGGCCTTCGGCGATCTTCGCGCCGTGATGAATCACGATCGCCCGATCGGCGAGCTTGCCGAGGAAGCCGACCCGGTGATCGATCACGCAGAGCGTGGTGCCGTGTGCGCGTAAATCGCGCAGCACTTCGTCGAGGTTGCGGATTTCGTCGTGGCCGAGGCCGCTGCCGGGCTCGTCGAGCAGCAGGAGCCGCGGCTCGCACATCAGCGCCATCGCGACGCCGAGCATCTTCTCCCCGCCGTAGGAGAGGCTGGCCGCTGGCGCGTCGCGGAACGCCTCGAGGCGGCACAGGCGCAGGATGTGATCGATGCGCGGCTCCAGGTCGGCGCTCGCCTTGCCGCGCAACGGAAACAGCGTGGCGATTCGACGCCAGCCCGCCTGGCGCTTCAGACGCAGGTGCCCCGCGATTGCGATGTTGTCGTGCACGGACAGCTCGCCGAAGAGCTGGGGATTCTGGAAGGTCTTCACGATCCCCGCCTCGGCGATCCGGTGGGGCTTGCATCCCGCGAGTTCGCGGCCCTGCCAGACGAGCTGTCCCGCGGTCGGCTCGTAGACGCCCGATATGAGGTTGAGCAGCGTCGTCTTGCCCGATCCGTTCGGCCCGAAGATGCCGACGATGTCGCCTTCGTCGAGCGCGAACGACATGTCCGACACGGCGGTGAGCCCGCCGAATCGCTTCGTCAGGTTGCGCACCTCAAGCAGCACGGCGCTGTCTCGCAAGGAGGCCCACGATGCCGCGCGGCATCAAAAGGATCGTGAGGATCAGGATCAGCCCGTAGATCAGCAGCCGCGCCTCCGCATTCACGTTGATCACGTGCGGAAGCGCCGTCAGCACGAGCGCGCCGACGATGGGCGCGGCGACGAACTCGCGGCCGCCGAGGAGCGCCATCGCGATGATGGCGAGCGACTGGTCGAGCGAAAAGTAGTTCGGATCGATGTAGCTGATGTAGAACGAATAGAGACTGCCGGCGATCGCCGCGCCGATGTTGCCGGCGACGAACGAGACGAGCTTGTAGCGGAACACGTCGATGCCGAGCGTGTCGGCGAGCTCGTCGTTCAGGCGGATCGACGCGAAGCAGCGTCCCATCCACGAGTGGACGATGCGCGAGTACCCGAAAACGGCGAGCGCCACGGCGACGAGGCTCAGGTAATACCACATGAGCGTACCGGTCACTGGAATGACGCCACGACCGGGAACCCAGAGCGTCGGCGTCAGCGTGAAGTTGATGCCGAGCGAGCCGTTGGTGAAACTGTTCCAGTTGAGGATGACGAGCCGGATCAGTTCCGAGAACGCGAGCGTCACGATCGCGAAGTAGAGCTCGCGCAGGTTGAAGCGGAAGCAGATCGCCCCGATGACGACGGAGATCAGCGTGACGAACAGCACGCCGACGATCATGCCGAGCCAGAACGAAATGCCGAGATGGATCATCGACAGGTACGTCGCGTAGGCGGACAGGCCGAATGCAGCCGCATGGAACAGCGACAGCTGACCGGTGAAGCCGAAGACCAGGTTGAAGCTGACGGCGAGGATGCCGGCGATGAACGTGAAGACGAGGATCGTCAGGACCACGTTGTCGTGGACGACGAATGGTACAGCGAGCAGCGGGATCCACAGCAGATGCTTCATCGGTTCGCGAAGAGCCCCGCGGGCTTGAACAGCAAAATGAGCACGAGCAGCACGAGGCCATAGGCGTCGTTGTACGCCGACGGCAGGAAGATCGAGCCGACGCCCTCGGCGACGCCGATGATGATGCCGCCGACGAACGAGCCCATGATGCTGCCGATTCCCGCGAGGATGGCCGCCTCGACGCCCTTCAGGATGTAGGCGCTGCCGATTTCCGGCGTGATCGAGTAGAGGCTCGCGTAGAGCCCTCCGCCGAGACCGGCGAGTCCGGCTGCATAGGCGGCGACGCCGGCCTGCAGCACGCCGGTGCGTACGCCCATCAGCGCGGCGGCTTCCGGCTTCTGCGCGTACGCATACGCGGCGCGGCCAGCCCACGTGCGCGTCAGTGCGCCATAGGTGAAGAGGATCACGAGCAGCAGCACGACGAACACGACCGCCTTCATCTTCGGCACGATGACGCCGCCGACGCGGAACACGCCGGGCAGCACGTAATGCATGTTCTGCGGCGTCGTCGTCCAGATCATCAGCACGACGGCGACGAGCACCGAGATGAGGCCGATCGAGACGATGAGCCCGTTGATCAGGTTGTTCCGCGTGAAGCGGAACAGCGCCTGATCGACGAGCAGCCCGAGGAGCGCGATGCACGCGACCGCCAGCGGCACCGCGATCGGGTACGCGACGCCGGCGCCGTCACTCAAGTACCACGTGACGTAGGCGCCGAGCATCATGAACGCGCCCAGCGCGAAGTTGACGATGCCGGTGATGCCGAACGTCAGCGTGACGCCGAGCGCGATGATCGCATAGAGAGTGCCAACGATGATGCCGTTCAGAAGCTGCCCGACGACGAGCTGCAGCATCTACTTGGGCTGCTCGTGCGTGACGCTGATCTTGCCGCCCTTCTGCACGTCGACGATGTCGAAGTTGAAGATTTCCTCGCCGGTCTTGTCGTAGCGGATCTTCCACAGACCGTCGTAGGTGAAGCCTTCGAGTGCGGCCTTCACCTTGGCGACGTCGTCGACGGTACCGGCACGCTTCATCGCCTCGACCAGCATGAAGACGTGGTCGTAGCACGACGACGAGCAGAGCGGCGCCTGGTCGTATGGAAAGTCCTTCGTCTTGAAGAACGCCTTGTAGTCGCCGATGAACTTCGCGACCTTGGGCTCGCTCTTCTCCGCTTCCTCGAAGTACTTCGGAATGTAGGCGACGTAGTCGTCGATGTAGTCCTTGTTCTTGAGCGCGGGTCCGAGCGAGCCGCGCACGAGCCAGAATTTGGTGAGCCCGAGCTGCGTCGCCTGCTGCACGATGTCGTAGAGGACCGCGTCGGTGTAGCCGGGGAACAGGTAATCGGGCTTGCCCGCGCTGATCTTCGCGAGCACCGCCGAATAATCCTTGGTGCCCGGCTCGAACCAGTTCTCCTCGAAGCCGATGCCGGCCGACTTGAACGCTTCGCGGTAGATGTCGGCGGCGACGTGGCCGAACGCGTCGTTCTGCATCAGCATCGCCACCTTCTTCACGCCTTTCTTCCTGAGGTACTCGACCATCAGCGTGCCGAAGCCGCTCGCTCCCGCATCCCAGTTCCACGTGCGCATCAGGTAGTCGTTGCCGGGCTTGCCGAGCTCGTAGTGGATCTGCGTGGCGCCGCCCATCAGCAGGAACTGCCCGTCGTGCTGCTTCGCGTAGCCTTCGATGCCCTTGAAGATGTTCGTGAGGAACGGCCCGAACACGTACTTGACCTTGTCCTCCTCGAGCATCTTCTTCAACTGGATCACCGCCTGCTGCGGATTGCCCTGCGTGTCGGGGTTGATCAGCTCGAGCTTGTACGTCTTGCCCGCGACGTGGAAGCCGCCCGCCTTGTTGATCTCGTCGACGGCCATCCGCATCCCCTGCGACGACATCCAGCCGTAGGTGTTGAGCGGTCCCGTCTGCGCCTCGATTTCGCCGATCTTGACGACGTTCTGCGCGCCCGCCGCAGCCGTCCATGAAGCGAGAGCGATCGAGACGACGATGAACCCGATGGACCTGCTGAGCTGCCTCATGTTTCCTCCTGTTGGCGCTTGTCGCGGCGCGTGGGCGCGGCTGCACCGATCGGCGGGCGCAGACGCACAAATATATCTGTTGTCGTCGATTAAAATATCATCGCCACGAAGGTTCCGGCAACCGCGCGGGCGCCGGCGTGGCGGCGACCTGTTGCATCGGAGACCTCACATTCTCGCTTCCTGCTGCTGCAAGGCGAAGATGGACGTATAGCCATGCGACCAGTCGGGCGGAACTTCGCACGGCTCGGGGTCGATGTGCGCATGGCGGGCGCGCGTGCCGCGGATCATCGCGCCGTCGTATTTCGGTGACGGGATCGGGTTGGCGGTGTAGGGGAACGCATCAGCCGACGTGAGCACGTAGAGCAGCAGCGGACGACCCTTGTCGGACGTGTTCACCGGCGAACCGTGCAGCGTGCGGCAATTGTGGATCGTCACCGAGCCGGCCGGCCCGACCATGTACACGGCTTTGGAAAGATCGATCGCGTCGACGTCCCGCTGCGACAGGCAGCCGGTCCAGCAACCCGAGGCGTCGTACTGGCTTGGCATCGTTCCACGATGACTGCCAGGCAGAAATCCCACCGGCCCCTGGTCCATCTCGCAGTCGTACAGGTACGTGCCGACGGTCAACGGCGAGTAGTTCGTATGCGGCCAGAACGGAATGTCGTAGTGCCACTTCACTTCCTCTCCGCCCTTTGCCCATTTGAAGTTGAGCTTCGACTGGTGGTACTTGACGTCGGGACCGACCAGGTCGGCGACGATATCGCCGAGCTGCGACTGCGCGAGGTAATTCCAGAACGCCGGATCCTGGTCGACGGGGCTCGAAACGCGGCGCAACCGGGGCGCCTGCGGCGTGTGGTCGGGCTCGAGATCGAACACCGCGTCGGATTTCGTCACCGCGCGACTGCGCTCGACGAGCGCCGCGGTGGCCGTGCGCAGCTTTTCGAGCCAATCGTCGGGAACGACGCGCTCGAGCAGGATGAATCCATCCTCGAAATAGCGCTCGCGCTGCCGTTGCGACAGGACGCGCGGCGGAAGCGACAGGATTTGTTCAGGTGTCATGGCGACCTCGTGTCGAATGAGTGTGGAGGATTGCGCGACCGGCGTGTGTCGCGCGTCACGTGTCGGTGCCGACGGTTGCCCGCGTGAACTTCTCGATCTCGTCGATCAGCCGGTCGAGCGCACGCGCGGCGGCCGCTTCGTCGCCTTTGGCGATCGCGCGGGCGATGTTCGCGTGCAGCTTCGCCGTTGCCGGCATGTCGGCCGCTTCCTGGTAGTGGATGTACCAGAAGCGCCTCGACAGCGAATGCATCAGCGCCATCGCGCCGGCGGCGAATTCGTTGCGCGCAACCTTCGCGCAGAGCTCGTTGAATTCGCGGTCGACTCGCATGAACGTCGTTTCGTCGTTCGTGCGCGCCGATTGCTCGAAGATGCGCGCGATCTTCGTAAAACGCTCGCGCTCGGGACGCAGCGCACGGCGGGCTGCGCTCCGCGCAATCAGCCGCTCGACCTCGCGGCGAACTTCGAGGAGCCGCAGCTGGCTCTTGACGTTGATCTCGGTGACGAGGATGCCGCGTCGCGGCAGAATCGTGACGAGCCGCTCGCGCGCGAGGCGCTGCAGCGCTTCACGGATCGGCGTGCGGCCGATGCCGAGGACTTTCGAAAGGCGCGCCTCCGACACGTCGGCACCGGGCGCGAGCTTCAGCGTGACGATCATTTCCTCGAGGATCGAATACGCCTGGTCGGTCAGGCTGCGCTCGCTCTCGGTCACCGCTGCCGCGTCGGCGCCATTGTCGATCCTGGTCGCGCGCTTCGGACGGCGCGCTGCGCGCGCGACGCTCGCTTGAGTCCGGTCGTCTCTCATCGCTTCGAGCGCCGCTTCGTCATGCGGCGAAAGGCTGGCGGCGGCCGTGCGCGTCGATGTTCTGCGCGGTGGTGCCGAGCTGAGCGCCATCGCGATCGAGCAGGGCGCGAATGGCCGATGCGTCGATGTCGCGCGGCGGCATGTTCTCGCGCACGGCCAGCGCGGCCGCGCGTCCGATCGCATGGCCGTACGAGAAGCACTGCGCAGTGACGCGCGCCGATGCCATCGCCTCGTGTTCCGCGGACAGGCAACGGCCGGCAACCAGCAGCGATTCGCCTTCGCGCGGGACGAAGCACTCGTAGGGAATCTCGTAATAATCGTCGACGAGCCACGCAAGGCGCGGGCGCGCGCCGGCATGAAGTTCGATCGGCCATGCGGAGCGGGCGATCGACGTCGCGCACTTGCGTCCGGTGACGACATCGTCGTTCGACAGCATGCGCACGCCGGCAATCTGCCGGCTTTGCCGAACGCCGACCTGCACGCCGGTGTCGTTCACGAAGCTTCGCTCGCAACCGGCGAGATGATCGCGGAAGAAGCGCGCGTACTCATTGACCTGCCGGCGTCCCTCGACTTCGGCTTCGGTGAAGTCGCGCGCACGCAGTGGATTCAGCTCGCGTCCGTCGGCGCCGACGACGCGCGTGCAGTTGCAGAGCAGTTCGCCCGGCCGCGGTGTCGGAAACAGGAACACCTTCGCGCGCGGCAACCGATAGGCGCCCGATGCAGCGACCTCGACGATTTTCCGCGACACCGCATCGCCCATGATCGAATCGTCGCCCTGCACGGCGAGGAAGCGCTCGACGTCGACCCCCTGCAGGCGGAAGATCATCGTCGGGTTCTGCACGACGCCTTCGTGCCCGACTGTCGTGTCGAGTCCGGCCATCGCGGCAACGTCGGCGTCGCCGCTCGCATCGATCGTGATTGCCGCCTCGATCCGGAACTTTCCCTGTTTCGTGTACGCCTGGACGCCCGCCACGCGCGCTTCCCCTTCGAGCAGCGCTTCGGTGACGAGGGCGTGAAAGAACACCTGCACGCCGGCTTCGGCCAGCATCGCATCGGCGACGTTGCGCCATGCGAGCGGATCGTGCACGAGCGTCCATGTCTTGCCGTAGCGCACCGGCGGCGTGAGGCCGCCGACTGCGCGCATGCGCCGCGCGAACTCGTCGGCGAAGCCATGGACGATCTGGCGAGGAGGCGCGTCCGGCGAATCGCTCGCCATGAACAATCCGCAGATCGTTCCCGACATGCCGGCAACCGCGCCGCCGCCGCAGAATCCGTAGCGCTCGAGCAGCGTCACCCGCATACCCTGCCGTGCGGCGGTCACCGCCGCGGCGACGCCCGCCGCTCCGCCACCGACGACGAGCACGTCGCTTTCGAGGCGCTCGGAAGGGCGGCGATCGGTGATGACGTTGTGCGCGGTCAAGGGTTGTCGTGCCGAGGCCGGTCCGGATGAAGCGGGCATCGCGAGGCGGTGCTCGTAGCGCCCCGGGGTCGGTTGACACGGCGGCTAATCGACGACTAATATATCAGCGCAACCGACGGCAATGCAAGCAGGAGATCGACGATGATGACCGAGCGCCAGCGCAGGTTTCGCGAGCAGTACGTGTCGAACATCGGCCCGCTCTACAACGGGCTCGTCCACATCGGCGTCATGTACGCCGCAGGCATCGCAGCGATCGGGTATTGCGCGACGCGCCTCGTGCATCCGACGTGGGAATGGCTGTTCATCGTCCCGACGTTCATCGGCGGCAATCTCG
>DATNGN010000083.1:0-9545 GCA_035605875.1 Casimicrobiaceae bacterium
GGGCCGCGACACGCTCGTGATCGTGTCGCCGACCATCGCGGCCTTCAACTCCTTGATGCCGGCGGTGATGAATCCGACTTCGCCCGCCGAGAGCTGCTCGCGCGCCACGGAACGCGGCGTGAACACGCCGACCTGCTCGCACATGTATGAAGCGCCCGAGGCCATCAGCAGGATGCGATCGCGCGGCTTCACCGATCCCTCCATCACCCGCACCAGCATGACGACGCCGACGTAATTGTCGAACCAGGAATCGATCAGCAGCGCCTGCAGCGGTCCGTCAGGATCGCCGGACGGCGGCGGGATCCGCGCGATCACCGCCTCGAGGATGTCGTCGATACCCTCGCCCGTCTTCGCGCTCGCGCGGATCGCATCGTCGGCCTCGATGCCGATGATGTCCTCGATTTCGTCGATGACGCGCTCGGGGTCGGCCGACGGCAGGTCGATCTTGTTCAGGACGGGAACGACCTCGACGCCCTGCTCGATCGCCGTATAGCAGTTCGCCACCGTCTGCGCCTCGACGCCCTGCGACGCGTCGACGACGAGCAGCGCGCCTTCGCATGCGGCGAGCGAACGCGACACTTCGTAGGCGAAGTCGACGTGGCCCGGCGTGTCGATCAGGTTCAACTGGTACGTGTGGCCGTTGCGCGCGCGATAGCGCAGCGCCGCGGTCTGCGCCTTGATCGTGATGCCGCGCTCGCGCTCGAGCTCCATCGAGTCGAGCACCTGCTCTTCCATTTCCCGATCGGAAAGCCCGCCGCAGCGCTGGATGAACCGGTCGGCGAGCGTCGACTTGCCGTGGTCGATGTGCGCGATGATCGAGAAGTTGCGGATATTCTGCATCGGGAAGATCGAACGGCGGCGCGCAATGCGATGCGCGCTGCCGTCTGCGGGAGGGGCCGGGCGTCCGCGGCAAAGCTTAACGGACGCTCGGCAAACCTTGAATTTTAGCGGAAAGAGGCGAACGATAGCCGGATGAGCACGCGCATCGACGAAAGCATCGCGATCGCAACGAGCGTGGGCACCGGCAGCGAAGCAGCGTTCGGTCCGTGGAATCCCGGCGTCGAATCGGAGATTCCCGATGCGATCCGGCACCTGTCGACGTTCCTGCGCCCCGAGAACGTGTTCACGAGCATCCCTGCCGCGCGCGAGCTTTGCGACTTCACCGGGCTCGATCTCCCCGACGTCGTCGCGTTCCGTCCCGGGCGGCTCGCGCTGCACGAGCTGCTGATCCGGGTCACCGCCGACTTGTCGGTCCCCGACGGCGTCCGCATCGAGGATCTCGGCATCAACTTCCGCCGCATCACGCGCACGGTGCTCACCGACCACGTGCTGCCGCGGATGGCGCAAGTCGCCGCCGAATACGATCGCGTACGACGCGAGCTCGCGACGCTGATCGGGCGCGAGATCGATGCACTCGCGCCTCCGCCGCCGACGCGTCGGCGCTCGCCGTTCGCATTCCTCGGCGGCAACCGCGCGCGCGCCGGCGGCGAGGAAGCACCCGGCAATCGCGAATTCCGCATTGCCGGCGAGTGGGACACGAAAGCCCGCGTATCGCCCGATGCGTTGCAAGTGGCGGCGTATCGCGCCCTCGCCCGCGTGCTGTCAGCGCTCCTCGTCCGGCATGGCCGCGCATGGGGCAGCCGCGAGATGATCGCTGCGCTCGCCGTCGACATGGCGTGCAACGAGGCGGCAAGCGACGCAATCGGCCGGCTGCTCGATCCGTGGCTCGCCGAAGCGGTGCGCGCCGAGGACTATCGGCGGCTGCCGCGGCAGGCGCAGCCGGTCGTGATGAACACGAAGGGCGCGTCGGCATCGGGCAAGAGCACGCTGCGGCCGCTGCAGCGGCGTCTCGCGAACGAGATCGGCGTCGACTGGCGCGAATTCGCGCTGATCAGTCCCGACATCTTTCGCAAGCAACTGCTCGACTACAACTCGCTCGGCCCGCACTACAAGTACGCGGGCGCGTTCACCGGCGACGAACTCAAGATCGTCGACCAGAAGCTCGACCGCTACATGGCGCGCAAGGCCGCGCGCGGCGAGATGCCGCATCTTCTGATCGATCGCTTCCGCTTCGACAGCTTCGCCCCCGATTCCGACGAAGCCGGCAGCAATCTGCTGACGCGCTTCGGACAGATCCTCTATCTGTTCTTCATGATCACGCCGCCCGCATCGCTCGTCGAGCGCGCGTGGATTCGCGGGCTCGACGTCGGCCGCTACAAGGCGGTCGACGACACGCTCGCGCACGGCGTCGAGGCGTACTCGGGGATGCCCGAGCTTTTCTTCACGTGGGCGGCGCGCCGCGACAAGCGCGTGCACTTCGAATTCCTCGACAACAGCGTGCGGCTTCCGGAGCGGCCGCGCACCGTCGCGTTCGGCTGGAACGAGCGGATGAACGTTCTCGACGTCGGATGCCTGCTCGACGTCGAACGGTTTCGTCGCGTCGACATCGACGCGCAAAGTCCCGAAGCCCTCTACCCCGATGCGCGCCTCCTCGCGCCTGCTTTGAACAGTGGCTTCCTTCGTCAATGCATCGAGCGGTTTCGCGAGGTCGATTTCGCCGACCAGGCGAGCGGCCGCGTCTACCTGCGCGTGCGCAACGGTGCGCCGCTCTGGGCCGATCGCGAAGCATTCGCACGGGCGCTGCTCGACGACGATACGCGCGAGGCGATCGCGCACGTGCTGCCGTCGGCGATCGACGCAACGCTTGCGTCGCCGGAACGACCGACGCACCTCGCGCACGCCAAGGACGACGAGCCCATCGCGACGCTGGGCGAATGGGGCTGGGTCAGCGACGATAGGACCGGGGACGACTTCCGCGCCAGCGAAAACCGTCTCTGACCCTATCGAGTTTTCGCACCGAGCGCCTGCGCGACGCGCTCGCGATCCAGCGTGTAATGGCAAAGCTCTTGGCCGTCGACGCCGCCCTGCAGCAGCACCGGCACGCGCTCGCCGAACGTCGCCTCGAGATGCGGATCGGCATCGACGTCGACCTCGACGATCATCGCGCCGGCTTTGGCCGCGATCGGCGCAAGCGCCGCCCGCATGTCATCGCACAGATGACAGTAGGCGCGGACGAGCAACGTTAGTTGTCGCGCCGCCTCTTGCCCGTCTTGCACGGCGCGCCCGCCGCTACTGGTCTCCGGGCTTCAGCGTCGTATAGAACGTCTGATCGCCGCGGCGCATCTGGAACGTGACCGCAGCGCCCTTGTCGAGCTTCGCGAGGTAGTCGTTCACCTGCTGCGCGCTCTTCGCGTCGACCGGATTGCCGTGCTGGATGATCGCGAGGATCACGTCGCCCGGCTGCACGTTGCCGCGCACGATGCCGACGACGTCGTCGACCATCACGCCGCCGCCCGGCAATTCGAGCGCCTTGCGCTGCTCGTCGGTCGGGTCGGACAGCACGAGGCCCATCTTGTTCGGCTTCGGCTTTTCCTTCGGCTGCTCCTTGCCGCCGCCGCGGCGCGGCGTCGTCGCTGCCTGGTCGTCCTTGATCTCGGCGATGACGACGGGAATCTCCTTCGTCGAGCCCTTCCGCCACACGGTCAGGTTCACCTTCGTGCCAGGACGAATCGCGGTGATGATCCGCGGCAGCTCGTTCGACGAGTGCACGTCGCGTCCTTCGACCTTCAGGATGATGTCGCCCGACTGCACGCCCGCCTTCGCCGCCGGGCCGTCGCGCTCGACGCTGTTGACGAGCGCGCCGTTGGCGTTCTTCAAGCCGAACGCGTCGGCCGTCTCCTTCGTCATCTCCTGGATCTGCACGCCGATGCGCCCGCGCGTCACGCGTCCCTTGTCGCGTAGCTGCGTGACCGCATTCATCGCGATGTCGATCGGCACGGCGAACGCGAGCCCCATGTAGCCGCCGGTGCGCGAATAGATGAGCGAGTTGATGCCGACGACCTCGCCCTTCATGTTGAAGAGCGGTCCACCCGAATTGCCCGGATTGATCGCGACGTCGGTCTGGATGAACGGCACCAGGTTTTCCTGCGGCAGGTCGCGACCCTTCGCGCTGACGATCCCCGCGGTCATCGTGTTCTCGAGACCGAACGGCTTGCCGATGGCGACGACCCATTCGCCGACCTTCAGCTTGTCGGGATCGCCGATCGACACGCGGGGCAGATCGGTGGCGTCGACCTTCAACAGCGACACGTCGGTACGCGTGTCGCTGCCGATCACCTTCGCGACGAACTCGCGCTTGTCGGAAAGACGCACCGTCACTTCGCTCGCGTCGTCGACGACGTGTGCGTTGGTGACGATGTAGCCGTCGGGCGAGATGATGAAGCCGGAGCCCGTCGATTGCGTCTCGAACTCGCGCTGCTGTCCGTTGCCGCCGCCGGGACCGTTGCGCGGAATCTGGCCGAAGCGGCGGAAGAACTCGTAGAACGGATCGTCTTCGGAAATATCGGGGAAGCGCTGGCGCTTCGCCTTCTGCGTGACGTCGATCGACACGACGGCCGGGCCCTGTCGCTCGTAGAGCTCGGTGAAGTCGGGCAACGTGCCGGTGCGCCCCTGCGCCGCGGCGGGCAGCGGTGCGACGAGCGGCATCGACACGAACAGCGCGACGGCAAGCGCGGGCAGGAGCCGCTTCGACCACGTCAACATGAGGTTCCCCTTGGGATCG
The DNA here is from genome assembly GCA_035605875.1 of Casimicrobiaceae bacterium. Taxonomy (GTDB): domain Bacteria; phylum Pseudomonadota; class Gammaproteobacteria; order Burkholderiales; family Casimicrobiaceae; genus VBCG01. Next base: position 4,622 of record DATNGN010000083.1, read on the forward strand.
GATCGCCGTTTCACGCGAAGCGGAATCGCCGGATCGGCGACACGCGTGAAAATCGGCCTCGGAAATCGTTACCTGTGCACCACCGAATGCGCGATCTGTCGCACCGTCGCGCCGGGCGTCTCGCCGATCACCGTGATCAGGTGATCGTCCTGGCGCACGCTGTAGACGTTGAGACCGCCCTGCCGCAGGAAACCGGCGGGCGACGACGACGCCATCAGCGGCTCGACGAAAACGCTGATCGAGACGAGACCATCGGAAAATACCAGATGCGCAACGCGTTCGCGACGCCCGCGCAACTTGCGAAAGCCTTCGATGATCTTCGAAAAGCCGGGCGGCACGCGCGTGACCACCCAGCCGGTATCCTGCGGCACGACGTCGTTGCCGGCGTTCTTCTGCACCTGCCAGTCGGGGGGCACGGATGGCCACGACGGCTGCACCATCGAGCGGTCGATCGGGGCGTTGATCGTCAGGTCGCTGAAGGCGAACTGTTCGACGCCTTCGCCGCGCTCGTTGACGACGCGCGCCTTGAGCAGCAGGCCGGTTTTCGCATCGGACCAGAAGCGATGCCCGTAGCGCAGGCCGTCCTTCGGCTCGAACACGACGACCTGCACCGGACGGCCGCCGACGCGATCTTCGCCGAGCACCCGGAAGTCGTAATAGCGCGACAGCGACTGCTGCTGCTCGGGCAGAAGCGATGGGAACACGTCGCGGAACGTGCCGGGCTCGATGCGCATCAGCTTCGCATCGGGGTAGTAGCAGCGCACTTCGCCGTCGCCGCGCACGACCTCGCGCGCCGGGCCGTCGAGGTTCACGAGCTTCGAGAACTCGTGGCCGTCATCGTACAGGTGCGTGACGCGCGACGATTCGACGCGTGGGCCGATCTGGTAGACGATCGTGCCGACGTAATCGAGCTGGCGCGCGGCATGCGACGCGCGTGACAGCCACTGCATCGCATCGTCGGCACGCGCGGCCGACGCGACGAGCGCCAGTACAAATACGGCCGGGGCGACCCGGCCGGAAATGAATCTCAAGCGATGTCTTGGGTACTGCATCGGCGCGAACGGCGGGGTTATTCGAAAGGGCGGATCGTCATTCGGCAGCCGCCGGTGCGCGCAAAGGTGCGCTCGCGGCGACGTCGCGCAGGTACGGCCCGACTCCCTGCAGCGCGTTGGCTGGCGCGAATTCCTGGTGCGCGATCAGGTAGTCGGGAGGAAGCACCGTGGCGGGCCGCATCTGCGCGGCGCTCATCGTGCCCGCTTCGCGCGCCTTCGCGAAGCCGGCCGGCGTATCGTCGACCATCGTGTACGCGGTCCAGCCGACGACGGTCACTGCGGCAACGGTCGCCGCGACCGCCCACGCCCACGATGCGGGGCCGGTTCCGCCGCGCGCGGGACGCGCGACGATCGCCGGCTCGTCGACCAGCCGGCGCGACAGCGCATACGCGATGTTGCGCGTCAGCGCCGTCTCGTTGCGCAGCACGTCGCCGATCGCGTGGTAGCAGTTCCACGTCGCCATCGCCGCGTCGCTCTTCAGCGTGGCGCACACGGCGTCCATTTCGGTCGCGTCGATCTCACCATCCACCAGACGCGAAATTTGCTCGTTCATCACCATCTCCGGTTTTCATCGGTGCCGAGCAGCGGCCGCAATTCGGCCGCGATCGACTCCCGTGCGCGGAATATGCGAGATCGGACGGTTCCGATCGGGCAATTCATCACGCTTGCAATCTCCTCGTAACTCAGTCCTTCGATCTCGCGCAACGTGATCGCCGTGCGCAAGTCATCGGGCAGCTGCTCCATCGCGCGATTCACCGTGGCAGCAATTTGCTTGCCGAGCAGCTCGGCCTCGGGCGTTGCCGCGTCGCGCAGTTGTTCCGCATCCTCGAAGCTCTCCGCGTCCTCGTGATCGAATCCCGTCGACGTCGGCGCCCGCCTTCCCATCGCGACCAGGTAGTTCTTGGCGGTGTTGATCGCGATCCTGTAAAGCCACGTATAGAACGCGCTGTCCCCGCGGAAACTCGGAAGCGCGCGGTATGCCTTGATGAAGGCTTCCTGCGTCACGTCCTCGACCTCCGCCGGGTCGCGCACCAGCCGGGACAGGAGTCGCCCCAGCTTGCGCTGGTATTTGGCGACCAGAAGTTCGAACGCACGCTTGTCACCCCGTTGCGCTCGCAACACGAGCTCCTGATCGACTTCGCGATCACCCATCCGCGGGCAGTCCCTGATTTGCGTCGTTGTTATGCCCGCCGAACGGCGGGCGCGGCGGCCTGCAATGCCGCTCGCGGGGCTTCTGCGAGCCTGTCGGCGGCACGTGGCGTACGCTTGGTGCAACAGACCGTTGCGCGCCTGGCAAGTTCAGCCGATCAGGCATCGGGGAACGACGATATTTGCGGGCGGAATGCATCGAGCACAACGGCCGGCCGGACCTCGCCGGTGGCGATGCCGCGGTAGTTGCGAACGGTTCGCACCCGCCACGGCTCGAGGAACGCCCGCGCCTTGCCGTCGGCGACGCCCAGCTGCTCCAGGACGGCGACGATCGCCGGGTAGAGGCCGCGCTTCTGCCCATCGGCGACCTTAATCGCGATGCCGATGCCCTCGCTGCGAATGCCGATCGCCTGGACGCCCTCGGCGCCGATTTTCGTCACCCAGTCGCCGCGGCCCGCCTGCATCAGTGCGAGGTCGCTGCGAAATGCGCCGGAGACCATCTCGGGATGCGCCGTCATCGCATCGGCGAGGGTCCGCGGCGCCAGACCGTAGTCGGGGTCGACGTCGGCCGTGGCGAGCCGGGCGAACGCGGTCGCGAGCGACGCGAGCGGAACCGCGTAATTGGGCGCCGAGCAGCCGTCGATCCCGGCGACCAGCCGCTCCTCCGCGACGCCGGTGAACGTGGATACCGCGCGGCGTATCGCCGCTTGCAGCGGATGGTCGAACGCGAGGTAGTCGCCGACCGCGTCGCCGTGCTGCACGCAATAGGCGAGCATGCCGCTGTGCTTGCCGGAGCAATTGTGCGCAAGCGTCGAATACGGCGGCGGCGGCGGCACCTCGCCGCGCGCCTCGTAGAAGCCGGGGGCATGGCTGCCGCATTGCAGGTCGCTCGCCGAGCAGCCGCAGCGGGCGAGCATGTCGGCGACCGCCTCGACGTGCCGCGGCTCGCCCGAATGGCTCGCGCACATCAGTGCAACCTGCGCCTGCGAAAAACCGAAGCGCTCGACGCCGCCCCCGGCGGTGAACGGCAGCGCCTGCAGCGGTTTGAGCGCGCTCCGGGTGAAGGTGGGCGTGTACGGGTCGCCGGCCGCCTTCAGCACGTTCCCGCGGCGGTCGACGACGGCAACGGCGCCGAAATGGACGCTTTCGACCGCGTGCCCGCGCAGCACTTCGGCGAGCGCGGCGTGCGCACGGACGACGGGGGACTGGGGCATGCGGTCGGTTGCGGACAAACCGACATTATCGCATTCAAGCGCCTGCTCCCGCGGCTACGTGGATGCGAGCGCCTCGCGAATCTGCTGCAGCGCGGCCGGATCCTCGATCGTCGTGAGGTCGCCGGGATCGCGCGCCTCGGCAAGCGCCTGGATCGAGCGGCGCAGCAGCTTCCCCGAGCGCGTCTTCGGCAGCAGCGTCACGAAGTGGACCCGGGAAGGACGGGCGATCGCGCCGAGTTCGCGGTCGACCGTCTGCTGCACCTCGCGCGCCATTGCGTCGCGACCCGCTTCGTCGCTGACGCGGCTCGCATCCTTCGCCACGGCGAACGCAATCGGCACCTGGCCCTTGACCTCGTCGCGGACGCCGACGACGGCGACTTCGGCGATGCCGCTGTGCGCCTGCACGGCTTCCTCGATCTCGCGCGTGCCGATCCGGTGGCCCGCGACGTTGATCACGTCGTCGGTGCGCCCGAGCACGAAGTAGTAGCCGTCGTCGTCGCGGGTCGCCCAGTCGAACGTCGAATAGAGCTGGCGCCCCGGGATCGTCGCGAAATACGTGGAGACGAAGCGCTCGTCGTTGCCCCAGACGGTCGTCATGCAGCCGGGCGGGAGCGGCGGCTCGATCGCAATTACCCCCTTCTCGTTCGTGCCGACATTGCGGCCAGTCAGCGCGTCGACCAGCTTCACGTCGTAACCGTAGACCGGAAACGACGGCGAGCCGAGCTTGCGCGGCGTGTTTTCGACGCCGAGTTGCGCCGCGAGAATCGGCCAGCCCGATTCGGTCTGCCAGTAGTTGTCGACGATCGCGACGCCGAGCGCATCGCTCGCCCAGCGCGCTGTCGGCTCGTCGAGCGGCTCGCCGGCGAGGAACAGATACTGGAGCGACCCGAGGTCGTGCTTGCGGATGTACGCCGGGTCGTGCTTCTTCAGGACGCGCGTCGCCGTCGGCGAGCTGAACATCGTCTTGACGCGGTTCTCCTCGACGATCTTCCACCAGATGCCGGGATCGGGCTGGATCGGCAGGCCCTCGTACATGATCGACGGCGACCCGTTGATGAGCGGCCCGTAGACGATGTACGAGTGGCCGACGACCCAGCCGATGTCGCTCGTCGTGAACATCGTCTCGCCCGGCTCGAGGCAGAAGATCCGGCGCATCGACGACGCGAGCGCGACCGCATAGCCGCCGGTGTCGCGCTGGACGCCTTTCGGCTGGCCCGTCGTGCCCGACGTGAACAGGATGTACGACGGCTCCGACGATTCGAGCCACTCGCACGGCACGCGGGCGCCGTCGTGCGCGTTGCGCAACTCGGCGTAATCGAGATCGCGTCCGGTCACGCGCGCAAAACCGCGATCGATGCCGCGGTCGACGACGATCACCTTTTCGGGCGGATGCCGCGCGATGCGCAGGGCTTCGTCGACGAGCGGCTTGTAGGCGATCGCCTTGTGCGCGCGCATGCCGGCGTCGGCCGTGACGAGAAGCCTCGGTCGCGCGTCGTCGATGCGCGTCGC
>DATNGN010000084.1:0-14228 GCA_035605875.1 Casimicrobiaceae bacterium
CGGTCGACGTCGTCGGGCGACGTGTCCCATGCACACATCAGACGCACGCCGGTGTCGCCCACGAATACGTAGAAGCGCCAGCCCTTGGCGTGCAGCGCATCGATCGCATGCTTCGGCAGATCGGCGAACACGCCGTTCGCCTCCACGGGCGCGAGGAGACGCGCTTCGGCGATCGTCGCGAGCCCGTCGCCAAGCCGCCGCGCCATCGCGTTCGCATGCGCGGCGTGCGCGAGCCAGGCGCCGTTGTCGAGAATGCCGAGCCACGGCGCCGCGACAAAACGCATCTTCGACGCGAGCTGCCCAGCCTGCTTGCGCCGTCGAGCGAATTCGTCGGCGAGCGCACGATCGAAGAACAGGATCGCCTCGCCTCCGGGCAATCCGTTCTTCGTACCGCCGAGACACAGCACGTCGACGCCCGCACGCCAGCTCGCATCGGCGGCGCTGCAGCGAAGCGATGCGACGGCATTCGCAAAGCGGGCCCCATCCATCTGCACGCGCATGCCGCGCGCGTGCGCGGTATCGCACAGCGCGGCGATCTCGCCTTGCGAATAGACGGTCCCAAGCTCGGTCGCCTGCGTCAACGACACGGCACGCGGCCGCGACGAATGCTCGTCGTGCGGCGTAACGGCCTTCGCGATGACCGCTTCCGGCGTCAGCTTGGCGAGCGGCGTATCGACGATCAGCAGGCGCGCGCCGCCGCTCATGAATTCAGGCGCGCCGCATTCGTCGACATTGATGTGCGCCATCGCGTGACAGACGACCGCGTCGGTGTTGCGGCAAAGCGCCGCGAGCGCGAGCGAATTGGCGGCCGTGCCGTTGAAGACGAAGTAGACATCGCAGTCGGTCTCGAACGCGCGCTGGATCGCCGCGATCGCGGCGCGCGTCCAGTCGTCGGCGCCGTAGCCCGGCGCGTGCCCGCGGTTCGCCGCCTCGAGCGCGCGCCACGCCTCCGGGCAAATCCCCGCGTAGTTGTCCGAACCGAATTGGGGTCCGCCCACGCTTTCGGCTATCGCCGCTGCGCTGCCCCCGGAGGGAGCGGAACGATCGCCTCGGGGCCCTTCGGCGCTCGTGATGGCTTCGCTCGTCTTCCCCGTCACAGCCGCTCGCCGACCCAGCCCGTCACCGACTGCAGCGCCTTCGGCAGCGCCGCCGGATCGGACCCGCCTGCCTGCGCCATGTCGGGACGGCCGCCGCCCTTGCCGCCGACCTGCTGCGCCACGTGGTTGACGAGCTCACCGGCCTTCACCTTGCCGGTGAGATCGTTCGTGACGCCGGCGATCAGCGTGACGCGCCCGTCGGTGACGCTGGCGAGCACGATCGCGGCGCTCTTGAGCTTGTCCTTCAGCTTGTCGATCGTCTCGCGCAGCGCCTTCGCATCGCTGCCGTCGAGCGCGGCGGCGACGACCTTCGCGCCTTTCACGTCGACGGCATTGCCCGCGAGATCGTCGCCGGCGCTCGCGGCGGCCCTCGCCTTGAGACGCGCCAGTTCGCGCTCGGCCGTCCGCGCGCTTTCCTGCAACTGCGCGATGCGTGCCTCGAGCTCGGCGATCGGCGCCTTCAAAAGCTGCGCAGCACCGACGAGCTTCGCCTCCTGCTTCTGCACGTAGTCGAGGGCGCCCTTCCCTGTAACCGCTTCAACGCGGCGGACGCCGGCCGCCACGCCGCTTTCGGCGACGATCTTGAAGAGGCCGATGTCACCGGTGCGCGAGACGTGCGTGCCGCCGCACAGCTCACGCGAGGTGCCGATGTCGAGCACGCGCACCTCGTCGCCGTACTTCTCGCCGAACAGCATCATCGCGCCCGACTTCTGCGCTTCGGCGATCGGCATCACCCGCGCGCCGACGGCATCGTTGTCGAGAATTTCGGCGTTGACGATCGCCTCGACCCGATGGATCTGGTCGTCGGTCAGCGGCGCGTTGTGCGCGAAGTCGAAGCGCGTCTTGTCGGGATCGACGAGCGAGCCCTTCTGCTGCACGTGCTCACCGAGCACTTCGCGCAGCGCCTTGTGCATCAGGTGCGTCGCCGAGTGGTTGCGCATCGTGCGCGCACGCGCGTCGGCGTCGACGGTCGCGGTGATGCGATCGCCCTCCTTCAACTCGCCGTTCTTCACCTCGCCAACGTGGCCGACGACGTCGGGCTGAATCTTCTGCGTGTCCTCGACGTTGAAGAGCGTCAGGCACGCGCCCCACTTCGACAATTCGCCGCGATCGCCCACCTGGCCGCCCGACTCGGCGTAGAACGGCGTGCGGTCGAGGACGACGATCCCGCGCTCACCGGTCGTCAGCGAGTCGACGCGCGCACCGCCCTTGTAGAGTGCGACGACGCGGCCCTCCTCGGACAGCGATTCATAGCCGCGAAACGTCGTCTTCGGACCCCCGTAGACGAGCGTCTCGCCCGCCTTGAATTGCGACGCGGCGCGCGCGCGCTCGCGCTGTGCGTTCATCGCGCGCTCGAAGCCCGCTTCGTCGATCGTGACGCCCGCCTCGCGCGCGACGTCAGCGGTGAGGTCGAGCGGGAAGCCGAACGTATCGTAGAGCGTGAATGCAGTATCGCCGTCGACCCCGCGCCTGCCGTCGCGCAACGCCTCGCCGAGGATGCGCATCCCGTTCTCGAGCGTCTCGCCGAAGCGCTCCTCTTCCGCCTTCAGCACCTGCGCGACGCGCGCCTTGTCCCGCCTGAGCTCGGGATAGGCATCCCCCATCTCGCGGTCGAGGTCGCCGACGAGCTTGTAGAAGAATGGCTGCTTCTGTCCGAGCTTGTAGCCGTGGCGGATCGCGCGGCGGATGATCCGGCGCAGCACGTAGCCGCGGCCTTCGCTGCCCGGCATGACGCCGTCGACGATCAGGAACGCGCAGGCGCGGATGTGATCGGCGATGACCTTGAGCGACGGGCTGTCCAGGTCGCTCGCCTGCGTCGCGCGCGCCGCCGCCTTGATGAGCGAGACGAAGAGGTCGATCTCGTAGTTCGAATGCACGTGCTGCAACACCGCCGCGAGCCGCTCGAGGCCCATGCCGGTGTCGACGCACGGCGCAGGCAGCGGCGTCATCGTGAACGCGTCGCCGCTCTTCTGGCGGTCGAACTGCATGAACACCAGATTCCAGATCTCGATGTAGCGGTCGCCCTCGGCATCGGCCGATCCCGGCGGCCCGCCGAAAACGTCCGGACCGTGGTCGTAGAAGATCTCCGAGCACGGGCCGCAGGGGCCCGTGTCCGCCATCTGCCAGAAGTTGTCGCTCGCGTACTTCGCGCCCTTGTTGTCGCCGATGCGGATGCAGCGTTCGGCCGGGACGCCGATGTCGCGCGTCCACAGGTCGTACGCCTCGTCGTCGTCGACGTAGACGGTGACCCACAGCCGCTCCGGCGGCAGGCCGTAGCGCTTCGTCAGGAGCTCCCACGCATAGCGGATCGCGTCGCGCTTGAAGTAGTCGCCGAAGCTGAAGTTGCCGAGCATCTCGAAGAACGTGTGATGCCGCGCCGTGTAGCCGACGTTCTCGAGGTCGTTGTGCTTGCCGCCCGCGCGCACGCAGCGCTGCGCCGTCGTCGCGCGCCGGTACGGTCGCTGCTCGCGGCCGGTGAAGACGTCCTTGAACTGCACCATGCCGGCGTTCGTGAAGAGCAGCGTCGGGTCGTTGCCGGGCACGAGCGACGAGCTGGGGACGTGCGCATGCCCCTTCGACACGAAGTATTCGATAAACTGGCGACGGATCTCGGCGACTTTCATTGCAATCCATTTTCCGACGCAACGGGCGCCAGAAGATCGAGAAATCAAAAGCTTACTAGTATAACCGTGAACGGCTCGCAATCGCTCGTTACAAATCATTCCGCGACATCCGCCTGCGGGGATGTTCAACTTGTCGCCGCAATGCGAAGCACGAAGTCCGTCCGGTGAACCGACGCGAGCTTCCCCGCGTGCATCTCGTCAATCCCCTGTGGGATGCGAGCGGCGGATCCGACTGGCGAACGATCGATACCTGGCGCCTCGTGCGCCGCCACGCCGATGCGCGCCTGTGGAGCGAATATTCGCCCGCACCGGCCTTCGCGCAATACCCGGTACACGGCATTCGGCCGCTGCGCTGGTCGTTTCCACGCGGCGGCACGCTCGTTTTCGTCGGCACCTACTTCCGCATCGGTCACTGGACGCGGCTTTCGTCGTTCGACCGGGTGGTGATCATCTACAACACGGATCAGGCCGATCGCCTCGCCAAGAACATGGCGCGGCTTTCGCACGCCGGCCATCGCGTCGACGTCGTCTATACGTCGGGCGCGCTGAAGCGCCGGCATCGGGGAGCAGGACCGGTGCTCGAAAGCCCGATCGACGTCGAGCGCTTTCGGCCGTCGCGGATCGTTCGCGCCGCACGGCCGTTCACGGTCGGCCGACTGTCGCGCGACATTCGGAGCAAGCACCACGAGGAGGACCCGCGGCTTTGGCGGGCGCTCGCGCGCGCGGGCTGCCGCGTGCGCTTGATGGGCGGCACGTGCCTCGCGCAGGAACTCGCCGGTGTCCCGAACGTCGAGCTGCTGCCCGCGGGGAGCGAAGATCCGGCGATGTTCCTGCGCTCGCTCGACTGCTTCGTCTATCGGACGAGTGCGCGCTGGTTCGAGGCGTACGGACGCGTCGTGATCGAGGCGATGGCCAGCGGACTGCCGATCGTCGCCGGGCAGCACGGCGGATATGCCGATCATCTTCGCGACGGCGCGAACGCTTATGTCGTCCGCGACACCGACGAGGCGATCGCGCGCGTGCTCGCACTCGCCGCGACGCCCGGCGAACGCGCGCGCCTCGGCGAAGCCGCGCGCCGCGACGCGATCGAGCTGAACGCGATCGAGCTGCCGCGGCGCACGCTCGCGCTGCTCACCGATACGCCGGTCGTCGACGATCGCGAAGGCGACGTCGAGGCGGTGATCGCGTAGCCCGGTCAGTCGGCCTCGAAATCCGAAGCAGGATCCGCAGCCGCGACGTCGCGGCCGACGATGGTTAAGGCCGTCGCGACGCTGAAGCCGCGGGCGATCAGGAAGCGAATCTGCCGCCCACGCTCGCGCTCGTCGGCCGGCGACGCACGAAAGCGCCTCGCCCATACCGCCTTCGCACTGGCGATCTCGTCGTCGCCGGCAAGCGCGGCGAGCGCCTCGCGGGCCACGGTCGGCTCGATGCGCCGCTCGCGCAACGCGTGCGCGATCGCGCGCTTGCCGAAACGCCCGGCCTTCTGCGCGACGAGCGCCTGCGCGAAGCGCGCATCGGACAGATAGCCGAGCCGCTCGAGGTCATCGAGCGTTCGCGCGACCTCGGCGAGCTCGCCGCCGCGCGCAACGAGCCGCGCCTCGAGCGCCGCGCGCGGGTAGTCGCGGCGCGCGAGCATGCGGATGGCGGTCGCGCGAAGCGACGCGACGGGCTTGCGGCGAGCGTCGCGCAACGCGATCCCCGCGCCGCCAGGTCTATCTGCGGCTAGACGTCGGCGCCATTGCCGTTGCCCCTGATCGGCGAAGGCGACGCGACGCCAACCGCCTCGCGAATCTTCGTCTCGATCTCGCGCGCGGTATCGGCATGCTCGCGCAGGAATTCGCGGGCGTTGTCCTTGCCCTGTCCGATCCGATCACCCGAATAGGCGTACCACGCGCCGGATTTCTCGACGATCCGGTGATTGACGCCGAGCTCGATGATCTCGCCCTCGCGGCTGATGCCTTCGCCGTACAGGATGTCGAACAACGCTTCCCTGAATGGCGGCGCGACCTTGTTCTTGACGACCTTGACGCGCGTTTCGTTGCCGACGACTTCGTCCCCGCGCTTGATGGCCCCGATGCGGCGGATGTCGAGGCGCACCGACGCATAGAACTTGAGCGCGTTGCCGCCCGTCGTGGTTTCGGGATTGCCGAACATGACGCCGATCTTCATCCGGATCTGGTTGATGAAGATGACGAGCACGTTCGCGCGCTTGATGTTGGCCGTGAGCTTGCGCAGCGCCTGGCTCATGAGGCGCGCCTGCAGCCCGGGAAGCTGGTCGCCCATTTCGCCTTCGATTTCGGCCTTGGGCACGAGCGCGGCGACCGAATCGATGACGATGATGTCGACGGCGCCCGAACGCACCAGCATGTCGGCGATCTCGAGCGCCTGCTCGCCGGTGTCGGGCTGCGAGATCAGCAGCTCGCCGACGTTGACGCCGAGCTTGCCCGCATAGACGGGATCGAGCGCGTTCTCGGCATCGATGTACGCGGCGACGCCGCCCTGCTTCTGCACCTGCGCGACGACCTGCAGGCAAAGCGTCGTCTTGCCCGACGATTCGGGACCGTAGACCTCGACGACGCGGCCACGCGGCAGGCCGCCGACGCCGAGCGCGATGTCGAGGCCGAGCGAGCCGGTCGAGACGACCTGCAGGTCGTTCTGGACCTGCGCGTCGCCCATCTTCATGATCGAGCCCTTGCCGAACTGCTTCTCGATCTGCGCGAGCGCCGCTGCGAGCGCCTTGCCCTTGTTGTCGTCCGTCGCCTGTCCCGAAATCATCTGGTACCTCCTACGAAAGTGGCGGCGATTATGGCACGAACGATCGTTCGATGGAAGCCCGTCCAACCGCCTAGGCCAGGCGGCCGATTGACCCTTCGTGCCCGAAATGCAACGTGCGCCTCGCCTACTCCTCCCGCCCTTCGACGAGCGCGATCAGACGGCCGAGCGCGCGTTCGACCGAGGCGGCGCGAATCTCGGCGCGGCCACCGCTGAAGTGGCGCGTCTCGACGACCACCGGCCGCCCCGCCACCGCCCAGCCGAAGCAGACCATTCCAACGGGCTTGACCGGCGTGCCGCCGCCCGGTCCGGCGACGCCGGTCACCGACAGCGCGCAGTCGGCGCGGCTTCGCGCCAGCGCGCCCTCGGCCATCGCGCGCGCAACGGGTTCGGACACCGCGCCGTGCGCGTCGATCAACGCCTGCGGCACGCCGAGCATTTCGTGCTTCGCCTCGTTCGAGTACGTGACGAAGCCGCGCTCGAACCAATCGGAGCTGCCCGCTATGGAGGTGATCGCGCCGGCGATCAGCCCGCCCGTGCACGATTCGGCGGTGGCCACACGCAGACGATGCGCACGCAAGGCGTCGCCAAGCGCAACCGCGAGCGTTTCCGCTATCGGCACTCGCCTTCCCTCGCGCGATAGTGATAGGTGTAAAGCGTCGCGAAGCCGAACTTCCGGTAGACGGCGATCGCCGGCGCATTGTCGTCGTCCACCTGCAGGAACGCGACGCGCGCGCCGCGACCGTGCGCCTGCGAAAGCAGCGCATCGACGATCGCGCTCGCGAGTCCTCGCCCGCGCCACTCCGCCGCCGTCACCATGTCGTAGATCGCCGCGATGTCGCCGTCGCACGCGACCTGTCCGCAGGCAACCGCGCGTCCATCGCGGCGCACAACGACCGCGTGCAGCGCGAGCGGAGATTGCGCGAGCCGCTCGAGGTGGGCGGCCTGCTGCTCCGGTGGCGAACCGCGCAGCGCGGCGGCCGCGGCGACGAATTCGGCGACCGGCACCGGCTCGGGATCGGCATTGGACCGCAATGGGGGTCGCCGCCGCGCGGGATCGGCGATCTGCACGAGCGTATTGTCGAAGGCCACATATCCATGCTGCGCGAGGACCGCGTCGAGGTCGGCCGGCTTGCAGAACGGCGTGATCCGAAAGATCGCCGGCAGGCCGCTTGCCGCGTAGCGCTCCTCGCAATAGGCGATCTTGTGCGCGAGCGGCAGCGACGAACCGAAATGCGGATTCACGCTGCGGCCGCGCTTCGCCTTGCCCGGCGACATCCGCAAGAGCCAGCCGTCGAAGAAGAGCTGCCGCTGCGTCTGCAGCGCGTTGAGGCTGGCTTCCTCGATACGCGCCGCGTCGATGCGATTGTCGACGTCGACATCGACGTCGGCGACGGCGACCGCCCCGGCGCTCACGACGACCCTCCGACGAGTCGCGTCACGAGGGCCAGCACGATGAGCGCATACCCGGCGGCGACGAAATCATCGGCCATGACACCGGCGGCGTGCTTCATCGCGCGGTCGATCTCGCGAATCGGCGGCGGCTTGACGATGTCGAAGACGCGGAAGAGCACGAACGCGAGGGCCTGCTGCCAAACCCCGGTACCGGCAAAGAACAGCACGACGAGGAACGACGCGATCTCGTCGATCACGATGCTACCGTGATCGGGCGCTCCAAGGTCGCGCGCCGTGACGTGCGCGCAGCATGTGCCGACGACGGTGATCGCGACGATCGCGACGAGCCATCCGACGTTGTCGGCGTACCGATGCAGCAGCCACGCGATCGGGAACGCGACGAGCGTGCCGGCCGTTCCCGGCGCCACTGGCGACAGCCCGGTGCCGAAGCCGAGCGCGACGAAGTGCGCAGGGTGGCCGATCAGGAAGGCGAACGTCGGCGCCTTCATTTCGACGTAATGGATCACGCGAAATGATCGAACGCGCGCGGCAGCGACGGCAGGCGACGTCCGCGTTCGTCGCACACCACGAGACCCGGCTCGTCGGTGATCGTGCCGATCGGCGTCAACGGCAGCGATAGTTGCTGCGCGAGGTTCGCAATGCGATCGCGCATCGCCGGGTGCGCCGTGAAGCAGAGCTCGTAATCGTCGCCGCCTGCGAGCAACGCCTGGAGCGCAACATCGCGCCGGGGACCGCCCAGCAGCGCACGCAACGCATCGACGCAGGGAACGGCTGCCACGTCGATGGTCGCGCCGGCGTGCGATGCGTCGAGGACGTGCGTGAGATCGCCGGTGAGTCCATCGGACAGGTCGAGCGCCGCCGAGGCGATGCCGCGCAGTGCGATGCCGAGCGCGACGCGCGGCTCGGGTGCGTCGAGACGTCGCCGCAGCGCGGGCACGAGCGCGCGGTCGACGTCGACGCGCGCATCGGCAACCGCGAGCGCGAGCGCCGCGTCGCCGAGCGTGCCGGAGACATGGACGATGTCGCCGGGTCGCGCACCGGCGCGCGTGATCGCGGCGCCCGCCGGCACCTCGCCGATCACGGTGACGCAGAGGTTGCGCGGACCGCTCGTCGTATCGCCGCCGATCAGCTCGACGCCGTACCGCGCGGCGAGCGCGTCGAAACCGCGCATGAACGTGGTGATCCATTCCGAATCGGAGGACGGCAACGCGCCTGCGAGCAGCGCGAACCGCGGTTGCGCGCCCATCGCGGCGAGATCCGACAGGTTGACGGCCAGGGCCTTGTGCCCGAGCAACTCGGGATCGCTGTCCGGGAGAAAGTGACGACCCTCGACGAGCATGTCGACCGAGATCGCGTAGTCGACGCCGGCACGCGGTGCGATCACGGCGGCGTCGTCGCCGATGCCGACGCGCACGTCGGCGCTGCGTGGCGAGCGCCGGAAATGCCGCTCGATCATCTCGAACTCGTTCATCGGCGACGCGCAGTCGCGCCGGATCGCCCCAGGCGACTGCACCGCCCCGCCCGGGGCAGCGAGCGTGGGGGTCGTTTCACCGGCGGATCTCGTCGCCGCGAACGCGCGGCGCGAGCTTGTCGAGCACGCCGTTCACGAACTTGTAGCCGTCGGTGCCGCCATAGCGCTTCGCGAGCTCGACGGCCTCGTCGATGACGACGCGATACGGGATGTCGAGCCGATGCACGAGCTCCCACGCGGCGATCGCCAGCACGGCCCGCTCGATGGGCGACACTGCATCGATGCTGCGATCGACATGAGGCGCAAGCCGGGCGAGAGTGCTCTCGTACTCGCCCGTGACGCCACCCCACAACGCGTCGAAGTAGTCACGGTCGAGCTCGGGCGGTGCAACGGGCGCATCTTCGTCTTCGTCGTGCGCGAAGCCGGGATCGCCGAGCAGCGACGCCGCGATCTCGCGGTCGGGTCGTTTCGAGAGCTGCCGTTCGTAGAGCCCGTGCACGGCGAGCTCGCGTGCGCGATGACGCGAAGCGTTGGCCCTATCGCTCATCGATCGCGTCGAGCAGGTTCGCGAGCTCGAGCGCCGCCAGCGCCGCTTCGCCGCCCTTCGCGGCCATCCTCGCTTCGGCCTGCGCGTCGGTGTCGCAGGTCAGGATGCCGTTGCCGATCGGCACGCCGAATTCGAGCTGGACGCTCGCGACGCCGGCGGCCGACTCGTTCGCGACGACGTCGAAGTGATAGGTATCGCCGCGGATGACGGCGCCGAGCGCGACCAGCGCGTCGTAGTCGCGCGATTGCGCAAGGCGCTGCAGCGCGAGCGGTATCTCGAGCGCGCCGGGCACGGTGACGACGGCGATGCGATCGTCGGCCACGCCGGCTTCGCGCAGCGCGCGCAGTGCGCTTGCCAGCAAGCCCTCGCCGACGCGTGGATTGAACCGCGCTTGCACGATGCCGACGCGGCGCGTGTCGCCACGCAAGTTGGGTTCGATGCGTACGATGGCCATATTCGTGGAAAGCGGAAGCGATGCGGCGAACGCCGCAACGACGACGAAAGCTACGCGCTTCGCCGCGCCGGCGGCGTTTCCTCGTAGCCGGTGACTTCGAGATCGAATCCCGCCATGCTGGGCATCTTTCGCTGCCGGGCGAGAAGCCGCATCCTGCCGACGTTCAGGTCGCGCAGGATCTGTGCGCCGATCCCGTAGTTGCGCAAATCCAATTTCGACGACACCGGCGCTTCACCGGCGATCGCGCGCTGGCGCAGGTCCTGCGCGCTTTCGGGACGATGCAGCAGCACGATGACGCCGCGCCCTGCGGCGGCGATCGCGCGCTGCGCCTCGACGATGCTCCAGGCGTGCGATTCGCTCTCGGCATCGAGCAGGTCGACGACGGACAGCGGCTCGTGCACGCGGACGAGCGTCTCGACATCGGGAGCGATCGGGCCGCGGACGAGCGCGAGGTGCGTCGCGTCAGTGAGCTTGTCGCGATAGACGACGAGACGGAACGTGCCGGCCGGGGTCGCCAGCGGCCGTTCGGCGACGCGCTCGACCAACCGCTCGGTCCGGCTTCGATAGTGGATGAGATCGGCGATCGCACCGATCTTCAATCCATGGTCGGCCGCGAAGATCTCGAGGTCGGGCAGCCGCGCCATGGTGCCGTCGTCCTTCATGATCTCGCACAGCACGGCCGACGAGGACAAACCGGCAAGCTTCGCCAGGTCGCAGCACGCTTCGGTGTGGCCCGCGCGGGCGAGCACGCCGCCGGGCTGGGCGATCAGCGGGAACACGTGGCCAGGATGCACGATGTCGTCGGGCTTCGCGTGCGCCGCCGCGGCGACGCGGATCGTATGCGCGCGATCGGCCGCCGAAATGCCGGTCGTCACGCCGTGCGCCGCTTCGATCGATACGGTGAAATTGGTTCCATGCACCGACCGGTTCACCGGCGTCATCGGCGAAAGATTGAGCTGCCGGGCGCGATCCTCGGTGATCGGCATGCAGACCAGGCCACGGCCGAAGCGCGCCATGAAATTGATCGCCTCGGGCGTCACGTGATCGGCGGCGAGCACGAGGTCGCCTTCGTTCTCGCGGTCTTCCTCGTCGACGAGGATCACCATTCGTGCGGCCTTGAACTCGGCGATGATTTCGACGATGGACGCGATGGGCATGATGTCGTCGACCGGGCCGGGGGAGCGGGCGAAGAATGCGTCCCATTCTACCCTAGCGACGCACCACCACCGCGGTTCGCGTCAGCGCGTAAACAGCGCGAGCGTCGCGCGCGTGAGCGCGCTTTGCGCGTCGGCGTAATCGAGGACGACACTGTAATGATGCCGTCCGGCGATGTGCATCGGCGCCGTCATGCCGCGTGGGCGATTGCGCGGCCATGCATCCCACAGGCTGTCGCTCTGGCGCACGAACTCGGACGTTTCGTCGGCGCCGACGGCGAGCAGCAGCGGCGCGTCGGTCGTCGGCGCGGCCGCGGCCGGTGACATGCGACGCGCCTCGGCATCGTCGAGCCTGAAGTCGACGTTGTGCGAGAAATGCACGAGCGGCGCGAGCTCGTGCACGCCCGACAGCGACGCACCACCCACGAACGGTACGCCTGCGAGGCCGCGCGCGCGCCAGTCGGTCGCAAACATCATCGCGGTCAGATGCCCGCCGGCCGAGTGACCGCCAACGACGATCGGTGCCGGCGCGCCGCGCGCCGGTCCTTCGCGCGCGAGCCACAGCAGCGCGCGCCGGCATTGATCCACCGCGTTCGCGATCGTGTCGTGCGGGCACAGCGTGTAGTTGACGAGCGCAACGGCGAAGCCCGCGTCGACGAACGCCGGCGCGACGAACGCGTAGTCCGACTTGTCGAGGCTGCGCCACCAGCCGCCGTGGATGTACAAAAGCGTCCCCTGTGCGCTCTGCGCCGGCAGGTAGAGGTCGAGCGTCTCGTTCGCGCCGGCCCCGTATGCGACATCGATTTCCGGATGCAGCGTTTCCTTCGCGTGCCCCGATCGCGCGACCCATTCGTCGAGCCAGCGCTGATGATCAGGGACCGCCGCGCGATTGTTGTAGCCGCGCTCGATCGCGTCCTTCGTCGTCGCGGGCGGCGAAGCGATGCTCATGTGTCGGCCTTCACGATCTCGATCGACAGCGGCGTCAGGTCGACAATGCGGCCCTCGAGCTTGTCACCGGGAACGACGGGGCCGACTCCCGACGGCGTGCCGGTGAAGATCAGATCGCCAGGCTCGAGGCGATAAAACCGTGACAGGAATTCGATCATGTGCGGAACGTCCCAGATCATGTAGGACAGATCGCCGTGTTGCCGAACCTCGCCGTTCACGCGCAGCGTGACGTCGCCGTGCGTCAGCACGCCGGTTTTCGCCACCGGTGATATCGGCGCGATCGGTGCCGCCTGCGCGAACGACTTGCCGATGTCCCATGGGCGCTTCTTCTCGCGCATGTCGTTCTGGAGGTCGCGCCTCGTCATGTCGAGGCCGACCGCATAACCGAACACGAGGCGCTGCGCATCCGTGGCCGCGACATTCGCACCGCTCGCGCCGATTGCGACGACGAGCTCGAGCTCGTGATGGAGGTTTCGCGTCGCCATCGGGTACGCGATGCGACCGACGCTCGGCGGCACGACGGGCACGATCGAGTCGGCGGCCTTGGTGAAGAAGAACGGCGGCTCCTTCGTCGCGTCGCCGCCCATCTCCTTCGCATGCTCGGCGTAATTGCGGCCGACACAGTAGATGTGGCGAACGGGGAACGGCTGCCCGCTGCCGGCGACGGGCACGGCGGGCAGGTCCCAGGCGGGAATTGCATATTGCGTCATTGGCGACTCCTCATTCGGCATCGGGCTGGCGCGCCGGCGCCGCTGCGGCAAATGCGGGCAGCGCGTGGCACGCGGATTCGATGCGTATCAATGTCGGATAGGGTGAAAGGTCGATTTCGAAGCGGCGCGCGTTCGCCATCTGCGGGACGAGGCAAACGTCGGCGAGCGTCGGCGTATCGCCATGGCAGAAGCGGCCAGTGGCGGCGTCGCGGGCGAGCGTCTTCTCGAGCGCCTCGAAGCCGACGTCGATCCAGTAGCGATACCAGCCGTCCTTCTGCTCGCGCGACACGCCGAGCGTGCCGATCAGGTAGTTGAGCACGCGCAGATTGTCGAGCGGATGAATTTCGCAGGCGATCGACAGCGCGATTGCGCGCACGCGCGCCCGTCCAACCGAATCGTCGGGCAGGAGCGGCGGTTCGCGATGCGTCTCGTCGAGGTATTCGATGATCGCGAGCGACTGCGTGAGAACCGCATCATCGTCGAGTGCGAGCGCCGGCACCAGGCCCTGCGGATTCAGCGCCAGGTAATCCTGCGCACGCTGGCTGCCCATGCGCAGATGCACGAACGTCCGCTCGTCGGGCTCGATGCCCTTCAGGTTGAGAGCGATGCGCACCCGATACGCGGCGGACGAGCGGAAGTAGTCGTAGAGCTTCATGTCCGCGACCGCCTTCCGCCGGGCCGCCCCAAGGAAGGCGTGCTCCCCCCGCGGGGGCAGCGAACGAAGTGAGCGCGGAGATCCATCAAAACGCGGATATGCCGGTCTGTGCACGGCCAAGGATCAGCGCATGGATGTCGTGCGTCCCCTCGTAGGTGTTGACGGTCTCGAGGTTCAGCATGTGGCGGATCACGTGGAACTCGTCGACGATGCCGTTGCCGCCGTGCATGTCGCGCGCGATCCGTGCGATCTCGAGCGCCTTGCCGCAGCTGTTGCGCTTCATGATCGACGTGATCTCGGGCGATGCGCGGCGTTCGTCCTTGAGCCTGCCGAGTCGCAGGCATCCCTGCAGCCCGAGCGCGATCTCCGTCTGCATGTCG
>DATNGN010000085.1:0-26936 GCA_035605875.1 Casimicrobiaceae bacterium
TTCACGACCTCGGACAGCACTGCGCTCGTCGACGCGGCGTTCGACGAATCGCCGGCGTACCTCGCGACGATCGCATGCGTGCCCGCCACGAGCGCGCTCGTAGCGCAGCTCGCATGAACGCTCGTGGGCGGCGAAGACACGCTGCCGCGGCGTAACGTTGCGGCGGCACTGCCACCCGTCAGCGGAACTGCGCCGCAGCCCGCGATCGTTGCGCCGTCCGCGATGAATTGAACCGTGCCGCTCGGCGCATTGCCGGTGACGAATGCGGTGAACGCGATGTTCGTTCCGACCAGCGCCGGATTGGCGGACGCTGCGAGCGTTGTCGTCGTCGGCGTCGACGCCGGCGGCGGAGGCGAAGCGGCATTCGACACCTGCACCGTCATCGCGCTCGCGCTCGCCGACAGCACGGTGACGTTGATGCCGTAGTTCGGATCCTTGAACGTATTGCCCGCCACGAGCGTCGCGTCGTTGAACGTCGACGTCGTCGGCGTTGCATCGATCAACTCGGTGTCGTCGCTGTAACTGTCGCAACCGGGACAGTAAGTCTCGAACGGTGACGCCACCCGGATCTGCGCGCCGTTGTTCGGGAACGAGGCGAGCGGACTGTCGAAACCGATCGGCTGGCGGAATTCGACCCAGTACGTTCGATTGGCCGAGCCTGTAGGAATCCTCACCGCATACGTCGTCCCGCCTGCGACCTCGAGCGGCGTCAGCGTGTAGGTCGCCGATCCGCCGGCATACGTCTGCACCGTCGTCGACCCGATCCAGCCGAGCTTCGACTTCTGCATCGCGTTGTAATGCATCGCGCGCTGGTTGCCCATCGTGTCGAACGGATCGCCGTACTCGCTCGCCGTGCAATTGCCGCCGATGATGGCGCTGCCGCAGCGCAGGCTTGCCGCATGCAGCAGCCCGAAGTTATGGCCGATCTCATGCGCGATCGCCGACGTGAAGAACGACTCGGTACCGTTGATCCACGATTTGTGCGGATAACCGATGTAGGCGAGACCCAGCCAGCCGCACGACGACAGTGTCGGAAACAGATAGACGACGAACTGGTACCCGGCGGGGTCGTAGGCGGCGCCGAGCGACCGCGCCGCCGCTTCGGCGGAGCTGCCGACGTTCTGCCAATCGGCCGTGCCGCAGGTTGCCGGCCGCGCCATGTTCATCTTCACCCATGACGGCGTGACCGTCACGTTCATCAGCTGCTGTCCGTACGACGTCTCGCGGAAGAAACTGGCGACGCTGTCGCCGTTGCTCGTCATCACCGCCTGCGCCTGCGCCGCACTGAACGCGGGCGCCACCGTGTTGTTGAAGTTCGCCAGGATGACGAGCACGCTGTTCGCCGTCGCGGCCTCCGCGATCGCGGCGTTCGCTTCGTTGGCGCTCGTCGGCTCGGCGAGAACCGTGATGTGCTCCGGCGTGACCGATTCGCCGTCGGCCTCGGCGCGCCCCGTCACGCGCAGCCGCATGCCGGGCGCAAGCGTCGCCGGCAGCGAGCCGAGGCGCAGCCGATTCACCTTGCCCGACCACTGCTGGATCTCGTAGACGAACGAGCTCTTGCCGTGCGCGAAGTCGTCGGCGTGCAGGATCGCCAGCGTGCCGTCGATTTCGGCGTTTGCCTTCGGCACACTCGTCGAAGCGGCGACCGTGCGTCCCGATGCGACGTCGAACGACTTGCCGTCGTAGCCTCCGGACACCGTTGCGCGCGCGCCCGTCGCAAAGGTGCTCGTGCCGTCGCCGCGCAGCGGAACGAGCGAGCCATCGGCGAGCTCGAGCTCGACGTGGCGCATCGACGTGCCGCGGATCGGATCGTCGACGACCAGCGCATGCACGGTGCCCGTCAGGGTATTTGGGCGAGCGGCGCCGGGAACCGCATCGCTCTGTGCCAGAAGCGCGTCGGTCGAATGGGCGGAAACGGATGCAGGTCGCGCGATCGACAGCGAAAGGGCGACGAGCAACAGTGTCGTGAATCGGGTCGGCGTCATCGAAGGCCTGTCGAAGAGCATTGCAAGGGTGGTCCCATTCATCGTTGCGGTTCATCCGCGACGCACGAGCGCACGCGCTCGCCATCGGCGCAGCCGAGTCTATGCCATTTGCATAAGCGCGCAAAGCCGGACCGACGAAGTGGATACCGAAGCGGACGCCCGGCGCATCCGCCGCCCGCTTTCGTGGTGGACAACATGTTTCGTATGCTGTAGCAAGGCGAAGCCTCGTGCCGGTCACGAGGTGGTGCAGGCGTGCGTCGTAGAATGCGCCGGGCGAGGACGATGCGGGATGGGTGAACTGCTGCAACTGATCGTTTCCGGCACGGCCGCCGGCGCGATCTACGCGCTTGCCGCGCTCGGATTCACGCTGTTGTGGCAGGCGTCGGGGACCATCAACTTCGCACAGGGCGAGTTCGTGATGGTACCGGCCTTCATCATGCTGTTCTGCATGTCGGCCGGTGCGCCGCTGTGGCTCGCGTTCCTGGCGACCTGTGTCATCGCGATGCTGCTGCTCGGCGTCGTCTTCAAGCAGATCGTCGTCGACCCGCTGATCCGCCACGGTGTGATCCCGCTCGTCATCGCGTCGCTCGGGCTCTCGATCGGACTCAAGCAGCTGATGCGCGCCGGCTACAGCGCACAGGCGTTCCCGTTTCCGAGCCCGTTTCCGTCGGGACAATTCTCGATCGCCGGCGCCGCCATTTCCTACGCGGACGTCGGCACGCTGCTTTTCGCCGCGTTGATCGTGCTCGGACTGCAGGCGTTTCTCGAGCGGACGGTCACCGGACGCGCGATGCAGGCCGTTGCGCAGAATACCGATGCAGCCCGCGTGCTCGGCATCGACGTGCGCAGGATGGTGCTCTATACGTTCCTGATCAATGCGGTGCTGGCCGTCGTCGCGGCGCTGCTCGTCACGCCCGCGTATCTCGCCAAGTTCGACATGGGCGACTCGATCGGTCCGAAGGCCTTCTTCGCCGCCATCATCGGCGGGTTCAATCAGACGCGCGGCGCGCTGCTCGGCGGTGTGCTGATCGGCATCCTCGAGAACGTCGTGGGCTTCTACGTATCGCCCGCGTACAAGGAAGGCGTCGCGCTGATTCTGTTCCTGTTCGTGATCCTCGTCCGGCCCGAAGGTCTGCTCGGCAAGGCCGAGGAGCGGAAGGTATGAGCGTCGTTGCCGGTGACGTCGCGATCGCGCGAAAGCGCCGCCCGCTCCTCGCGACGACGAACGTCGCGATCGCGATCATCGTCGTCGCTTTCGCGTTGCTGCCGCTTCTGCTGAAGAGCTACGGCACGTATCTCTGCACGCTCTTCTGCGTCACGCTGATGGCCACCTACGGCCTCAACCTGACCGTCGGTTACGCAGGCCAGATGTCGCTCGGCCAGGCGGCGTTCTATGGCATCGGCGCCTACATCGCCGCCATCGCGCTCAAGGCCGGCATCTCGTTCTTCTTCGTGCTGCCGGTCGCCGCGATCATCTGCTTCGTCGTCGGTCTGCTGATCGGCTTTCCGGCGTTGCGCGTACAGCACCACTACCTCGCGTTCGCGACGCTCGGCTTCAACATCCTCGTCTACCTCGTCATGCGCAACGAGGAGAAGATCACCGGCGGGACGTACGGCATCTCGGGCATTCCGCGGCCGACGCTGTTCGGACTGTCGCTCGACGGCGTGCTGCCGTTCTTCTGGTTCACGCTCGCCGCGACGCTGATCCTGATCGCGTTGCTCGGCTGGCTTCTGCGCTCGCCATGGGGGCGCGCGTTCGCGGCGCTCCGCGACAATCCGATCCGAGCCGAGAGCCTCGGCATCAACATCACCGCGTACACGTTGCTCGCGTTTGCGATCGGTGCGGCCTGCGCGGGGATCGCCGGCGTTTTCTTCGCCGCGCTCGTGCAGTTCGTCGAGCCGGCGCCGTTTCATTTCGCGGCATCGCTGATGATGCTGCTCGCGATCATCGTCGGCGGTTCGGGCCGCTTCTTCGGTCCGGTGATCGGCACGGTGATCATCGTGCTCCTGCCTGAGTGGCTGCGCTTCATGCAGAACTGGTACCTCGCGATGTTCGGCTTCGCCGTGGTGGCGCTGATGATCTGGCTGCCCGGCGGCATCCTGTCGATTCCCGAACGCTTCGGGTTCGGGAAGGCGCGCCGATGAGCGTTGCAGCGGCGCAGGACGATATCCAGGCACGCTTCCTCGAAGTGCGCGACGTGCGCAAGGCGTACGGCGCGATCAAGGCGGTCGACGGCGTGAGCTTCGCTGTCGCGCGTGGCGAAATCGTCGGCGTCATCGGGCCGAACGGATCGGGCAAGACGACGCTTTTCAACAGCATTCTCGGCCAGATCAAGCCGTCGTCGGGCAGCGTCGAATTCTGCGGCGAGGACATCACCGGCCTGTCGCCGCTCGAGCTCGCGCGCCGCGGCATCGGGCGCACGTTCCAGTCGCTGCAGGTGTTCGTCAAGCTGTCGGTGCGCGACAACCTGATCGCGGCCGCGCAGGAATTCCAGGGCAGCATGCGCTCGCGCCTGCTCGCCGCGCCCGACGCCGGGCTCGGGACACGCGCCGACCAGATGATCGACCTCTTCCGGCTCGCGCATGTCGCCGATCGGCCCGCAGGGAGTCTCTCGTACGGCCAGCAGAAGCTGATCGACATCGCGATGGCGTTCATGCCCACGCCGCGCCTCGTGCTGCTCGACGAGCCGTGTGCCGGCGTCAATCCGGGTCTCGTCGAGGAGCTGCGCGAGCTGCTGATGACGCTCAACAGGACGCAGGGCGGCAGCTTCGTCGTGATCGAGCACAACATGGATTTCATCATGAAGCTCTGTCCGCACGTCATCTGCATGGTGGAAGGCAAGGTGCTGGCCGAAGGACCGCCGCGCACCGTGCAGTCGAATCCGCGCGTGCTGGAGGCGTACCTTGGCAATTGACGGCGCACGCAGCGCGCAGCCGATGATCGCATTCGAGAACGTCGTCGCCGGCTATTCGCCGAGCCTCACGATCCTGAACGGGACAACGTTCGATGCGCGTGCGGGGGAGATCACGCTGCTTATCGGCCCGAACGGCGCTGGCAAGTCGACGGTGCTGAAGACACTGTTCGGCATCCTGACGCCGCGCTCGGGCGAAATCCGGTTCGAGTCGCGGCGCATCAACGGCAGGACGCCGCGCGAATTGCTCGCCGACGGCATCGCGTTCGTTCCGCAGGGACGCAATCTGTTCGGATCGCTGTCGGTGCGCCACAACCTCGAGCTTGGCGGCATCACGCTGCCGCGCGCCGAGCTCGCGCCGCGGATCGACGAAGTGCTCGCGCGCTTTCCGCGCATCCGCGAGCGCATCGACAACCAGGCATCGACGCTGTCCGGCGGCGAGCAGAAGCAGCTCGAGGTCGGACGCGCGCTGCTGCTGCGTCCGCGTGTCTTGCTGATCGACGAGCCGTCGATCGGGCTCTCGCCGAAGCTCGTCCAGGACGTCATGACGCTGCTGCGCGCGCTTGCCGACGCGGGAACGACGGTGCTCATGGTCGAGCAGAACGTACGCACGGCGCTCAAGTATGCGAATCGAGCACTCGTGCTCGAGATGGGCCGGCTCGCGCTCGATCGTCCCGCGGCGGACCTGCTCGACGATCCCGATCTCAATCGGCTGTTTCTCGGCGGCCACGTCGAGGCGCCGGCGGCGTGACGTCGCCTGCGATGCAACAACCTGACCGGTCTCGCGTGCCGCGCGCGATAATGGCGCCTTGCAGCACGTGAATCCATCGCTTTCATCGATCGCCGGGATGGCTTGATGATCGACAAGTTCGTTGCCTCGGTCACCGAGGCGGTCTCCGACATTCGCGATGGCGCGACGGTGATGATCGGCGGCTTCGGGCAGGCCGGCATGCCGGCCGAGTTGATCGACGCGCTGATCGCGCAAGGCGCGCGCGAGCTGACGATCGTCAACAACAACGCGGGCAATGGGGACACCGGTCTCGCCGCGCTCCTCGCGACGAAACGCGTGCGCAGGATCATCTGCTCGTTTCCGCGGCAGATCGATTCGTGGGTGTTCGACGCGCTCTATCGATCGGGTGAGATCGAGCTCGAGCTCGTGCCGCAAGGCAATCTGGCCGAACGGATCCGCGCGGCCGGCGCCGGAATTGGCGCGTTCTTCACGCCGACCGGTTACGGCACGCTGCTCGCCGAAGGGAAGGAGACACGCGAGATCGGCGGCCGCCACTACGTGCTCGAGTATCCGATCCACGCCGACTACGCGCTGATCAAGGCCGACCGGGCCGACCGTTTCGGCAACCTGGTCTATCGCAAGACCGCACGCAACTTCGGGCCGATCATGGCGAGTGCCGCGAAATGCACGATCGCGCAGGTGCGCGAGAAGGCGCAGCTCGGCGATCTCGATCCCGAGTCGATCGTGACGCCCGGCATTTTCGTGCACCGCGTCGTCGAGGTCCCCGTGCGTGCGACGAGGCGGGTTGCATGAGCGCGAAGGGCTGGCCCGAGCGCGAATCAGCCCCGCAGCGCGAAGCGTGGAGGGTAGTCGAGTGAGCGCAAAGGCGAGCGCAGCACCGATCATGGCGCGCTACAGCCGCGACCAGATCGCGGCGCGCATCGCGCGCGACATTCCCGAAGGCGCATACGTGAATCTCGGCATCGGCCTGCCGACGCTCGTCGCGAACCATCTGCCGAAGGATCGCGAGATTCTGCTGCAAAGCGAGAACGGCGTCCTGGCGATGGGACCGGCGCCTGCGCCCGGCGATGAAGATCCCGACCTCATCAATGCCAGCAAGCAACCGGTGACGCTGCTGCCGGGCGGGTCGTTCTTTCATCATGCCGATTCGTTCGCGATGATGCGTGGCGGGCATCTCGATTTCTGCGTGCTCGGCGCTTTCCAGGTGTCGGTGCGCGGCGATCTTGCCAACTGGCATACGGGCGAGCCCGATGCGATCCCCGCCATCGGAGGCGCGATGGACCTCGCCATCGGCGCGAAGCACGTATTCGTCATGATGGAGCACCTGACGAAGCAGGGCGAAAGCAAGATCGTCGAGACGTGCACGTATCCGCTGACCGGCGTGCGCTGCGTCAGCCGGATCTACACCGACCTCGCGGTGCTCGACGTCACCGACGAAGGACTCGCAGTCGTCGACGTCGTCGACGGCTTGTCGCTCGACGATCTCGCGCGGCTGACGCCGGTTCGGCTGTTCCGGAAGGCAGCGTGACCGAGGCGTTCATCTGCGATGCCGTGCGCACGCCGTTCGGACGCTACGGCGGCGCACTGTCGAGCGTGCGCACCGACGATCTCGCTGCGGTTCCGCTTCGCGCGTTGATCGAGCGCCATGCGCGCGTCGACTGGGGCAGCGTCGACGACGTCGTCTATGGCTGCGCGAACCAGGCCGGCGAAGACAACCGCAACGTCGCGCGGATGGCGCTGCTGCTGGCCGGGATGCCGCAGCAGGTGCCGGGCACGACGGTCAACCGCTTGTGCGGGTCGAGCCTCGACGCGGTGACGATCGCCGCGCGTGCGATCAAATCCGGCGAGCAGTGCCTCGTCGTCGCCGGCGGCGTCGAAAGCATGTCGCGCGGCCCGTTCGTGATGGGCAAGGCGGCCGAAGCATTCTCGCGCAGCGCGAAAATCGAGGACACGACGATCGGCTGGCGCTTCGTCAATCCGCTTTTCAAGGCGCGCTACGGCATCGATTCGATGCCGGAAACGGCCGAGAACCTGGCAGAGCAGTTCTCGATCGGTCGCGCCGATCAGGATGCGTTCGGATTGCGCAGCCAGCAGCGCGCGGCCGCGGCGATTGCCGACGACCGCATGGCCGAGGAGATCGTGCCCGTCGAGGTGCCGCAGAAGAAGGGCGAACCTGTCGTCGTCACCAAGGACGAGCATCCGCGTGCGACGTCGGCCGAGGCGCTCGCGAAGCTCAAGGGCATCGTGCGGCCCGATGGAACGGTCACCGCCGGCAATGCCTCGGGAATCAACGACGGCGCATGTGCGCTGATTCTCGCGTCGGAAGAAGCGGCGGCGCGCAACGGACTCACTTTGCGCGCCCGCGTCGTCGCCGGTGCCGTCGCCGGCGTCGCACCGCGGATCATGGGCTTCGGGCCAGCGCCCGCGATGCGCAAGGCGCTCGCGCTCGCGCAGCTGACGCTCGCGCAAATGGACGTCATCGAATTGAACGAGGCCTTCGCCGCGCAGGCGCTCGCGGTCATGCGCGATCATGGGCTGGCCGACGACGATCCGCGCGTCAATCCGAACGGCGGCGCGATCGCCCTCGGGCATCCGCTGGGCGCGAGCGGCGGCCGCCTCGTGACGACGGCGCTCTATCAACTGCAACGCACGCGCGGCCGCTATGCGCTTTGCACGATGTGCATCGGCGTCGGCCAGGGCATCGCGCTGATCATCGAGCGCGTGTAAGGACGTTTACGCAAAAGGCAACGACCGATGGCAACAACGAACACGGGTAAGCGGCCGCCGGCCGGATATCGGCCCGCGGATCCAGGCACGCAGCCCGATTACCTGTATCCGCCCTATTCGTCGACGGTGAAGCGCTCACCGATGCAGCCGCTCGTACGGCTGCCGTCGTCGCTATCCGAGGTGACCGGACCGCTCTTCGGCTTCGACCGCATCATGGCGAACGACTTCGATCTCACGAAGCAGCACGACGGCGATCCGATCGGCGAGCGCATCGTCGTCAGCGGGCGCGTGCTCGATGCCAACGCGCGGCCGGTTGCGAACACGCTCGTCGAGATCTGGCAGGCAAACGCGGCCGGACGCTATCCGCATCCGCGCGACAACCACGACGCGCCGACCGACCCGAATTTCACCGGTTGCGGGCGCACGCTGACCGACGCCGACGGCCGTTACCGTTTCGTGACGATCCGCCCGGGCGAGTACCCGTGGCGCAATCACTACAACGCATGGCGTCCGGCGCACATCCACTTCTCGCTGTTCGGCCCGGCGCTCGCGACGCGGCTCGTCACGCAGATGTATTTTCCCGGCGATCCGCTGCTCGAATACGACCCGATGTACACGAGCATTCCCGACGCGCGCGCCCGCCAGCGCCTCGTCTCGACGTTCGACTGGGAGACGACGATACCGGAGCAGGCGCTCGGCTATCGCTTCGACATCGTGCTGCGCGGCCGCGACGAGACGCCGATGGAGGACGATTTGAGACTGCCATCATGAGTCTCGCAACGACCTCTTCGCAAACCGTCGGGCCGTACCTGCATATCGGGCTCACGTGGCTCGTCACCGACGATCTCGTCGGCCCGGGCACGACGGGTGCGCCGATCGTCATCGAGGGGCGCGTTACCGACGCCGACGGCAAGCCCGTCGACGATGCGCTGATCGAGATCTGGCAGGCGAATGCGCACGGGCGCTACGATCACCCGGACGACACGCGCGATCTGCCGCTCGAATCCGGCTTCAAGGGCTTCGGCCGCGTCGCGACCGACGCCGGCGGAACATTCCGGTTCCGTACGATCAAGCCGGGTCCCGTGCCGGCGGCGCAGAGTCAATCACCGGCTCTACAAGCGCCGCACATCAACGTGACGATCTTCATGCGCGGCATGCTGAAGCAGCTCTCGACGCGGATCTATTTCCCCGATGAGCCGGCGAACGCGCGCGACCCGGTCCTGCAGGCCGTGCCCGCGGAGCGGCGCGATACGCTGATCGCGAAGCGCGTCGGCGATGGCGTGCAACGTTGGGACGTCGTCCTGCAGGGCGAAGGCGAAACCGTCTTCTTCGAGTTCTGACGCCGTTCGTGCCCGTGCCTGATTCGCTGTTCACGACCGACGCGATGCGCGCGATCTTCTCGCCGCGCGCGCGACTTGCGCGGATGCTCGATTTCGAAGCGGCGCTCGCACGCGCAGAGGCCAGCGTCGGCGTCATTCCACAGCACGCGGCCGACGTGATCGCCGCTCAATGCGACGTATCGCGCTTCGACGTCGATGCAATCGAGAAGGCGGCGCGCAACGCCGGCAATCTCGCGATTCCACTCGTCGCCGCGCTGACGCGTAACGTCGCAGCCGTCGACGCTGCCGCCAAAGGCTACGTGCACTGGGGCGCCACGAGCCAGGACGTCATCGACACCGGCCTCGTGCTGCAGCTTCGCGACGCGCTCGCGCAGATCGAAGCGGATCTCGTGCGGCTCGCGGACGCGCTCGCTGCGCAGGCGCGGCGGTACGCGACGGCCGTTCTGCCCGGCCGCACGTGGCTCCAACAGGCGTTGCCGATCACGCTCGGCGTCAAGCTCGCGGCGTTCGTCGACGCGCTCGACCGCCATCGTGCCCGAATCGCGTCGCTTCGCGAGCACGCAATCGTGCTGCAGTTCGGCGGCGCGGCAGGCACGCTCGCCTCGCTCGGTGACCAGGGGCTCGCCGTCAGCGAGGCGCTCGGCAACGAGCTTCGCCTCGCGGTGCCCGACATGCCATGGCATACGCAGCGCGATCGGCTCTGCGACGTCGCGGCAACGCTCGGCATGCTGACCGCGACGCTCGGCAAGCTCGGCCGCGACCTGTCGCTCCTCGCCCAGACGGAAATCGGCGAAATCGACGAACCTGCAGCGCCCGGCCGCGGAGGCTCGTCGACGATGCCGCAGAAACGCAATCCGGTGGGCGCGTCGATCGCAGTCGCGGCGGCGGTGCGCGTGCCCGGACTCGTCGCGACGATGCTCGCGGCTGCCGTGCAGGAGCACGAGCGCGGCCTCGGCGACTGGCCCGCCGAATGGGAAACGCTGCCGCAGATCGTGCTGCTGACCGCCGGCGCGCTCGACGCAATGGCGGAAGTCGCCGAAGGACTCGACGTTCACGCAGACCGGATGCGCGCCAACCTCGACATCTCGAACGGACTGATCTTCGCCGAGGCGGCGCAGATGGCGCTCGCGCCCGCCATCGGCCGGGATGCCGCACATTCGCTCGTAGCGAGCGCCTGTCGGCAGGCGGCGGCGGAGGGCGCGCATTTGCGCGACATTCTGGAAGCCGATCCGAAGGTGAGCCGCGTGCTCGATCGCAATGCCGTCGCGAAGCTCTTCGATCCCGCCGGCTATCTGGGCGCCAGCGGCACGTTCGTGCAACGCGCGCTTGCCCGGCATCCCTGACACCGCTCGCTGAAAGACCGCCATGCCGTTCGCGCAGCTTCCGGGCGTACGCCTGCACTACCAGATCGACGGCGATGCCGCTTTGCCGCCGCTGCTCTTGTCCAATTCGCTCGGCACGTCGCTGCAGATGTGGGAACCGCAGATGCCGGCGCTTGGTGCCCGCTTTCACGTGATCCGCTACGACAGCCGCGGGCATGGTCGATCGGAAGTGACGCGTGGGCCTTACTCGATCGAGATGCTCGGGCAGGATGCCGTCGATCTGCTCGACGCGCTCGCGATTCCGCGCGCTCATTTCTGCGGCCTTTCGATGGGCGGCATGGTCGGCATGTGGCTCGGCATCAACGCGCCCGAGCACGTGGACCGATTGGTGCTGGCGAACACCGGCGCCAAGATCGGCACCGCGGACGTGTGGAACGCGCGCATCGATGCAGTGCGCAAAGGCGGCACCGCGGCCGTCGCGCCGGCCGTGCTCTCGCGCTGGTTCTCGCAGCAGCTGCTCGAGCAGCCGACGCCGATGATCGCGCAGTTGCGCGCAACGTTCGAGGCGACGTCGACCGAAGGCTACGTCGCCTCTTGCGCGGCGGTTCGCGACATGGATCAGCGGCACGGTCTGCACCGCATTCACGTTCCGACGCTCGTCATTGCAGGCATCGAGGACGGCGTGACGACGCCGAGCGACGCGCGCTCGATCGTCGAGCGCATCGGCCGCGCGCGCTACGTCGAACTGCAGGCGTCGCATCTGTCCAACGTCCAGGCGGCGCCGGCGTTCACGCAGGCGCTCGTGCAATTCCTCACCAACCGAGGTTGACATCGATCGATGGACGAACGCGAACGCCACGACAACGGACTCACGGTGCGCCGCGCAGTGCTCGGCGATGCGCACGTCGATCGCACGCTGCAGAAGCGCAACACGTTCAACGAGGAGTTCCAGCAGCTGATCACGCGCTATGCATGGGGCGAGATCTGGACCCGTCCCGGGCTTCCGCGGCATACGCGCAGCCTCCTGACGCTCGGCCTGATGGTGGCGCTGAATCGCCCCGACGAGTTCCGGCTGCATCTGCGCGCAGCCTTCAACAACGGCGTCACGCGCGACGAGATTCGCGAAGTGCTGATGCATTGCGCGATCTACGCCGGCGTGCCCGCCGCCAATTCGGCGTTTCACTGGGCGGAAGAGGTGTTCGCGCAGATCGACGCGTCGGCCTGACGCGTCACCGCCGGCGCTGCGTCAGCAGGCGGGGTCCGGCAGTCGCCGATGCAGCGGGAAGTGCGCGCGTGCATGGGCGAGGCAGAAATGGCCGACCATCTCGCCGATCGTCCGGCCACTCGCGAGCGCTGCTGCATTTTGCCGATCCAGCCGCGCGGCGGCGGTTTCCGCTTCCTCGCGCAGGCGGTTCTCGTCGACGGTCAGCATGCGTCCGTGATCGAGCACCATGCGCCCGCCGATCATCACGCTGTCGACGGCGGCGCCGTTCTCGGCGAATGCGACCTGCAACAGAGGCGCACGAAACGGCACGTAATGAATGTGCCGAAGATCGAGAAAGACGATGTCGGCCGCGTAGCCGGGGTCGAGACGCCCGATCTTTCGCAAGCCGAGCGCCGTCGCGCTCCCCACCGTCGCCGCGCGAAACGCGTCCTCGGCCGCAAGCCAGCGCTGCGGATCGGGATCGGCGATGCGCGACAGATACGCCGCGAGGCGCAGCGCCTCGAACATGTTCTGTCCATCCGACGTGTTCGATGCGTCGGTGCCGATCGCAAGCGTCGCCCCGGAATCGAGAATCGCGCGTGCCGGCGCGACGCCCGAGCCGAGCCGCAAATTGCTCATCGGATTGTGAACGACGCATGCGCCGGCGTCGGCGAGCCGCGCGATGTCGCTGTCGTCGAGCCAGATGCCGTGCGCGGCGCTGAACCGGGAACCCGTCACGCCGAGCCGGACGAGATGCGCGACGAGGCTTTCGCCGTAACGCGAAAACGCGAGCACCGCCTGCGTCTTGCTCTCGGCGAGATGCGTCTGCAGGCCGACGTCGAACTCGCGCGCAAGCGCCGCACAGCCGGTGACGAACGCATCGCTGCAATGGAGCGGAATCGTCGGCGCGATGGCCGGCCGGACGAAATCGCCA
Organism: Casimicrobiaceae bacterium; assembly: GCA_035605875.1. GTDB lineage: Bacteria > Pseudomonadota > Gammaproteobacteria > Burkholderiales > Casimicrobiaceae > VBCG01. The sequence goes on from DATNGN010000085.1 coordinate 13,176, forward strand.
TCGAACTGCCAGTGCTCGAACGCGTCGCGCGATGCGGCGAGGCTCGCATCACCCGGTGCCATCGCGAGTTTCGCCGCCTGCTCGCGCATCGGCGATGGCAGCGATTCGAGCAAGCCCGGCAGCGCCTGATAGAGCGTCCGATCGGCGAGCATCGGCGCCACGACCGCGCGCATTCCCGTCTCCCGGTAGGCGTCGCCGACGGCTTCGAGACCTTCGCGTGATGCGGCCGGAATCTCGACGAACAGGTCGTAGCACGCCGTGCAGCCGTTTCGGATCGACTCGACCGCGGAGAGCTTGGCCGTCAGCCGCTTGTCGGCGACCGTACGGTTCGCGCTGATTGCGCCGCTCGCGCACAGGAAGACTTCGAGCGGCACGCGATCGTCGACGAGGCCCTTGCCGAGCGCGCCGTGGCCGTGCGTATGTCCGTTGACGAGCCCGGGAATGAGCAGGCGCTCGGAAGCATCGATGACAGGATGATGCGATGCATCGATGACGTCCGGAGGTTCGATCGCGGCGATGATGCCGTCACGCACGAGGACGTCGGCCGTGTCGCAGGTACGGAGATCGCCGCGGAGCACGCGCGCGCCGCGAATGAGGACCGAAGCTTGGCTCATGCCTCGGCCTCCTTGCGCGACCTGCGCGATACCTGCTGCGGCGCGTCGGCCTCCCGGCAATCGCGCGGCGCCGGGCCCTTCGGTTCGCCCTCCTTGGACCGACAAGCCGATGCACGGGTCGGCGCGCCGGGCTCCCGCCGCGCGCTCGGACGTCCCCTTCGGGCCTTGGCTTCGCCCCTCGCGCGCAGTCGTCCTCGGCTCGCTGCGCTCATGCCGCTTCCGCTTCCGTCGTGCGCGTCATGTGCCGGCCGAGCTCGTAGCGATCGGCATGCGCGCGGTCGACCTCGTGGACGATGCGGCCGCCCGACATCACGACGATGCGATCCGACAACTCGATCACTTCGTCCAGGTCTTCGCTGACGAGCAGCACCGCGACGCCGCGGTCGCGGGCATTCGCGATCTGCGTGCGAATCTCGGCAGCCGCTGCCGCGTCGAGGCCGAAGCACGGGTTCTGCAGGATCAGCAGGCGAACGTCCTCCGACAGCTCGCGCGCGAGGACCGTCCGCTGCACGTTGCCACCCGACAGGCTGTCGATCCGCGCGAGCGGCGACGACGTGCGGATGCGATAGCGCGCGATCAGCTCCTCCGCCCATCGGCGCAGAACGCGGCGTCGTATCCATCCGTGCCACGCGATCGGCGGCCGGTCGTAGCGTCGAAGCGCGAGATTGGCCATCACCGAAAGCGAGCGCACGCAATCGTTGGCAAGCGGCTCTTCGGTCAGCGCGAACACGCCGTAGCGCTGCATTTCCGAGCGCGTGCGCTGGTACCGGCGGCTGGCGATGAACACCGCGCCATCGGCGGCATCGCGCTGTCCCGCGAGCACTTCGACGAGCTCCTTCTGGCCGTTGCCCGAAACGCCGGCGATCGCGAGGATCTCGCCGCTTCGCACCGTGAACGACGTATCGACGACGGCCAGCGTGCCGCGATCGCCGAGGGCGCCCAGATTTCGCACTTCGCAATACGGGCTTCCGGGTGTCGCCGCGCGCGCCCCGTTCGCGACCGCGGTGACGCTCGTTTGTCCGAACATGCGGCGCGCCAGCTCGTCGATGCTCGTCGCCGCGACCTCGGCCGTCGCGAGGATGCGGCCGCCGCGCATCACGGTGACGTCCTGCGCGAAGCGCATCACCTCGCGAAACTTGTGCGTGATGAGGACGACGGTCAGCGTGCCGCGCTCGGCAAGTTCGCGCATTTCCGACAGCACCTGATCGGCTTCGTCCGGCGTCAGCACCGACGTCGGCTCGTCGAGCACGAGGAAGCGGCGTCCGAGGTAGAGCTGCTTCAGGATCTCGAGTTTCTGCTTCTCGCCGGCGGACAGCGATGCGACGCGCTGGGCGGGATCGAGCCGGAACGGCATCGTCCGCATGAATTCGGCAAGCGCCCGATGCTCCGCTTTCCAGTCGATCGCGGCCGGAATGCGCGCGCGTCCGAGCACGAGATTCTCGGCGACGCTCATTTGCGAAACGAGCGTGAAGTGCTGGTACACCATGCCGAGCCCGAGCGCGCGCGACTGGTGGGGCGAGCGGATCGTCTGCGCGACGTCGTCGACGAGGATCGTGCCGCTATCGGCCCGGTAGTAGCCCATGATGCACTTGACGAGCGTGCTCTTCCCCGCGCCGTTTTCGCCGAGCAGCGCGTGCACGCGTCCCGGCGCGAAACGCACGGTGGCGTCGGCAAGCGCCTGCACGGGGCCGAAGCGCTTCGACAGGTCGCGCACTTCGACGCACGGCGGCGGCTGGATCGCATTCATCGCGAGATCGACAGCTCGCTCGGCGCGCCAGCCAGCGCGTGCCGCGTCGACGAGCTGTAGACGAGCAGCGCGAGCGTGAGCACGTAAGGCGCGGCGCTGTACAGGTAATAGCCGCTCGTCACGCCGACCGTCTGCAGCGCGGGTCCCAGTGCGGACGCGCCGCCGAACAGCAGCGACGCCCACAGGCAGCGCAGCGGATTCCAGCGCGCGAAGATCACGAGCGCGATCGCCATCAGACCCTGTCCGCTCGACAGGCCCTCGTTCCAGTTACCGGGGTAGTACAGGGACAGGAACGCGCCGCCGATGCCGCCCAGAAAGCCGCCGGACATCGTCGCCAGCGTGCGAATCGCATTGACCGAGTAGCCGAGCGCGCGCGCGGCGTCGGCGCTTTCGCCGGCCATGCGCAGGACGAGTCCCCACCGCGTGTTGACGAGGCCCCAGCGGAGCGCGATCGCCAGCGCGATGCCGATCAGCAACAGCGGGCTGATTTCGAGCGCGGCGCGTACCGCTGGCTCGTCGCTCCAGGCGCCGAGCTGCAACGCCGGCAGCATCGCCGCGCGCGGCGCGATGAACGGCTTGCCGAGATAGAACGCGAGCCCCATGCCGAACAGGAACAGCGCGATGCCGACGGCGATGTCGTTGACGCGTGGCAGGTTGCAGATGCCCGCGTGCAGAAGGCCGAGCAGCGCACCCGCGCCGCCCGCGGCGAGGACGCCGAGCCATGGCGATCCGCTCAGGCTTCCGACCGCAAAGCCGGTCATTGCGCCCATCAACAGGATGCCTTCGAGGCCGAGGTTCACGCGGCCGCTTTTCTCGGTCAGCACTTCGCCTAAGCTTACGAACAGGTACGGCGTCGACACGCGCAACGCGCCACCGATGATCGCGAGCGCGACGCCGTACCAGCCGATGCCGCCTGCGCCGTTCATCGCGGTTGGGACAGCCCGCGGATGCGGCCGGCGAACGCGTTGCTCGCGAGCACGCAGATGAAGATCAGTCCCTCCAGCACCTGCGTCGTCGCATCGGGCATGTCGAAGCGCCGCTGCAGCAGACCGCCGCTCGCCGAGATGCCGCCGACGAGGAACGCGACCGGAATGATGGCGAGCGGATTCTGTCGCGCGAGAAACGCGACGAGGATGCCGGTGTAACCGAAGCCGACGATCAGCGACTCGCTGGCCGCCCCGTGCACCGCCAGCACTTCAATGGCACCCGCGAGACCGGCCGCACCGCCGCCGATCAGGCACGCCACGATCAGCAGGCGTCCAATCGGAAGGCCGGCGACCTGCGCGGCGCGGCGGTTGCCCCCGAGAATGTCCATCGAAAAGCCGAGCGTCGTGTAACGCAGGACGACGAACAGCACGGTGCAAAGGCCGATGCCGATCACGAGTCCCCAGTGGACCGACCACCCGGGAATCGAGCCGATGCCGAACGCCTGCGGCACCGGCCAGCTCGTCGCCTTCAGCGTCTGCGAGAAATCGCGGATCGGCCCGCTGATCAGGTGATCGAACAGCGCGATCGCGATGTAATTGAGGAGCAGGCTCGAGATCGTTTCGTTCACGCCGCGCCAGTGCTTGAGCGCACCGACGGCGCCGATCCACAGTGCGCCCGCGCACGTGCCACCGAGCAGCGCAACGAGCGCTCCGACAGGGCCCGAGGCGCCCGCGACCGCTGTCGCACAGAGCACCGCGCAAAGCCCGCCGAGCACGAGCGCGCCTTCGCCACCGATCACGAGAAGTCCGACGCGCGCCGGCATCGCCGTGCAAAGCGCCGTGAGGATGATCGGAGAGGCTTGCGTGAGCGCGCCTTCGATCGAGAACCGCGTGCCGAATGCGCCGAGATAGAGCGCCCCGTAGACGGCGAGCGGGTTGTGGCCGCCGGCTGCGACGAAGATGCCGAACAGCACGAGCGCGACGACGAGCGCGCCAATCGAAAGGGCTGCAGACTCGAGCGCAGCGGCATAGCCAGGCACGCTCGCGAGCGCGAGCCGGCGGCCCCAGGGAGCCGCCGGCAGTTCGGTCAAAGGCTGTTGGTCGACGGCGCTATCGGGGGACGATGGCATGCAATGACATTACTTGAGCCCCGTTTCGCCGATCGCGCCTTCGACGAGCCACTTGACGTTGACCTTGTAGTCGTTGTCGGTGTTGGAAACAGTTTGGCCGGCCGCGAGCACCTGCTTGCCTTCGTTGTCCTTGAGCGGGCCCTTGTAGAGCTTCAGCGTGTCGTCGATGAAACCCTGCCGTGCCTTCAGCACTTCCTGCCGGACGTTTTCGGGCACCGCCTTGCCGAACGGGCTGATCGCGACCATGTTGTCCTTGAAGCCGCCGCGAAGCAGGTTCGGGTATGTGCCGCCGGTCTGCCACGCGTGAATGAAGTCGCCGGCCTTGGCCCAGTTCCACTCGGCACCCGTCAGGAAGCCCTTCGGCGCGAGTGCGCTCAGGTCGGTGTGGTAGCCGCAACTGTAGATGCCGCGCCGCTCGGCGGTTTCGATCGAAACCTTGGGCCCGTCGACGTCGGCGATGATGACGTCGACACCCTGGTCGGCGAGCGCATTCACGGCCTGCGCCTCCTTGACGGGATTGTCCCAGTCGCCGGTGATGACGACGCGGCACGTCGCATCGGGGCGCACCGAGCGCGCGCCAAGCACGAAGCCGTTGCAGTTGTTGAATATGAAGTACAGCGGCTTCGAGCCGATGAAGCCGAGCTTGCCGGTCTTCGTCATGCGGCCGGCAGCGATCCCGCAAAGGTAATGCGGCTCCTCCATGTAACCGCGATAGCCGATCGCATTCTTCGGGTCGCCGTCCTTCCACAGCGCGCCGCCGTGAATGAACAGCACATCGGGATACTTCGCCGCGAGCTTCAGCACGAACGGCCAGTAGCCGAACGACGTCGCGACGATGCCCTTGCACCCGTCGACCTGGATCATGCTTTCCATCACGCGCTCGCATTGCGCGGTCTCCGGCACGCGTTCCTGTTCCTCGACGCTGACGCCCGGCATTTTGGCGATGCGCTTGGCGGCGACCGCGAACGACTGGTTGAATCCGTAATCGTCGCGCGACGCCGAGTACAGGAAGCCGACCTTGATCGGCTTCGCATCCGCGGCGCGTGCGAGCGAGCCAAGCGGACCGAGTAGAGCGCCTGCTGCGACGAGGTTCGCTCCGCGGATCAGGACGTCGCGACGCGTGCTCGAGTAAAGCTCACCGGATCTCATCGATGCTCCCGTTGGGTGGAATCGTGGAGGCCGCCGATCCCGATCGGGCCGGCGGCGCGGTGTGCATGTATAGACCTGCCGCGCGCGATTGTCCATTGCTGACTCCCCACGCTCGCGGCTAGCGCCGCTTCGCTGCCCCCTGAGGGGGCGCAATTCGCGGCCCGGGGCGGCCGCATCGCCGCGAATGCCGCGCTCAGCGCCTTCGCCCGCCGCCTGGCAGCGACCCCATCACGCCGCGCACGATCGCGCGGCCGATCGACGAGCCGACGCTGCGCATCGCACTCTTCGCCATCGCCTCGACGAGGCTGTCCTTGCGGCCGCTCCCCTTCATCAGGCCGCCGAGCGAGTCGGCGATCGAGCCGACGATGCCTCCCGTCGCCGTGCCTGGCGTGCCGATCGATGGCTGCTGTGCCGAGGCGGTGACGCGTTGGGCGAGCTTTTCGTACGCCGACTCGCGATCGATCGTCTTTTCGTAGACGCCGTTGATCGCCGACGCGTCGATCACCGTCTTTCGCTCGTCGGCGGTGATCGCACCGATGCGCGATGCGGGCGGCAGCACGAACGCGCGCTCGACCTTGTTCGGCCGGCCCTTTTCGTCGAGGAACGAGATCAGCGCTTCGCCGACGCCGAGTTCGGTGATCGCCTTCTCGGTGTCGATCGCCGGATTCGCGCGCATCGTCGATGCCGCCGATTTCACCGCCTTCTCGTCGCGCGGCGTGAACGCGCGAAGCGCGTGCTGCACGCGATTGCCGAGTTGCCCGAGCACGATGTCGGGCACGTCGAGCGGATTCTGCGTGACGAAGAACACGCCGACGCCCTTCGAGCGGATGAGCCGCACGACCTGCTCGATCTTGTCGAGCAGCACCTTCGGCGCGTCGGTGAACAGCAGGTGCGCCTCGTCGAAGAAGAACACGAGCTTCGGCTTGTCGCGATCGCCCACTTCGGGCAGGCGCTCGTAGAGTTCGGACAAAAGCCACAGCAGCATGCTCGCGTAGAGCTTCGGCGACTGCATCAGACGATCGGCCGCGAGAATGTTCACGACGCCGCGCTCGCCATTGGTCTGCAGCAGGTCGTCGACGTTCAGCATCGGCTCGCCGAGAAACTGGTCCCCGCCCTGCTGCTCGAGCGTGAGGAGCCCGCGCTGGATCGCACCGATCGACGCCGCGGAAACATTCCCGTAAGACGTCGTGAGGCTCGCGGCATTCTCGCCTGCGTATTGCAGGAGCGCGCGCAGGTCCTTCATGTCGAGGAGCAGCAGGCCGTTGTCGTCGGCGAGCTTGAAGACGAGCGTCAGCACGCCTTGCTGCGTCTCGTTCAGGTTCAGTATCCGCGAGAGCAGCAGCGGGCCGAGATCGCTCACCGTCGCGCGAACCGGATGTCCCTGCTCGCCGAAGACGTCCCAGAACACGACGGGCATCGCCGCGAACGCCGGGGCCGGCACATTGATCGTCCGCAGTCGTTCCTCGAGCTTCGGCGTCATGACACCGGGCTGGCTCATGCCGGCGAGATCGCCCTTCACGTCGGCCATGAACACCGGCACGCCGATGCTGCTCATCCGCTCGGCGATCACCTGCAGCGTCACGGTCTTGCCGGTGCCGGTGGCGCCGGTGATCAAGCCGTGCCGGTTCGCGAGCGCGGGCAGCAGATCGATTTCGAGATCGCCGTGTTTCGCAATCGGCAGTGGATCAGGCATCACGGTCTCCTCGTCGACAGCTTGAAGTTTAGCGGCTGGCCTCGTCGGAGGCGATCGCGGTTGCCGCATCGCGCGCGTATGTGCGCGTCGCGCCGAACAGCAGCACGAGGGCGGCGAGCGCGAGCGTGGCGAGCATCACGACGAGCGCACGGTCCAAGCCTGTGACATCCGACGGTGATGCGTTCGCGATGTTGCCGCTGCCACCGAGCAGGATCGCGACATAGGCGAAGAGCGGCGGCGCCGCTGCTTCGAATGTGCGTCGAAGGGTCGCGCGGACGCCTTCCGCGCGTCCCCACAACGCCGCATGCATCACGTCGAGTCGCGCGGCATCGACGGCCGGATTCGCACCGCCGATGCCGGCCGCCGCGATGACGAAGCACGGTGCGGCGATGAAAAGCGACGTGACGAGCAAGCCGGGGACGAAGGCGATCGCAGCGACGAGATACGCGGCCCCGCCGACGAGGACGCGGCCGGTGATCACGTTGCGGCGGATCAGCGCATCACCGGTGCGCCCTGCGACGAGCACGCCGCCGATCGCACCGATGCCAAGCGCCACGGTCACGCCGATCGCGGCCGACTCGCCGAGCGCGAAGCGCGCGCGCATGAACTCGATCGCGAACGTGCGTACCGCGGTGAAATAGAAGTAGCCGAGCGACGATGCGACGACGAGCGCGACGTACGTGCGCACCGACAGGATGTAACGCACGGCGCGCCAGAGCGACCACGCCGTGGGATCGTCCCGTGTCACGTGCGCCTTCTCGGGACGGACGTTGCGGCGACGCAGGTCTTTCGCGAGCGCGCTCTTCGACCGATCGCCGCCGTCGCGATCGCGGGGCTTGCGCGCTGCACTCGTCGAACCTTGCGCGCCGCGCCGCGGCTCGGGCATCCGCTGCCAGACGACGAGCGCGAGCGCGAATCCGATCGCCGCAAGCACGGCGAACGAGACGCGCCACGACGTGAGGGTCGCGATGTTGCCGAGCAGCAGGTAGCCGACGGCGACGCCGACGAGCTCGCCGGCCAGGATGTAGCCCAGAATGCGCCCGCGCTCGCCGGGGCGGAAGTAATCGCCGGTGAGCGACGTGACGGCCGGTCCTGCCGCCGCGATCGCCCCACCGAGCAGAAGGCGACTCGCGAGCAGGATCAGGAACGAAGGCGACGCGGCGCCGGCCGCCATCGCGAGCGACCACGCGGCGATCGCGATCGCGAGAAGGTGCGTGCGGTGGGCGCGATCGGCGAACACGCTGAACGGCAGTGTGAGCACGGCACCGACACCGGTCGACGCGGTCACGAGCCAGCCGACCTGGACGTTGCCGATCCGAAGCGAGCGCTCGAGGTCGGCGACGATGGCGCCGATCGTCGCCTTGTCCGCCGAGTCGAGCGCCAGCACGCCGGCGAGAAGCAGGATCAGCCGCAGTCGCTTCTCGCCACCGACGCGCTGTGCGAGCGGCGCCTCGATGTCGGCGCGAAACCAGGCGTGCAGGCGCTCCCGCGTTGCGTATCCATCCGGCTTTCCGCGCGTCATCGGTCGGTTCCCGCCTGCCTCGGTCACCTCTGTCCGACAGCGGCCCGGAGCGATATATTCACCGATCGCGAAGCGGCCGGCGGCGTCCGGCGGCCCGCTTCGTCGCCGACCATTCGGGCGCGGGAGCCCACCATGCCGAAGATCCGGGCCGGTACGATCTCGTTGAACTACGAGCAGCAGGGCAGCGGCGAGCCGCTGATCCTGATACCGCATCTCGCGGCCGATCATGCGTGCTACGCGTTCCAGGTCGCCGATTACGCGAAGCACTTCACCTGCATCTCGCTCGACCTCCGCGGAAGCGGCGACTCGGACAAGCCGGCCGTGTCGTACACGACGGAAACGCTTGCCGACGACGTCGCGGCCTTCATGCAGGCGGCGGCGATCGACAAAGCGCACGTCAGCGGGCTTTCGCTGGGCGGCGCGGTCGGGATGTGGCTCGCCGCGAAGCATCCGGAGCGGGTCCGCTCGCTCTCGCTGCACAGTACATGGCCGGCAACGGACGCGTACGTCGCGACCGTGGTGGAGAGCTGGCAGGCGATGGCGCGGGCGCTGAACGACGTGACCGAGATGGTCATCTGCGCGATCTTCCCGTGGTGCCTCACGCCCGAGCTCTATGCGCAAAGGCCCGACTACGTCCGCTCGCTCGCCGATTTCCTGCGGAGCCGCCCGGCACAGCCGCTCGACGCGTTCATCCGGCAAGCCGACGCGGTGATCGCGCACGATGCGGAGGCGCAATTGCACAGGATCGCGGCGCCGACGCAGATCACGTTCGGACGGCACGACGCGGTCACGTCGACGCGCTTCGCGAAACGGCTTCAGGACGCGATTGGAAATTGCGAGATGCACGTGTTCGAGAATTGCTCGCACGCCCCCATATACGAAGACGCGGCGGCGTTCAACGAAACGACGCTGCGCTTCCTGCGGGCGCATGGACGCGAAGGCGGCCGCTGAGGGGGTCACCGCCGGGCCTGCCCCTGCCCCGGGGACTGTCAAAACGGCCGATTTCCTGCTAGAATCGCCGGCGATAAGTAATCAGAAATGGGCTGGGCACAGCCCATTTTTTTTTGGGTTTTCAGTGTCGAAATGGGCCTCGGTGAACTGCTCGAGCGGACGGTCCCCGCGCTCGGATACGAGCTCGTCGATTGGGACATGTCGGCGAGGACGCGTCTTGTTCGCGTGTTCATCGACAAGCCGCAGGGCGTCGACGTCGAGGACTGCGCCAAGGTGTCGAACCACCTCACGCGCCTCTTCGCCGTCGAGAACGTCGATTTCGAGCGGCTCGAGGTTTCGTCGCCCGGGCTCGACCGTCCGGTCAAGCGGCTCGCCGACTACGCGCGCTTCGCGGGTCACGAGGCCCAGATCACGCTGAGTGCGCCGGTCGACGGCGCGAAACGCATCAAGGCAATTCTGCGCGGCACCGAGGGCGACGACGTCCTCGTCGAAACCGCCGCCGGCGTGAAGTCGATCCCGTTCGGGACGATCGCGCGGGCGCGGCTCGTGCCGGCAATTGAATGGAGAAAAGGAAAATGAACCGCGAACTACTGTTGCTCGTGGACGCGCTCTCGCGCGAGAAGAACGTGCCGAAGGAAATCGTCTTCATGGCGCTCGAGGCCGCACTCGCGTCGGCGACGAAGAAGAAGTACGCGGACAACATCGATGCGCGCGTCGCGATCGACCGCGAGACCGGCGATTACGAGACGTTCCGCCGCTGGACGGTCGTGCCCGACGAGGAGCACGAGGAGCCCGCGCACCAGATCGCGATCACCGACGCCGCGGAGCGCGATCTAGAGCTCAAGCTCGGCGACGTGATCGAGGAGCCGCTCGAGCCGGTCGAGTTCGGCCGCATCGGCGCGCAGGCGGCAAAGCAGGTGATCCTGCAGAAGATCCGCGACGCCGAGCGCGAGCAGATCCTGAACGACTTCCTCGAGCGCGACGACAACCTGCTCTCCGGAACGGTCAAGCGCATCGAGCGCGGCAACGTGATCGTCGAATCGGGCCGCATCGAAGGCGTGATTCCGCGCGACCAGCTGATTCCGAAGGAAATGCTGCGCGTCGGCGACCGCGTGCGCGCCTATGTGATGAAGATCGACCGCACCGCGAAGGGGCCGCAGCTGATCCTCTCGCGTGTCGCGCCCGAGTTCATCATGCGGCTCTTCGAGCTCGAGGTGCCGGAGATCGAGGAGGGCCTGATCGAGATCAGGGCCGCCGCGCGCGATCCCGGCATCCGCGCGAAAATCGCCGTGAAGTCGAACGACCCGCGGCTCGATCCGCAAGGCACGTGCATCGGCATGCGCGGATCGCGTGTGACGGCGGTCACGAACGAGCTCGCCGGCGAGCGCGTCGACATCGTGCTGTGGTCCGAGGATCCGGCGAAGCTCGTCATCAATGCGCTCGCACCGGCGGAAGTGCAGAGCATCGTCGTCGACGAGGAGCGGCATGCGATGGACGTCGTCGTCGACGAGGAGAACCTCGCGATCGCCATCGGCAGAAGCGGCCAGAACGTGCGGCTCGCCTCCGAGATGACGGGCTGGGAGTTGAATCTGATGAGCGTCGAGGAATCGCAGCAGAAGCAGGAAGCCGAGACGACGCGGTTGCGTGCGCTCTTCATCGACAAGCTCGACGTCGACGAGGAGGTCGCCGACATCCTCATCGCCGAAGGATTCACGTCGCTTGAAGAAGTGGCGTATGTCCCAATTACAGAAATGCTGGAGATCGAGGCGTTCGACGAGGACACGGTGAACGAGCTGCGCTCGCGAGCGCGCAACGCGCTCTTGACCGATGCGATCGCGCGCGAGGAAAGCGTCGAGAACGTCGAGGAAGCGCTGCTCGCCCTCGAAGGCATGGACATCGACATCGCAGGCAAGCTCGCCTCGCACGGCATCGTGACGCGCGACGCGCTCGCCGACCTCGCCGGCGACGAACTGGTCGAACTGACCGGCATGGACGCGGCCAAGGCGCACGACCTGATCATGAAGGCGCGCGCGCACTGGTTCGAATCGCCGGCCGAGGCGTCGCACACGAGCGCGGCGGCGTAACGAACGCGAGCACGCGAAGCACGAGCACGGGAAGCACGAGGCAGTACGGGAGAAGCGCATGGCGCAAACGACAATCGAACAATTCGCGACGGATCTGAAGATGCCGGCCGTCGCGTTGCTGGAACAGCTGTCCGCGGCCGGCGTCGCGGCCAAGAAGCAGGGTGACACGCTCACCGAGCAGGACAAGACGCGGCTTCTCGACTACCTGCGGAAGCAACATGGCGCGGGCGGCGACGGCAAGAAGCGCATCACGCTGACGCGGAAGTCGACGTCCGAGATCAAGGCGTCCGATTCGAGCGGCAAGGCGCGCACGATCCAGGTCGAGGTGCGCAAGAAGCGCGTGCTCGTTCGCCGCGAGGAAGAGACCGCGGCAGTCGCGCCGGTCGTCGAGGAGGCACCTCCGGTCGCTGCGGCGCCGGTGCTCTCCGCCGAGGAAGTCGCCGCGCGCGAGGAAGAGGCGCGCAAGGCGCAGGAACTGATCGCACGCCAGCAGGAAGACCTGCAGAAGAAGCAGGAGGAAGCGGCGCGGCGCAAGACGAAGAAGGAACGCGAGGCCGAGGAAGCGGCTGCGCGTGCGGTCGCCGAAGCGAAGGCGGCGGAAGAGGCGAAGGCTGCCGCGGCTGCAGCCGCTGCGGCTGGCGTCGCGAAGCCCGCGGCGAAGCCCGAAGGGACGCTGCATCGTCCGGCAGCGAAGCCCGGAGAGAAGCGCGAGAAGACGACGAAGAAGGCGCCGGGGCAGGTATTCCAGGAGGAAGCCGCGCGCCGGCGCGCGTTGCGTCTTCGCGGCGACACGAGCGGTGCGGGAACGGCCGGCTGGCGGGGCCCGAAGGGCGGGCGTCATGGCCGCGACGAGGAAGCGGGCGAAGCCGCGGCGCCGGTATCGGCGGGTCCGCTCGTTCGCGACATTCTCGTGCCGGAAACGATCACCGTCGCCGATCTCGCGCACAAGATGTCCGTCAAGGCCGCCGAGGTCATCAAGGCGCTGATGAAGATGGGCTCGATGGTGACGATCAATCAGGTGATCGATCAGGAAACGGCGATGATCGTCGTCGAGGAGATGGGACACCGCGCGAAGGCCGCGAAGCTCGATTCGCCCGATGCGCTGCTCGAGGAAACCGAGCAGACGCACGAGGCCGAGGCGCTGCCGCGTCCGCCGGTCGTCACGGTGATGGGCCACGTCGATCATGGCAAGACGTCGCTGCTCGACACGATTCGCCGCGCGCGCGTTGCAAGCGGCGAAGCCGGCGGCATCACTCAACACATCGGCGCGTATCACGTCGAAACGCCGAAGGGCACGATCACGTTCCTCGATACGCCGGGCCACGAAGCATTTACGGCGATGCGCGCACGCGGCGCGAAGGTCACCGACATCGTCGTGCTCGTCGTCGCGGCCGACGACGGCGTGATGCCGCAGACGAAGGAAGCGATCGCGCACGCGAAGGCCGGCAACGTCCCGCTCGTCGTCGCGATGAACAAGATCGACAAGCCCGACGCCAATCCCGAGCGCGTCAAGCAGGAACTCGTCGCCGAAAGCGTGTTGCCCGAGGAGTACGGCGGCGACGTCCAGTTCGTGCCGGTATCGGCGAAGACCGCGCAGGGCATCGACAATCTGCTCGATGCGATCCTGCTGCAGGCCGAAGTGCTCGAGCTGAAGGCGCCGAAGGACGCGCCGGCGAAGGGCATCGTCATCGAATCGCGGCTCGACAAGGGTCGCGGGCCTGTGGCGACGGTGCTCGTGCATTCCGGCACGCTGAGGCGCGGCGACATCGTGCTCGCCGGTGCGGTGTTCGGACGCGTGCGGGCGATGACCGACGAGAACGCGAAGCCGGTCAACGAAGCCGGACCGGCGATTCCGGTCGAGATCCAGGGCCTGTCCGACGTCCCGCTCGCGGGCGAAGACGTGATCGCGCTCGGCGACGAGCGGAAGGCGCGCGAGATCGCGCTG
>DATNGN010000086.1:0-13176 GCA_035605875.1 Casimicrobiaceae bacterium
CTGCGCAAGCCGTTGCAGGGCCGCGAGATCGCCGAGGCGCTGGCGCGCGCGCTGCGCGCCGTTTCCCGGAATGCCGCGATCGTGGAGTGATCGGCAGGAAGCTTCAGCCGTTCAGCGCGCGCATCACCCGTTGCACGACGAGGGCTAGCTAGGGCCGCGGCACCGAGCGCGATCGCGCACACGCGAGCCAGCCGCCACGCGTGAGCGCCGCCGCTCGCGCCGACAGCGCCGACCGCGTTGCCGCCCCGCATGTGCGCCTGGAACAGCGTGTAAGAGCCGGCTCCGCGCCTGCGGATCGACCGACGTGACGAGCGTCCGGTTCGCTACCATCGCCGCGCGCAATCCGCAGTCGAGCAGCGCAGATACGGGCGACGGCGACGTTGCGCGCTTGCGCGCTCCAACCAAGATGGAATAGCATTCCATCTCCGATCCGAGTGAGCCCATTGCCGTGAACTCATCGCCGCATTCGAGCGGCATTGCGCGCCCGGACGACTGGCAGGCGCCGCCATCGGCGGAGGCGTTTCAGGGCAAGGCCCGCGCCGGCGGCGCCAAGGGCTATCGCCTGCTGCGGCGCATCGGCTGGAACCTGTTGCCGCCGCTCACGTTCGCGGCGATGGTCGGTGTCTGGTGGAGCGCCGTCGTCCTGTTCAGAATCCCGGCGTACCTGCTGCCGGGCCCCGCGGCGGTGTTTACGCGGATGGTGACCGATGCGCCGATGCTGTGGACGCATTCGCAGGTGACGCTGATCGAGATCCTGCTCGGCTTCGCGCTCACGATCGTCACCGCCATTCCGCTCGGCCTGCTGATCGCGCTGTCGGCGATCGCGCGGCAGGTCGTCTATCCGCCGGTCATGCTGATGCAGCTCGTGCCGAAGATCGCGGTGGCGCCGCTGTTCCTCGTTTGGCTCGGTTTCGGACTCGAATCGAAGGTGCTGCTGACGATCCTGATGACGTTCTTCCCGCTTTTGCTCGCGAGCATCAGCGGCTTCATGATCCTCGACGATCGGCTGCTTTACCTGACGAAGTCGATGGGCGCCTCGCGCTGGGACACGTTCCGCTACCTGCGCTTTCCGGCGGCACTGCCGGTGATCTTCTCCGGCATCAAGACGTCGGCGACGATCGCCGCGACGGCCGCGATCGTGGCCGAATTCGTCGGCGCGAACAAGGGGCTCGGCTACGTGCTGCTGCGGGGCACGAGCACGATGGACATCGAGCTCGTCTTCGCGGTGCTCATGGTGCTGACGATCGTCGGCATCGCGATCAACTATCTCGTCGAGTTCTGCGAATGGGCGATGACGCCCTGGCAGCGTACGAAGGACAACTAGCATCCAACCACAGGAGGTCACATGCGTCACGCGTTCTCGCAATCGCTTCGTATCGGCACGTTCGCGGCCGCGCTCGCGCTGGCCGCGACATCGGCATTCGCCGCCGGGACGCCGGTCACGTTCCAGCTGAACTGGATGGCAGGCGGGCCGAACGCCGGGTTCGCCGCGGCGCTCGCCGAAGGCTATTACAAGGACGCGGGCCTCGACGTGACGCTCGTGCAGGGCAACGGGTCGGGCAACACGGCGCAGCTCGTCGCGAACGGACGGGCGCAGCTCGCGTACGCGGATGCCGTCGCCGTGATGCAACTGATCGCGAAGGGCGCGCCGATGAAGGTCGTGTCGACCATCTATCAATCGAACCCGAACGCGGTGATGGCGCTCAAGAAGGAGAACATCCATACGGTGAAGGACCTGGTCGGCAAGAAGGTCGGCGTTCCATCGGGCTCGTCGCAGACGACGATGCTGCCACTCTTGTGGAAGGCCAACGGCATCAAGGAATCCGACGTGAACACGATCGACATGCCGCCGTCGTCGATGGTGCCGGCACTCCTGCAAGGACAGGTCGACGCCGTGCTCGGCTCGATCGACGCCTATCAGATCCAGGCCGAATCGCAGGGTGCGAAGCTCGACGTGTTCCGCTTCGCCGATCACGGCGTGCCGACCGTCAGCACGTCGATCTTCGCGAGCGACGACTACCTGAAGAGCAACCCCGAGATCGTGAAGAAGTTCATCGCGGCGAGCCTCAAGGGCTGGAGCTTCGCGCTCGATCATCCGGCGCAGGCGGTCAAGGATCTGAAGAAGGTGTTTCCCGAGCTGAACGAGAAGCTCGCGACGCAGGAGCTCGCCGCGATCACGCCGCTGTTCTGCAGCGGCGGCGCGAAGTACATCGGCAAGGCCGAGGATGCGCTGTGGACGAAGTCGCAGGCGCTGCTTTCCGAAGTGAAGCTTCTGCCCGCCGGCCAGGATCCCAAGTCCTATTACTCCGACGCCTATCTGCCGCCCGCATCGCAGATGCGTGCATGCAGGAAGTCGTCGTAATCCCGCTTGCCGAAGCGCGCAATGGTCGACGAACGCAGGCTCGGTTACACGTACGACGATCTGGCGGTCGGGATGTCGTTTCGCAGTCCCGGCCGCACGATCACCGATGCCGATCTCGTTGCCTTCGCCGGGTTGACCGGCGATTTCTCGGAGTTGCACACGAGCGACGTCTATGCGCGGAACAGCCCGTTCGGACGCCGCGTCGCGCACGGGATGCTCGGCCTCGCGTACGCACACGGCCTCATGTGGGCGCGAACCGGCGAGCTGCGCGAGACTGCGATCGCATTCCTCGGCATCAGCGACTGGCGCTTCGTCGGTCCGATCTTCGTCGGCGACACGATCTTCGTCGACTACCGGATCGCCGAGCTGCGCGACAGCCGGTCGAAGCCGACGCAGGCGATCGCGACGTTCGACGTCGACGTCGTGAACCAGCACGGCGCCGTCGTGCAGCGCGGGCGCAAGGCGCTGCTCGTCTCGAAGGTGCCGTTGAGCGCGGTGGCCGCGTCGAAGGCGACGCGGGCGGCGCCGGCCTCGTGAATAGGGAAATCGCACCGATGGACGATCAGGCGGCGGACGCGAAGGCTGGCGTCCCGATCGCGATCCGCCGCGTCGTGAAGATCTTCGGCGAGGACGGCGAGCACCCGTTTCGCGCGCTGAAGGAGGTGAGCGTCGACATCGACGCCGGCGAATTCGTGTCCGTCGTCGGTCCCTCGGGCTGCGGCAAGAGCACGCTGATGCTGATGGTCGCCGGACTTCTCGAGCGCAGCCGCGGCGACATCGCGATCGCCGGCCAGCCGGTGACGAAGCCGATCACCGATGTGGGCATCGCGTTCCAGGATCATCTGCTGCTCGAGTTCCGCACGGCGCTCGACAACGTCATGCTGCACGCCGACATCCGCAAGCTGCCGAAAAAGAAGATCGAGGCGCGCGCGCTGGAGCTCTTTGAGCAGCTGCGGCTGACGGGCGCGATCCGCAAGTATCCGCGCCAGCTGTCGGGCGGCATGCGCCAGCGCGTCTCGCTGATTCGCACGCTGGTCCACGATCCGCCGCTCCTGCTGATGGACGAGCCGTTCGGCGCGCTCGACGCGCTGACGCGACTGCAGGTCCGCACCGACCTCGAGGCGCTGTGGCTGCGCCGCCGGCCGACGGTGCTGTTCATCACGCACAGCGTCGAGGAGGCGGTCGGCCTCTCCGATCGCATCCTCGTGATGAGCCCGAGCCCCGGCGAGATCGTCGAGGAGATCGTCGTCGACATTCCGCGGCCGCGGCCGATCGTGCTCGGCGACGTTCCGCAGTTCTCGAAGTACGTCGACCGCATCCACCGGCATTTCGAGCGTCTCGGCGTGCTGCACGGACTCGATGCGCGGGGTGCGCATTGAACGACGCGAGCGCTTCGGCGACGCTGCAGGTCGACGGTGCGATCGCGGAGGTCGTGCTGCACGGCGGACCGCTGAATCTCGTCGATAAGGCGCTGCTGCGCAGTCTCAACGACGTACTGGCCGAAGCGGGCGCCGCCCGTGAACTGCGCTGCCTGATCGTTCACGGCGGCGACGCACGCGCGTTCTGCGCGGGAAGCGACATCCGCGAGTTCGCGCATCTGCGCCATGACGCGAGCGAGCACAAGATCCTGTTCGAAGACATGGTGCTGCGCCGCCTCGCGCAACTGCCGATGCCGACGATCGCCGCGATCGACGGTCCCGCCCTTGGCGGCGGCTTCGAGCTTGCGCTCGCGTGCGATCTGCGCGTCTGCCGCAAGGGCGTGAAGCTGGGGCTTACCGAATCGCGCCTCGGCGGTCTCGCGGGCAACGGATCGGTGCGCCTCGCGCGACTGATCGGTCCGTCGCGCGCGAAGGAATTGCTCTACACCGGCGAGGTCGTGGACACCGAGCACGCGCTCGCGTGGGGACTCGTCAACCGCGTCGCCGACGGGCAAAGCGCGCTCGACATGGCGCGGGCGCTGGCGGCGACGATCGCAGCGCGGGGGCCGCTGTCGAACCGACTCGCGAAAGAGCTGGTCGATGCGGCACACGACGTCGCGCTCGATGCGGCGCTGTCGATGTCGACGGTCGCGCAGCAGCGGATCTTCGACAGCCGCGATCTGCACGAAGGCGTCGCCGCGTTCTTCGCAAAGCGGTCGCCGCGCTTTGAAGGGCAATGATGCGGGGCGACACCGTAACGGGCGTCCCCGCCGGCTGCCATCGCGACACGGCGAGCGACGGCGCGCTGATGGGCGCTGCCGCGGTTCTGATCTGGAACGACGTCGTTCCCGAGGGACGCGACAGGTTCTATGCGTGGCACGACAACGAGCACGTTCCCGAGCGGCTGTCGCTGCCCGGTTTTCGTCGCGGCCGCCGTTTCGAGCGGGCAGGGCACTCGCCGCAATGGTTGACGATGTACGAGGCGGACGACGTGTCGGCCCTCGTGTCGCCGCAATACGTGGAGCGCCTCAATGCGCCGACGCCTGCGACCGTCCGCACGCTCGAATACTTCCGCAATACGTCGCGCGCGGTGTGCCGTGTCGCGCATTCCACCGGTGGGAGCACCGGCGGCCACATGCTCGCGATGCGACTGGGCGTCGAACCCGCGAAGCGTGACGCGATGTGCGCTTACCTGCGCGACGACGCGTTCCCGCGCGCGAGGGCGACGACCGGTGTCGTCGCTTGCCATCTCTTTGCGAGCGACGAGTCCGCGAGCTACCTGAACACCGCCGAATCGAGCACCCGCGCGTTCGACGTCCCCGCCTGGGTGCTGCTGTGCGAGGCGAGCACCGGCGCCGCCGCGCAGGCGGCGCGCGACGTGATCGAGACGGCGGAATGGCGACGCCTGGGCGTCACCGTGCGACCCGATGCCGCGGTCTACGCGCTGGAGATCTGCCGGATCGCGCTCACGCAGATGCAGACACGCGAGGTCGTGCGATGACGGTCGTGATCACGGGCGCCGCCGGGTTTCTCGGCCAGCGGCTCGCGCGAAAGCTGCTGCAGTGCGGGACGCTTGCGACGTCCGACGGACGCCAGGCACCGATCGAACGCCTGGTGCTGCTTGACGTCGTCCGCGCGACCGATTTCGGCGATCCGCGGGTCCGCGTGATCGCCGCCGATCTGACCGACCCCTCCGTCGTGCGCGATGCGATCGATGCCGACGTGACGAGCGTCTTCCACCTCGCGGCCGTCGTGAGCGGCCAGGCGGAAGCGGATTTCGATCTCGGCATGCGCGTCAATCTCGACGCTTCGCGCCTCGTGCTCGAAGCCTGCCGGGCGAGCGGGCGCACGCCGCGGGTGCTGTTCACGAGCTCCGTCGCCGTTTATGGCGGCGAGCTGCCGGCACGGGTCGACGACACGACACCGCTCACGCCGCAATCGTCGTACGGCATGCAAAAGGCGGTCGGCGAGCTGCTTTTGTCCGACTACACGCGCAAGGGGTTCATCGACGGCCGTGTTGCGCGGTTGCCGACGATCAGCGTGCGTCCCGGAAAGCCGAACCAGGCGACGTCGTCGTTTGCGAGCGGCATCATTCGTGAGCCGTTGAACGGCGAGATCGCCGTATGTCCGGTGGGCACCGAGCTTCGGCTGTGGCTGCTCTCGCCACGGCGTGCGATCGAGAACCTGATCGGCGTGCACGAGCTTCCGAGCGACGCGCTGCGCGCGAATCGCAATGTCAATCTCCCTGGCGTGTCGGTGTCCGTGGCGCGGATGATCGACGCGTTGCGTGTCGTCGGCGGCGAAGAGGCCGTCGGGCGGATCCGCTTCGAGCGCAATCCGGTGATCGAGCGCATCGTCGGCAGCTGGCCTGCCGGATGGGACGTCTCGCGCGCGACGTCGCTCGGCTTGCGAGGTGACGCGAGCTTCGAGGCGATCGTGCGCGCGTACGTCGAGGACGATCTGAAACCCGCTCGGAGCAACTGAAGCATGGAAAAAATCACGGCAGACGAGGCAGCTCGATTGGTTCAGGACGGCGACGCGATCCTGATCAGCGGATCCGGCGGCGGCCACTCGGTGCCCGAGGCATTGCTGGCCGCCGTCGAGCGGCGTTTTCTCGCCGAGCGCAAGCCTTCGCGCATCACGTCGGTCAGCATCGTCGGCATCGGCGATCGTGCCGCGCTCGGAGCGACGCATCTTGCGCACGAGGGCTTGTTGAAGCGCGCGATCACGAGCGCGCTGGTCGATTCGCCGGGGCTCGTTCGCCTCGCGGCGGAAGACAAGATCGAGGCGTACACGCTACCGCAGGGCGTGCTGTCGCAACTGATGCGCGACATGGCGGCAGGGCGCCCGGGCCTGCTCACGAAAACAGGCCTGCACACGTTCGTCGATCCGCGCCAGCAGGGCGCGCGGCAAAGCCCCTGCACACCACCCGATTTGGTCGAGGTCGTCGCGCTCGCCGGCGAGGAATGGCTGTTCTTCAAGCCCGTGCCCGTCGACATCGCGTTCCTGCGTGGCACGACCGCCGACGAGGACGGCAACGTGACGATGGAGGAAGAGGCGGTGCTCGGCGAGATGCTCGCGATGGCGCAGGCGACGCGCCGCGCCGGCGGCATCGTCGTCGTGCAGGTGAAGCGAATGGCTCGCCGCAACACGCTGCCCGCGAAGCAGGTGAAGATTCCCGGCATCCTCGTCGACTTCGTCGTCGTCGACGCCGAACAGCGGCAGACGTACGCGACGTACTACGACCCGAGCTATTCGGGCGAGCTGCGCATACCGGTGGAAGACATCAAGCCGTTGCCGTTCGGGCCGCGGAAGGTGATCGTGCGCCGAGGCGCGATGGAGCTTTTTCCCGGCGCGATCTGCAATCTCGGCGCCGGCGTATCGACCGGCATCTCGACGATCGCCGCTGAAGAAGGCCTGCTCGACGCCGTGCATCTGACGAACGAGCAGGGCATCGTCGGCGGCGCCCCGATCACCGGGCGCGATTCCGGCGGCGGGCAGAATTTCGCGGCGATGGTCGAGCAGCCGGCGCAATTCGATTTCTACGATGGCGGCGGGCTCGACCTCGCGTTCCTGTCGTTCGCCGAGGTCGATGCACAGGGCAACGTCAACGTGAGCCGCTTCGGCGACAGGATCATCGGCGTCGGCGGCTTCATCAACATCAGCCAGAACGCGAAGTGTGTCGTGTTCGGCGGCACGCTGACCGCCGGCGACCTCGACATCGGCTGGGAAGGCGGCAGAACGGTGATCCGCAGGGAAGGGCGACACAGGAAGTTCGTGCCGAAGCTCGAGCAGATCTGCTACAGCGCGGACATCGGCCGCGCAAAGGGCCAGGTTGCGTTGTTCGTCACCGAGCGTGCGGTCTTTCGCATCGGGGCCGACGGCCTCGAGCTGATCGAGATCGCGCCTGGCATCGACGTCGAGCGCGACGTGATCGCGCAGATGCGCTTTCGGCCGCGCGTTGCGCGCGATCTGCGCGAGATGGACGCCAGGATCTTTGCGCCCCGCAGGATGGATCTCGCCGCGCACGTCGACGCCAAGCCGCGCCGCTACCGCTCGCCGCGGATCGCGCAATGGTACGAGGCGCGCAAGGCGGCGACGCCGTGATGCCTCCGCCGATCACCGGGGCGACGCGGCTGTACGCGATCATCGGCGATCCGATCGCGCAGGTGCGCTCGCCGGAAGTGTTCACCGCGCGCTTCGCCGACGCGGGCATCGACGCGGTGATGATTCCAGTGCGCATTCCGGTGCAGCATTTCGACACGATTGCGCCGGCGTTGCTCGCGCTCGGCAATCTCGACGGCGTGCTCGTCACCGTGCCATTCAAGGCACGGATGGCGCCGTTCGCGACCCGCGTCGGCCACTGCGCGAAGACGATCGGCGCCGTCAATGCGCTGCGCCGCGAAGCCGACGGCTCGTGGACCGGCGAAATGTTCGACGGCGTCGGCTTCGTCCGCGGCGTCGAGCGGAAGGGCGGACACATTCGCGGACGCCGCGCGGCGCTCTTCGGCGCCGGCGGGGCTGGCAGCGCGATCGCCTGTGCGCTTGCCGATGCCGGCGCGCAGGCGATCGACGTGATCGACACCGATTCGCACAAGGCGATCGCGCTCGTCGAGACACTGGCGCGCGGGTTTCCGGCATGTGCCTTTGCCGCCTGGGGCGCGGTGCGAAGCGGCATCGACATGATCGTCAACGCGTCGCCGGTCGGCATGCGCCCGGAGGACGGCCTGCCCGGCGACATCGGTCCGCTCGATGCCGGCACGCTGGTCGGTGACGTCGTGATCACGCCCGCGCCGACCGCGCTGATCCGCCACGCGATCCAGCACGGCTGCACGTGGGCGGATGGACGCGACATGCACGGCGGCCAGGTCGAGACGCTGCTCGCGTTCTTCGCTGCGGCTTCGCGCGACGGCGCCACGCCTTCGGCCTGAACCGAAACCGCTCCGTCTTCGCTCATGGCTCACGTCCCCGCCGAACGCTGCCTCGCGATCATCGAGCTTCTCGCCGACGGCGCCCGCGACATGCCGCTCGGCGAGATCGCCGAGCGTCTCGATCTTCCGAAGAGTGGCGCGCATCGTCTGCTCGCGACGCTCGTCGATCTCGGCTGGGCCGAGAAGGATCCGTACACGAGCTTCTACCGGTTGACGATGCGTCTTGCCGTGTTGGGCCAGCAGTTCTACGTCGCAACCGGCATTTCCGACATCTGCCAGCCGCTGCTCGATCGGCTCGCGCAGGAATGCCACGAGTTCGCGCGGCTGGCGGTCGTCGATGGCCATTCGCTCGTCTGGGTCGCGCACGCGCAAGGCGCGTCGGCCGGCCTCATGTACCAGCCGTCACTCACGTCGAACACGGTGCCGCTCTTCGCGACGGCGAGCGGCAAGGCATGGCTCGCGACGCTTCCGCGCGACCAGGCGATGCAGACGGTGATGAAGAACGGCGGCCTCGAGCATGCCGATCGCTACGGCCCGAACGTCGTGCATTCGATCGAGGCGCTGCTGCGCGAGCTCAAGACGACCGGGCGCCGCGGCTACGGCATTGCGCTCTCCGAGGCCGAGTTCGGCGTGACCGCGGTCGCCGCTGCGATTCGCCGCGGCAATGCGGAGCCTGGGCTCGGCACAGTCAGCATCGCGGGTCCCAGTGCGCGCGTGACCGAGAAGCGCGCGCACGAGCTCGCCCCGCTCGTGTTGCGTACCGCGCGCGAGCTGTCGAATCTATGGCCGCTGCGCGTCGGCGCGGGCGCGAGCCATTCGCAACGCGATATCCAGGTACGCGTCGCTCGCCGCACCGCGATGGCATGACAGCGTCGAAGCGAACGCGGCGATGAGCGCCGTGCATCTCGGCTGCATTGCCGACGACTTCACCGGCGCGACCGACCTCGCCAACAATCTCGTTCGAGCGGGCATGCGCACCGTGCAGGTGAACGGAGTGCCGGGGGGCGAACTCGAAAAGGACGTCGATGCGGTCGTCGTCGCGCTGAAGACGCGCACGATTCCGAGCGCCGATGCGGTTGCGCAGTCGCTGCATGCGCTGCGCTGGCTGCAGACCCAGGGCGCCGGGCAGATCTACTTCAAGTACTGCTCGACGTTCGACAGTACGCCGCAGGGCAACATCGGCCCGGTGACCGAGGCGTTGATGGACGCGCTTCGCGATCGGCCGAACGCCGATTTCACGATCGCGACGCCGGCGTTTCCCGACAACGGCCGCACCGTCTTCAACGGCTACCTGTTCGTGGGGACGGTGCCGTTGAACGAAAGCGGCATGCAGCATCATCCGCTGACGCCGATGACCGACGCCAATCTCGTCCGTGTGCTGCAGGCGCAATGCAAGCGCAAGGTCGGGCTCGTCGACCATCGCGCCGTCGCGCGAGGCAGCGACGCGATCCGTGCCCGCTTCGACGCGCTGCGGGGGCAGGATGTCGGCATTGCGATCGTCGACGCCGTCTCGAACGACGACCTGTTCCGGCTGGGTCCCGCGCTTTCGGACCTTCCACTCGTTACCGCCGGCTCCGGGGTTGCGATCGCGTTGCCGGCGTACTTCGGTTTCGCGCCGTCGAGCGCCGCCAGCGCATTGCCGAACGCTTCCGGCGCGAAGGCGGTGGTCGCCGGCAGCTGCTCGCAGGCGACGAACCGTCAGGTGAGCGCGTTCATCGAGGCGGGCGGGGCAGCGTTCGCCATTGATCCATTGCAGATTGCCGAAGGCATCGACGGCCCGGCGCGCGCGCTCGAATGGTCCGCATCGCGTCTCGCGAGCGGCACGGTGCTCGTGTATTCGAGTGCCGATCCCGCGCGCGTTGCAGCCGTGCAGCGGCAATTGGGCGCGCAACGCGCCAGTACGATGATCGAGACCGCGCTCGCCGCGGTCGCAACGGGTCTCGTCGATCTCGGCGTGCGCCAGTTGGTCGTCGCGGGCGGCGAGACGGCCGGTGCCTGCGTGCAGGCGCTCGGCATCCGACAGATGAGGATCGGCCCGCAGATCGATCCCGGCGTCCCGTGGTGTCATGCGCGAACCGACGGCGGAGTCGCGCTGCATCTCGCGCTCAAATCGGGCAACTTCGGCGCGGACGATTTCTTCGCGAAGGCCTTCGCGATGCTCGAATGAACGAGGCGGGCGCCCGGGACGAAATCTGTCGCGTCGGACGAAGCCTGTTCGAGCGCGGCTATGTGCACGCGACGGCGGGGAACATCAGCGTGCGTCTCGTCGACAGCGAGGGCGGCGGCTATCTGATCACGCCGACGGATGCCTGCCTCGGCTTTCTCGATCCCGCGCGGCTTGCACGCGTCGACGCCGATGGACGGCAAGTCGCCGGCGATCGCGCGAGCAAGACGATCGCGCTCCATACGCGCATCTATGCCGCCGCACGCCGCTTCGACGCGGCGACCTCGTGCGTGATCCATACGCACGCGACCCATTGCGTCGCGCTGACGCTCGGATCGAACGCGACGGAGCTGTTGCCGCCGATCACCGCGTATTTCGTGATGAAGGTCGGGCACGTGCCCGTCATTGCCTACCATCGGCCGGGCGCCGCGGCGGCCGCAGAGGCCGTTTCGCGGACGATCGCGCGCTACGGCGAAGCCGGCACGCCGATCCGCGCGGTGATGCTCGAACGCCTCGGTCCGAACGTCTGGCACGACACGCCATCGGCGGCGATGGCGCTCCTCGAGGAACTCGAGGAGACCGCGCGGCTTGCGTGCATCGCTCGCGAGCCACCGCGTGCGCTCACCGACGCGCAGATCGACGAGCTGCGCACGACGTTCGGCGCTCGCTGGTAATCGGGCACGCCGCGCAACCGATGACGACGATTCGCTGGGGCATGATCGGGTGCGGCGACGTGGCCGAGGTGAAAAGCGGTCCCGGCTTCTACAAGGCGCGCGACTCGACGCTGGCTGCGGTGATGCGGCGCGATCGCGCACGGGCGGCCGATTTCGCGCGCCGGCACGGCGTGCCGCGTTTCCACGACGATGCCGACGCGATCATCGACGCCGACGACATCGACGCGGTCTACATCGCGACGATGACCGACTCGCACCACGACTACACGCTGCGCTGCGCCGCCGCGGGCAAGGCCGTGTACGTCGAGAAGCCGATGGCGCTCGAGCTTGCGCAAGCGGTCGAAATGGTCGATGCCTGCAAGGCACGCGGCGTGCCGCTCTGGGTCGCGTACTATCGCCGCGCACTGCCGCGGTTCGTCGCCGTGCGCGAGATGATCGCCGACGGCGCGATCGGCGACGTGCGGATGGTATCGCTCCGCCAGCTGCAAGCGGCGCCGGCACCCGAAGCGCTCGAGAGCCATGCGCTCGCCTGGCGTGACGACGGTGCGCGGGGCGGCGGCCTGTTCTTCGAAGGCGTCGGCCACACGCTCGACATCCTCGATTTCCTGCTCGGACCGATCGCCGACGTGCAGGCGTTCGCCGACAACCAGGCGCGCGCGTACACGATGGAGGATGTCGTCGTGGCCGGCTTCCGGTTCGCGTCGGGCGTCTACGGCAGCGGCACCTGGTGCTACGCGAGCGGCGTCGCCGAGGAATACGTCGAGGTAATCGGATCGCGCGGCACGATCCGCTTTTCGGTTACGCGCCCGGTGCCGATTCGCGTCATCAAGCCCACCGGCACGACGGAAATGCCGATCGCCGATCCCCCGCACGTCCAGCAGCCGCTGATCCAGTCGATCGTCGACGAGATGAACGGCGAGGGCCGCTGTCCGAGCAGCGGGGAGACGGCGCTTCGCACCGCGCGGGTGCTCGACGCGATCGTGCGCGGCTTTCGCGCGCGACGGGACGAGCGCGCGGAATAGGCGCGCTACACTTTTGCGCGACGCCCTTTCGCCGTGCGCGCATGGCCGAGTCCCGCACGCAGCAGTGCGAGTGCGGTCCACTTGAGCACGTTCGCCGCTTCGGTGTCGTCGTCGATGCGGCAGACGTCGCGCATGACGACGAGCGCTTCGCTCCCGAGCGTCAGCGCCAGCGCCGCGCGCAGGTGCCGGTACTGCCGGTCGGTCAGCTCGCGCCGGACGGGTGCGAGCGCCATGTCGAGCCAGCGCAATCGCCGGCCTTCGCGCAGCGGCGGAGCCGGCTCGCCGCGTGCCCGGGTAGCAAGCCACGTGTCCAGGTAGCCGCGAAGGGCGGTGCGCATCAACGTCTCCTCGCCGAAGACGATCGGGTTGAATGCGTCGAGGAGATCGGAGAGGCGCCGCTCGGGATCCGGCGACGCCAAGCCGGCGAGCGCACGCTCGACGGGCTCGACGGCAGGACCGACCTTCGTGATCTCGACCAGCAACGCCTCGTGCGTCGGAAAATAGCGGTAGGCGGTTGCGCGCGACACCCGCGCCGCCTCGGCCGCCTCGGCGACGCTCGGCATGCCGCCGTCCTGGAGCAACGTCCGGGCCGCCTCGATGAGCGC
>DATNGN010000087.1:0-24349 GCA_035605875.1 Casimicrobiaceae bacterium
GCCACGCCGGTGAAGCCGAAGAAGCCGGCGACGACGGAGATGATGAAAAAGATGATGGCCCACTTGATCATGCCGGCCTCCTTGATTCTTGTTGTCCGCTCTCCACCGACCTCCGGACCGCGCCGGGGTTCCCTCGTTGCCCGGCGGCACGGCGCAACGGCCGGACCGCCCAGGAGTGTGCCACGGACCTTCGCCGATGCGTGGAGGCAGTGGGCGAGGCGCGTGAAGCGCGACTCGGGCAATGGAGCACGGAAGGCGCCTTCCCGGCTGCCCCCCACGCATCGCGTCAGTGCATCAGCGGCTTGTACCGCGGCCGGTGCGGCCGCGCGCCTTCCTCGCCGAGCCGCTTCCGCTTGTCGGCCTCGTATTCCTGGTAGTTGCCCTCGAAGAACACCCACTTCGAGTCGTCCTCCGCGGCGAGGATGTGCGTCGCGATCCGGTCGAGGAACCAGCGGTCGTGGGAGATGATCAGCGCGCTGCCGGCGAACTCCGTCAGGGCGTCCTCAAGCGCGCGGAGCGTCTCGACGTCGAGGTCGTTCGACGGCTCGTCGAGCAGCAGCACGTTGCCGCCCTTGAGCAGCGTCGCCGCCAGATGCAGGCGCCCGCGCTCGCCGCCCGAGAGCTGGCCGACGTTCTTCTGCTGGTCGCCGCCCTTGAAGTTGAAGCGGCCGAGATACGCGCGCGACGGCATCTCGAATCGGCCCACGTTGATGATGTCGAGCCCGCCCGAGATCGCCTCCCAGGCCGTCTTGTCGTTCGGCAGCGATTCGCGCGTCTGGTCGACGACCGCGAGTTGCGCCGTATGGCCGATGATCACCTCGCCCGAATCGGGCTTCTCGCGCCCCGTGATCATGCGAAAGAGCGTCGTCTTGCCGGCGCCGTTCGGGCCGATGACGCCGACGATCGCGCCGGGCGGAACCTTGAACGACAGGTCGTCGATCAGGAGCCGCTCGCCGAAACCCTTGCTCACGTTGCGCAATTCGATCACCTCGTTGCCGAGGCGCTCGGCGACCGGGATGAAGATCTCCTGCGTCTCGTTGCGCTTCTGGTGCTCGTACGACGAGAGCTCCTCGAAGCGCGCGATCCGCGCCTTGTTCTTCGCCTGGCGTCCCTTCGGGTTCGTCCGCACCCACTCGAGCTCCCGCTGCATCGCCTTGATCCGCGCGGCCTCCTGCTTCGCCTCGCGCCCGAGGCGCTCCTCCTTCTGCGTGAGCCACGACGTGTAGTTGCCCTTCCACGGGATGCCGTAGCCGCGGTCGAGCTCCAGGATCCACTCGGCGGCGTTGTCGAGAAAGTAGCGGTCGTGGGTCACCGCGATCACGGTCCCGGGAAATTTGGCGAGGTATTGCTCGAGCCACTCGACGCTTTCGGCATCGAGGTGGTTCGTTGGCTCGTCGAGCAGCAGCATGTCCGGCTTCGACAAAAGCAGGCGGCACAACGCGACGCGGCGCTTCTCGCCGCCCGACAGGTTGCCGATCTTCGCGTCCCACGGCGGCAGGCGCAACGCGTCGGCGGCGATCTCCATCTGCACGCCGGCATCGGCACCGGACGCGGCGATGATCGCCTCGAGCCGCGCCTGCTCGGCCGCGAGCGCGTCGAAATCGGCGTCGGGCTCGGCGTATGCCGCATAGACCTCGTCGAGGCGCGCCTTCGCCTGCAGCACCTCGCCCATGCCTTCCTCGACGAGGCTTCGCACCGTCGCGTCCGGATCGAGCTTCGGTTCCTGCGGCAGGAAGCCGATTCGCAGATCGGGCATCGGCACGGCCTCGCCTTCGTACTCGTTGTCCTCGCCGGCCATGATGCGAAGCAGGCTCGACTTGCCGGCGCCATTGAGACCGAGCACGCCGATCTTTGCCCCGGGAAAGAACGAAAGCGAAATGTCCTTGAGGATGACGCGTTTGGGCGGAACGACCTTGCCCACACGATTCATCGTGTAAACGTATTGAGCCATGGGAAGCGAAACCGGGGGTTCTCCGAACCCCGATTATCGCAGCGACGCGCCAACAGCGTCGGAGACGACTTTCCGCACCGAAAGTCGTCGCCACCCTGCTTATCGTTCAGCGGGCGCTGGTGAGCTCGATGCCGACGGGCTGGCTCGCGGCGCTGCGGCCGCCGTCGTTGGTGACGATCGCGCCGCTCATGCCGGCGCGCAGTTCGCGGAAGCGCTCCTTGTCGGCTTCGTAGCGCGCGGCCACGTTCTGCGCCTCCTTTTGCCTGCTTTCGATGTATTCGTTCTGACGCACGAGCTCGGCGTCGATCGTCTCGATCTCGCGAATCAGCGATCCCGGCACCGGCCGCGGCGCATACGACGGCTTCTTGTCCTCGAGCTCCTGGCGGCGCTTCGTGATCTGGACGACGAGGGCGCGTGCCGATTGCACCTGACCTTCGATCGTCGCGACCGCCCGCGATTTCGCGAGCTCGATCTCAGCCTCGTTCGTATAGGACTCGATCAGCGCGCGATCGCGCCGCGCGGCGACGACGCGCTCGCGCTCGGCTTCGCGCAGCTTCTGCTCCTCGCCCTCGGTCTTCGCGACGTGCTGAACGACCCGCGCCTGCTCCGTCTTGTGCACGGTCATGCCTTGCCGGTTCAACTGCGAACTCGCGCGATTGACCGCGTCGACCGGCAGCTGGTCGCTGTAATGCACGACGCCGCGGGCATCGGTCCATTTGTACAGTGCCGCATGCGCCCGGCCGGCGACCGCGATGAAGAGCGCGCAGGCCAGCAGCGCTCCGATGCGGCACGTCCGTGCTGCAATCCGGGCATCGACTGCGTACGCTTGTTTCTTCATCGCCATCCTTTCGCTTCCTCGACCTCTCAGTTCACGCCGTAACGCGCGCGGTACTCCGTCACCGCCTGCGCATGGGCTGCAAGCTCCGGACGTGCGCCGATGAACGCCATCACGTCGTCGAGCGTCGCGATGGCGACGACCGGAATGCCGTAGCTGTCGCGCACTTCCTGCACGGCCGACGTTTCGCCCTGGCCGCGCTCCATTCGATCGAGCGCAATCAGCACGCCCGCAGGCTCCGCGCCATTGGCGCGAATCAACGCCACCGATTCGCGCACCGAGGTTCCCGCGGTGATGACGTCGTCGACGATCATCACGCGTCCGCCGATCGGCGCCCCGACGAGGCTGCCGCCTTCTCCGTGATCCTTCGCTTCCTTGCGATTGAAGACATAGGGCAGATTGTGACCTCTCGCGGCCAGCGCGATCGACGTCGACGTCGCAAGCGGAATGCCCTTGTACGCCGGCCCGAAGATCTGATCGCACTGCACGCCGGAGTCGAGCAGCGCCTGCGCGTAGAACTCGCCGAGCCGGCCGAGGCTCGCGCCATCGGAGAACAGTCCTGCGTTGAAAAAGTAAGGACTTCTGCGTCCCGCCTTCGTGATGAACTCGCCGAATCGAAGCACGTCATGTGCCAATGCAAATTGCAGGAACTGCTGGCGAAAGTCCGTCATCTTGTCGTGAACAGGCTGAGCGATTGCGGCGAGTATAGCGGCGGCCCGCCCGTTCGCTCGGTTAAACTCCGCGGTTTTTCGCGAACGTCATGCGCATCGTCACGCTCAACGTCAACGGCCTTCGCGCCGCCGAGCGCAAAGGCTTCGCGCGATGGCTCGCGCGCGTCGAGCCGTGGGATGTCGTCTGCCTGCAGGAGATCAAGTGCGACACCGGCGACGTGCCGCGTGCGCTTGCCGCGCCCCGCAAATCCCACGCGGCGTTCCATCCGGCCACCAAGAAGGGCTATAGCGGCGTCGCGCTGTACGCCAAGCATCCGCCACGGATCGGCACGGGCTTCGGCCACACCGAATTCGACGCCGAAGGCCGCTACCTGCAGGCCGACTTCGCCGACGTTTCGGTGGTGAGCGTTTACTTGCCGTCGGGATCGAGCGGTCCGCATCGGCAGGCGTCGAAGTTCCGCTTTCTCGACGCATTCCTGCCGCACCTCGAAGCGCTCGTGCGAAACGGCCGCGAGGTCGTGCTGTGCGGCGACTGGAACATCGCGCATCAACCGATCGACCTTCGCAACTGGCGCAGCAACCAGAAGAACTCGGGGTTCCTGCCGGAGGAGCGCGCGTGGCTTTCGCGCGTGCTCGAGCTGGGCTTCGTCGATGTCTTTCGGAAGGTCGACCCGCGCCCCGATCAATACACGTGGTGGTCGAACCGCGGCGAGGCATGGAAGAAGAACGTCGGCTGGCGCATCGACTACCAGATCGCGACGCCGAAGATCGCGGCGACCGCGCGTGCCGCGTCGATTTACAGGAATCGCCGCTTCTCCGATCACGCGCCGCTCGTCATCGACTACGACTTCGACTTGCGCTGAGCGCCGGGAGTCGATGCCGTGTTGCGCATTTCGCACCTGACGCTCGCGCGCGGCGCGCGCCGATTGTTGAACGATGCCGAGCTGACGCTTCACGATCGGCACAAGGTCGGGATCGTCGGCGCGAACGGCTCGGGCAAGTCGAGCCTCTTCGCGGCCATTCGCGGCGAGCTGCTTCCCGACGCCGGCGAGATCGACGTGCCGGCCGCGTGGACCGTCGCGCACGTGGCGCAGGAAACCGCGCCGACGCAGAGACCGGCGATCGAGTACGTGCAGGACGGCGACGTGGAGCTGCGCGCCATCGAGCGGGCGCTTGCGAATCCCGCCGTCTACGACACTGGTGAACTCGCCGAGCTGCATCACCGGTTCGAAGCGATCGGCGGCTACGGTGCGCGCGCCCGCGCGGCGACGCTTCTCGCCGGTCTTGGCATCGACGAAGAGCGGCAGTCGCAGCCGGTCGCGCATTTCTCGGGTGGATGGCGGATGCGCATCAACCTCGCGCAGGCGCTGATGTGCCGTTCGGATCTGCTGCTGCTCGACGAGCCGACGAACCATCTCGACCTCGACGCGGTCCTGTGGCTCGAGGACTGGCTGCGGCGCTTTCCCGGCACGCTTTTGCTCGTCACGCACGATCGCGATTTTCTCGATGCGGTCGTCGATACGATCGTTCACGTCGATGCCGAGAAGCTCGTCGCCTACGGCGGCAACTACACGCAGTTCGAGCGCGAGCGCGCAGCGAAGCTGGCGCTGACGCAGGCGGCATACGCCAAGCAGCAGCGGCAGATTACGCATCTGCGCTCGTACATCGATCGCTTTCGTGCGAAAGCGACGAAGGCGCGGCAGGCGCAAAGCCGGATCAAGGCGCTCGAGCGGATGGAAGTCATCGCGCCCGCGCACGTCGACAGCCCGTTCTCGTTCGTCTTTCCCGCCATCGACACGCACGCACGACAGCTCGTACGGCTTGCCGATGTCACGCTTGGCTACTCCGCCGGGCAACCGGTCCTCGTCGGCGTCGACTGGAGCGTGCTTGCGGGCGCGCGCATCGGTCTGATCGGCGCCAACGGCGCCGGCAAGTCGACGCTTTTCAAGGCAATCGCCGGCACGCTCGTGCCGCTCTCGGGTGAACGGACGGTCGCCCAGCAGTTACGGCTCGGCTACTTCGCGCAGCATCAGGTCGAGCAGTTGCGCGTCGACGAGACACCACTTTGGCACATCGCCAGGCTGGAGCCCGCGACGCGCGAGCAGGAATTGCGCGACTATCTCGGCGGCTTCGATTTCCGCGGCGACATGGCCACGACGCCGGTCGCGCGACTTTCCGGGGGCGAGAAGGCGCGCCTGACGCTGGCGCTGATCGTCCGCGAGCGGCCGAACCTGCTGTTGCTCGACGAGCCGACCAATCACCTCGACATCGAGATGCGCGAAGCGCTGACCGAGGCACTGCAGGATTACGAAGGTGCGCTGATCGTCGTCGCGCACGACCGGCACCTGCTGCGCGCAACGGTCGACGAGTTGTGGCTGGTCGCCGACGGCAGCGTCACACCGTTCGACGGCGACCTCGACGACTATCGGTCGTGGGTGCTCGATCGCGCGCGGCGCGCTGCGCGCCGGGAGGACGCGCCGACGCCAAAGCCGGCCGCCGACCGTCGTGCCCAAAAGCGCGACGAGGCGCAGGCGCGGCAGCGACGCGCCGACGCGCGCAAGCCGCTGCTCGCGCGTCAGGCCGTGCTCGAAGCTGACCTCGAGCGGCTCGGTGCCGAGAAGCAGGCGCTCGACGTCTGGCTCGCGTCGCCGGAAGCGTATTCCGACGACGTGAAGGAGCGGCTCGTCGCGTCGATCGAACGGCAGGGCGAGCTCACGTGGACGCTCGCGCGGCTCGAAGCGGAGTGGCTGGAGGTCGCCGGGGCGTTGGATGCAATCTAGGGTCAGACGACTTTTCGCTGCGCGAAACTCGTCTCTGACCCTTTAGCCGACGTACGGCCCCGGCCGATAGAACAGGTAGACGGCGAAGCCCAGCGTGCCGCGGCCCCAGCGCAGGTAGGCGTCGCGCCAGCGGCGGATCCGCTCGAGCATTTCCGGCACGTCGGGATCCTCGGGATGCTCGCGCGCGTAGCGCTCGATCGAGCGGCAGTACTTCCATTCGTACTCGTCCCACTCGTCTTCGGACGCGGTCGCCGCGTGCATCGGGATCAGGCCCGCGTCGACGCCCGCCTGCACGTTGCCCGCGTGATTCAGGTACTGCTCGCTGTCCGCGCCCAGCAGCGACAGGTATTGCGGATGCGCGCGCCGCTCCCAGTACCCGTCGCCGATCATCACGTAGCCGCCCGACTTCGTCCACGACTTCAGGTGTCGGCAGATGCCGCTCATGCCGCCCGGGATGCCGCCGGCGCCGAGCATGACGGTCAGGTGGAACGTCTCGGGATCGGCCTGGAATTCGGCGATGTCGACGTTGTCGAGATGCAGCCGGCCGAGGGCGCCCGTCCATTCGGCGCGCTCGCGCGCCGCGTCGAGCATCAGCGACGAGTTGTCGATCGCCATCACGCGCGCGCCGAAGCGCTCGATGATGCGCAGCGCGAGCTCCGCACGGCCGCAGCCCAGGTCGAGGACGCGCGACGACTCCTCGAGCGGCAGCAGGTCGAGCATCCGCTCGATCTTCGCGGCGGAGATCGGATTGCAGTAGTCGTGATCGCGATGCGCGATCGCGCTGAATTTCTGCCGGTTCATCACCTTTCGCTCATGCGCGTCCGCTGGCCGGCGAGGCGACCGCGCGGGTCTCGTCGCGCCAGGGCGCGACACGCAAAAGCAATGCCATGCCGGGCAGGGCGAGCAGCGTGCACAGCAGATAGAAGTCGAGCCAGCCGATGTGCTCGACCATCCAGCCGGTCGACGCGTTGATCACCGTGCGCGGGACGGCGGCGAGGCTCGTGAACAGCGCGTATTGCGTCGCCGTGTAGCGCGGATCGGTCGTGCGGGCGATGAATGCGGTGAACGCGGCGGTGCCGAGACCGACGCCCAGCGCCTCGACGGCGATGACGACGGCGAGCAGCAGCCGATCGGGCCGGTCGACGTACGCGAGCCACGCGTAACCGAGAATCGACACCACCTGGACGATGCCGAACAGCCACAGCGCGCGGTTGATCCCGATGCGGACCATCCACAAGCCCCCGAGCAGGCCGCCGATCACGCTCGCCCACAGGCCGGCGTTCTTGGCGATGACGCCGATCTCGGTCTTCGTGAACCCCATGTCGAGGTAGAACGGCGTCGCGAGCGCCGTTGCCATGCTGTCGCCGAGCTTGTAGAGGAAGATGAAGAGGAGCACGGTCAATGCTTCGCGCCAGCCGTTACGCGCGATGAATTCGTGGAACGGCTCGACCACCGCCTCGCGCAGCGTCCGCGGCTGTCCGCGCGAAAGCCGCGGCTCGCGGACGACGAGCGTCATCGCGATGCCGGGCAGCATGAAGAGCGCCGTCACCACGTACACGGCCGACCACGGCGCGCGATCCGCGAGGATCAGCGCGAGCGCCCCGGGAACCAGGCTCGAGATGCGGTAGGCGTTCACGTGGATCGACGTGCCGAGCCCGAGCTCCGCATCCGGGAGGATCTCGCGGCGGAACGCGTCGAGCACGATGTCCTGGCTCGCCGAGAAGAACGCGACGAGCGTCGACAGCGCGACGATCGCGACGATGTCGACCTTCGGGTGCAGCACGCCGAACAGCGGAATCGACGCGAGCAGCACCGCCTGCGTCGCGAGCATCCAGCCGCGGCGCCGGCCAAATGCGGGCAGCGCATAGCGATCGAGGAGCGGCGACCACAGGAACTTCCAGGTGTAGGGCAGCTGGATCAGCGCGAAGAAGCCGATCGTCTTGAGGTCGACGCCTTCGCTGCGAAGCCACGCAGGCAGCAGGTTGATCAGCAGGTACAGCGGCAGCCCCGACGAGAAACCGGTGAAGACGCAGATCAGCATCCGCCGGTTGAAGAGCGCCTCGCGCCAGGTTTCTCTCGTCATTTGCGAAACCGGTAGATCGCGAGCTCGCCCGTCAGGTTGGGCGCGAACGTGACCGCGCGCCGCTTCGCGAGGATCACGCGGTCAAGCACGCGCAGGCCGCGTCCGGCGAGGAACGCGTCGAAGTCGGCGACCGTGCACAGGTGAATGTTCGGCGTGTCGTACCACTGATACGGCAGCGACGACGACACCGGCATGCGGCCGCGCAGGACCTGCAACCGATGCGACCAGTGGCCGAAGTTCGGAAACGTCACGATCGCTTCGCGCCCGACACGCAGCATCTCGCCGACGATCGCCTCGATGCGGCGCATCGCCTGCAGCGTCTGCGACAGGATGACGACGTCGAACGCCGCGTCGTCGAAGCCGGCGAGCCCGCGCTCGAGGTCGCTCTGAATCACGTTGATGCCGTTGCGCACGCACGCGAGCACGCCGGCGTCGTCGATCTCGATGCCGTAGCCGCTCGCGTGACGATGCGCGGAGAGGAACGCGAGCAGCGCACCGTCGCCGCAGCCCAGATCGAGCACGTGGGCGCCGTCGTCGACCCAGTTGCCGATCGCCTCGTAGTCGGCACGCGGAACCGAAAGTGGGGTCGGAGACGACTTTCCTCGCGACGCGTCATTCATGCCGGAGGCTTTCGGGGAAAGTCGTCTCTGGCCCCACTTTCTGGAAAGTCTCCGACCCCGCTTTCGGTCGCCATCCGCGCGAACCATGCGCGAACGACCGCGTGATACTGCGGATTGTCGAGCAGGAACGCATCGTGGCCGTGTGGCGCCGCGATTTCCGCGTACGTCACGTCGCGCCGCTCGCGCACGAGGGCCTTCACGATCTCGCGCGAGCGCGATGCCGGAAAGCGCCAGTCGGTCGTGAACGAGACGACGAGCAGGCGGCACGTCGCCGGCGCGAGCGCCCGTGCGAGATCGCCGCCTTCGCGCGTCGCCGGGTCGAAGTAGTCGAGCGCCTTCGTCACGCGCAGGTACGTGTTCGCGTCGTAATACTCGGCGAACTTCTCGCCCTGGTAGCGCAGGTACGACTCGATCTGGAATTCCGGCGCGAACGAGAACTTGAGCCCTTCGCGCAGCTGCCTTCCGAACTTCGCCTCCATCTGCTCGTCGGACAGGTACGTGATGTGGCCGATCATGCGGGCCACGCGCAGGCCGCGGCGCGGCTTCACGCCGTACGCGCCGAAGTTGCCGTCGTGGTAATCCGGATCGGACATGATCGACTGCCGCGCGATCTCGTTGAACGCGATGTTCTCGGCCGACAGATTCGGCGCCGCGGCGATCACGAGCGCATTGCGGATTCGCGACGGATAGCGAATCGCCCAGTCGAGCGCCTGCATACCGCCGAGGCTTCCGCCCATCACCGCCGCCCATTGCGCGATGCCGAGCCGATCCGCGAGCTGTGCCTGCGCGTCGACCCAGTCCTCGACGGTGACGATCGGAAAATCGCTCCCCCACGGCTTGCCGGTCGCCGGATTCGTCGATATCGGCCCGGTGCTGCCGAAGCAGCTGCCGAGATTGTTCACGCCGACGACGAAGAAGCGATTCGTATCGAGCGGCTTGCCGGGGCCGACCATGTTGTCCCACCAACCGAGGTTGTCGGGATCGTCGGCATAGAAGCCCGCGACGTGATGCGACGCGTTCAGCGCATGGCAGATCAGCACGGCGTTCGAGCGCTGCGTGTCGAGCGTCCCGTACGTTTCGTACGCGAGGTCGTATTGCGGAAGCGTGCGGCCGCAGGCGAGCGGCAGCGGCGTGTCGAAGTGCGCGGTCTGCGAGAGGACGGAACCGACCGAGCGGTCGTTGGCGGCAGGCGTCTCGGTGCTGGCGGTCGTGGCGGAGAACGATGGCATGGAGGCGCATCGTAACGCAATGCGCGTCGAGTCCCGCTTCAGTGGCTCGCGACCAGAGCACCTCCTTTGTCGACGAGCAGAAAGCGCACGTTCTGCGCGCGCAGGAATGCCGGTGCCCGCTCGCGCTCGAGCATCGCGATCGTTGCGTAACTGCCGGCGAGGATCGCAAGCGGCGCGACGACGCTCGCCGACTGCCAACGATCGACGGGCATTCCGGTTCCGGGATCGAGCAGATGGCAGTAGCGCTTCCCGTGGAGCTCGAAGTAGCGTTCGTAGTCGCCGCTCGTCGCCACGGCTTCATCGTCGAGCGTCATCGTCGCGATCGTGGCGTCCGCGTTGCGCGGGTGGCGGATGCCGATGCGCCATGGCGAGCCGTCCGCGCGCGAACCGATCGCGCGCACGTCGCCGCCGAGGTTCACGAGCGCATGCGCGATGCCGTGCTCGCGGCAGATCGTTGCCGCACGATCGGCTGCGTACTCCTTGCCGAGCCCGCCGAAGTCGAGCTCCATGCCGGCATCGGGCAGACGCACGCCGACCGCGCTCCATTCGACGCGCGCCCAGTCGACGAGCGGCCGCAACGCGTCGATCTCGTCCTGTGTAGGAATGCGCGGTGGCCGGCGCCGGAAATCCCAGATGCGGCGCAGAACGCCCGACGTGATGTCGAAGCGGCCATTCGACAAGGCGT
Organism: Casimicrobiaceae bacterium; assembly: GCA_035605875.1. Lineage (GTDB taxonomy): Bacteria > Pseudomonadota > Gammaproteobacteria > Burkholderiales > Casimicrobiaceae > VBCG01. The sequence goes on from DATNGN010000087.1 coordinate 10,855, forward strand.
GGCAGCGATCGGCATAGCGCAGAAGCGACGCGGTTTCGGCGTCGATCGCGACGGCTTCGCGACCGGCCGCGCGATTGATCGCCGACGTGACGCTGTCGTCGCGGTAACGCGAGTACTTGGTCTCGATCCGCTTCACGTCGGCGATCGCCGCGCGCGCCGCGCGCTCGGCGTGAGCGCGATCGGTTCCCCACAGATGAATCTCGTGCACCGACGCCATCGCCGAGAAGCGGAAGCGAAACGGCGCCGCGTCCGGGTCGCGCTCCGTCAGAAGCGCTTCGCGAGTCCGAACTCGATCCATCGTGCCGAAAATTCGGCGAGACCCGGGCTGCCGTGACCACCCAGCCGCCAATCACCGCGCTGGCGATAGGCGTTGAAGGCGACGTCGATCGTCAGTCGATGCGGCAGTTCCTTCGCCAGACGCACGCCGAGCGTGATCGCGCCGAACGCCGACAGCCGCTCGTCGGCGGTGTACAGCTGGCCCGGCACGAAACCCTGCGGAAACGGCGGATCGCGATAGAAGTAGGCCGCCGATTGCGTCAGATAGCGGATCGTCGGCGTCAGCGTCAGTCCGTACGTCAACGTCTGCACCCACGACGCTTCGAGCATGTGCGAGCGATCGCCGAACGAGTCGTCGAGATAGCGGTAGCCGAGTTGAAGCGTGGCGTCCGGTGCCGCGAAGTATCGGTTGTAATGCGTGAGCCACGCGAGGATGCGCCGGTGATCAGGCCGCGCGTCGTGCAGCTTGTACGGGTCGGAGAAATAGCCACGGCCGTCGGACCACGTGATGCTCGATTCGACGACCGACCGGGCATCGAGCACCTGCGTGATGCCGAGCAGGTAGTCGTACGTTTCGCGCGGCCGATCGAGGACGGGCGCATTCACGCCTTCGAGCGCGTTGATGCGATCCTTGGCGGCGCCGAAGCCGATCGCATACGTGCGGTTGCGATCGTCGCTCCACGTTCGCCACTCGACCGATGCGGCGCGCGAGATGTAGTCCTGCTCGTGCGAATAGGCGGCACCGACCGCCAGCGACGAATCGCCGAAGTACTTCGTCACCTTCGCGTCGGCGGCGCTGCGGTAATCGCCGATGCCGCGGCCCGATGCGCCGGAGACCGCGTCGTGGTAGAGCGGCGACGCGCCGGAGACGCTGTCGTAGACGAGCGAGCCTTCGACGGTCAGCGAATCGGACAGCGGCACGAATGCATAGAGCGACGGGCTCCTGACCGACATGCGATCGACGCCGGGTTGCCAGTCGCGATAGTCGTAATAGCGGAGCGCGACCACCCCTTCGTCGGGTGCGCTCTGCGCGAGCGCCGCTGCGGGCAGGATGCCCGGCAGCGCGAGCGCCGCAGCGATCAGTGCCGCCGAGCGGTCGCTCGACGGTGCGGCCCCGCCGCTAGTTGCAGCCACATCCACCGCCGCCGACGGTGCCGCCGCCGCCGGCGCCTTCCTTGCTCTGGTAGATGTGCTGCGTGAGCTTCGCCTCGAGCGGATCGGCGTCGAAGCGCATCGACGCGCGCGCGAGATCGCCTTTTTCCCACGGCTTCGGCGGCTGCAGCGTGCAGCCGGCGAGCGCGACGACGGCGAACGCCGTCGTCACCGCTTCAATGCTGCGCCAGCAGCGCACGGATCCGCGCTTCGATCTCGGGGCGGCGCTCGTCGTGAAAGCCTTCCTCGACGGCGACGACGTTGCCGTTGCGATCGATCAGATACGAGCTCGGCATGCCCTTCACGTCGTACGCCGCGGGTGTCACGCCCGTCGCGTCGAAGACGATCGTGAACGACGCCGGCGTGTCGCGCAGGAATCGCGCGGCGTCTTCGCGTCGCTTGTCGACGTTGATGCCGACGATCGCGAGGCCATCCTTCCCGTAGCGCGCCTGCAAGTCGTTCATCCACGGAAACGAACGGCGGCACGGCGCGCACCAGGACGCCCAGAAATCGACGTAGACGACGCGGCCGTGCAGCGGCGCGAGCGACACGGTTTCGCCGCCGGCCGTCGCCAATGCGAAGGGCGGTGCGGCGGCACCGGGCGCCGCGGCCCGCGCCGACATCGCGTACAGGAGACCGACGAGAACGAGTGCAGGAAGGAGACGCATCGCGGGACGGCGTGGCTTGCTTCGCGGCAAACAAGCGCCCGCGCCGGTGTATTCCCGCACGGTCAGCGACGGCCTTGGTAGGGTCAGAGACGACGTTCCTGCAGGAAAGTCGTCTCTGACGCTACTTATGCATTGAGCTTCCCGAGCAGCAGCGCGAGCCGCTCGGGATCGTCGGCGCGGCGAATGCGCTCGACGAGCGGCATCGACGCCTTGACGTTCGTCTGCAGCACGCGCTTCTTGACGCCGAGGAGCTGCGACGGGTGCATCGAGAATTCGCGCAAGCCGAGGCCGAGGAACAGGCGCGTCAACTGGATCTCGCCCGCCATCTCGCCGCAGACCGCGATCGGGACACCGGCCCTCGTCGCGCTGCCGATCGCAAGGCCGATCAGGCGCAGCACCGCCGGGTGCAGCGGATCGTAGAGATGCGACACCGCCTCATCGGCACGGTCGACGGCGAGCGTGTACTGGATCAGGTCGTTCGTGCCGATCGACAGGAAATCGAGTTTGCGCAGAAACGCGCCGATCGCGAGCACCGCGGCGGGAATCTCGATCATTCCACCGACCGCGACGTCCGCCTTGAACGGAATGTTCTGCTCGCGCAGCGACTCCTTCGCGCGCGCGATCAGCGCGAGCGTCTGGTCGATTTCCGAGACCGTCGCCAGCATCGGAATCAGGATGCGCACGTTGCCGTAGTGCGTCGCGCGCAGGATCGCGCGGAGCTGCGTGAGGAAGAGCCGCGGCTCCGCGAGGCAGAAGCGCACGGCGCGAAGGCCGAGCGCCGGATTGGGCGCCACGCGCGCGAGGCCGTCGAATTCCTCGGGCTGCTTGTCGGCGCCGAGATCGAACGTGCGAATCGTCACCGGTCTGCCCTGCATGCCCTCGGCCACCTTGCGGTACGCCTCGAACTGCTCGTCCTCCGCCGGCAATCCCTGGCGGTTCAGGAACAGGAATTCCGAGCGGAAGAGGCCGATCCCGCTCGCGCCGTTCGCAAGCGCGGGCTCGATGTCCTCGGGCAGTTCGATGTTCGCCTGCAGCTCGATATGCTCGCCGTCGAGCGTCTCCGCGCGCTTGCTGCGCAGCCGCCTCAACTTCTGCCGCGCGAGCTCGAACTCGTTTTGTCGCAGCCGATACTCGGCGAGCACGGCGCGATCGGGATTGACGATCACGACATGATGCGAGCCGTCGACGATCAGCATCTCGCCGTCGCGAATCAGTTGCCGCGCGTTGTGCGTCGCGACGACCGCCGGCACGTTGAGGCTTCGCGCAACGATCGCCGTGTGCGACGTGACGCCGCCGAGATCGGTCAGGAACGCGGCGAAATGATGATGCTTGAACTGGATGACGTCCGCGGGCGACAGGTCGTGCGCGACGACGATCGTCTGCTCCTCCGCGGACGGCGCGGGCAGCATGCCGGGGCGGCCCATCAGCCGCTTCAGCACGCGTTCGCCGACCTGCACGACGTCGGCTTTGCGCTCGCGCAGGTAGGCGTCCTCGATCTGGTCGAACTGGTCGACGAGCACTCCCATTTGCCGCGCGAGCGCCCATTCGGCATTGCACTGCTGCTCGGCGATGATCCGCTTGGGCGCCTCCGACAGCGTCGGGTCGTTCAGGATCATCCAGTGCACGTCGAGGAACGCGCCGAACTCGCCCGGCACGTCGCCGCTCGTCAGCGCCGAATGCAAGCCTTCGAGCTCGCGCTGCACGTCGCGCACGGCGCTTTCCAGGCGCGCGATCTCGGGCGCGACCTGCTCGCGCGGAATCGTGTAGTGCGCGACCTCGCGCGTCGCGTGCGAGACGAGCTGCGCACGGCCGATCGCGATGCCGCCGGAGACGCCGATGCCGTGGAGCGCGAAGCTCACCATTCTGACGTCATTGCCCCTCGCCGAAGCAATCGGCGACGAGCGCGCAGATCGCTTCCATCGCTTCCGCCTCGTCGGGTCCCGCGATCTCCACCGTAATCTTCGAGCCCTTGCCCGCGGCAAGCATCATCACGCCCATGATGCTTTTCGCGTTGACCTTGCGCCCGTTCCGCACGACCTGCACGTCGCTGTCGAACTTCGCCGCGAGCTGCGTGAGCTTCGCCGACGCGCGCGCATGCAGGCCCAGCTTGTTGACGATCTCGATTTCGCGCTGGAGCATCGGCTTCAGTGGCGCGGGGCCGCCCCAAGCCACTGATGCGCCCCGTCGGAGGACAGCGGGTACAGCGAGCGTGGGGGTCGTTTCATCTAGACGTGAAGGACGCCTTCGCAGCCGCCCGAGACCGCCTTTCTGACGAGCACGTCCAGGCCGCGCGTGCGATACGTGAACGCGCGCACGAGCATCGGCAGGTTGACGCCGGCGAGCACTTCGACGTGACCGGGACGCGCCAGCTTGACCGCGAGATTGCAGGGCGTCGCGCCGTAGAGGTCGGCGAGCACGGCCACGCCTTCCCCGGTGTCGAGCCTGGCGACCGCTTCGCGCGCCTTCGGCAGCAGCGTGAGCGGATCGTCGTTCGCGGCGACGGCGAACACGTCGAACTGCGGGGGACGCGCGCCGAGCACGTGCGTCACCGCGGCAACGAAGCTCTCGCCGAGTTCGCCGTGCGCGACGATCAGCACGCCGATCATGTCAGCTGCGAAGGGCCGCGCCGAGCGGCTGATCCGCCCCCTGGGGGGCAGCGAGCGAAGCGAGCGTGGGGGGATGGTTCATCCCAGTGGCTCCGGGCCGCGCCGAGCGGCTGATCCGTCCCCCGCGGGACAGCGAGCGTGGCAGGACGTTCATGGGCCTTGTACCGCGCGAAGGAGCGCCGTCGCGAACAGTCCCCCGACGTCGAAACCCGATTGCTCGGAGATTTCGACGAAGCACGTCGGGCTGGTCACGTTCACTTCGGTGAGCCAGGAGCCGATCACGTCGATGCCGACGACGAGCAGTCCGGCTCGCCACAGCGGTCGGGCCAGCGCTTCGCCGATCTCGCGATCGCGCGGCGACAACGGCCGGGCGACGCCGCGGCCTCCTGCCGCCAGGTTGCCGCGCGTTTCCCCGGGCTTGGGGATGCGCGCGAGCGAATACGGCACGACCTCGCCGGCGATCAGCAGGATGCGCTTGTCGCCGTCCACGATGTCGGGAATGAAGCGCTGCGCCATCACCGTGCGCGCGCCGAGGTGCGAGACGGTCTCGACGATGACATTGCGGTTGGGATCCGAATCGCGCACGCGAAAGATCGACGTGCCGCCCATGCCGTCGAGCGGCTTGACGATCACGTCGCGGTGCTCGTCGATGAACGCCTGCACGAGCGCGCCGTCGCGCGTGACGAGCGTCGGCGCGACGAAGTCGCGGAACTCGGCGATCGCCATCTTCTCGTTGTAATCGCGGATCGCGCGCGGCCGATTGAAGACGCGCGCGCCCTCCCGCTCGGCCGCCTCGAGCAGGTACGTCGAGTAGACGTATTCCATGTCGAACGGCGGGTCCTTGCGCATCAGCACCGCGGCGAACGTGTTGAGCGCGCGGTCCTCGGCGTCCCCCGCGCTGTACCAGTCGTGGTCGTCCTCGGTCAGCACCAGCAGGCGCACGTGCGCACGCGTCGCGCCGTCGCGCCAGTAGATCGCCTGCTGCTCGAGCGCGTAGACGCGATGGCCGCGCGCGTCGAGCGCGCGCATCATCGCGATGCTCGTGTCCTTGTACGCCTTGAGCAGCGGCAGCGGATCGAGGACGAAGGCGAAATCCATGGACCGACGCGAAACGGGCAAAGAATGCCGGGGACGCATTCGATGCCGATGCGCCCCGAGGTTTCGCTGATCCTACCGCATTCCCTCCCGCGCCCTCCGGGCGCCGAAAGGATGCGGCCGCTGCGCCTGTCCGCTATCCCTCGTACTTGAACGAGAGCTGCAGCCGGGTGCGATAGGCGAGCACCTTGCCGTCTTCGATCTTCACGTCGAGCTTCGTCACCTCGGCGATCCGCAGATCGCGAAGCGACTTGCTGGCGGTCTCGACCGCATGCGCGGCCGCCTCTTCCCACGACGTGCTGCTGCTGCCTACGACGTCGATCACCCGGTAAACGCCGTCCGCCGATGTTGAAGTCGCCATGTTCGTCTCCTCGTCGATGGCCGGGTCGAGCACCGGGCATGCGATACCCGTTTCGGCGATCCGGCACGAAACGCATTCGACCACCATTGCACGAGCTTGTGCCAAGGCAAATTTCGTGCGCCGGATCAGTTGGACGATAGGGCGCGCGGCATCAGGTGGATTTCGTCGGCGAGAAGCGACACGCCGGCCGGTACGCCGGGCGCGATGGCGTTGCGTCGCGCGACGTGCGTCGGCACGCGCAGCGTGAGCAGTGCATTCGCCGCGGAAGCGACGCGAAGCCCGATCGTCGTGTCGTCGCCGAGCGTCACGCATTCGGCAACGATTCCGGACACCGGATTCTCGTGCTCGCCACGCGACGGCCGGTCACGGCGGTGCAGCACGATGCCGCTTGCCGGAATCGTCCAGTCGACGCGCGCGCCCACCGGGAACGCCTGTGCCGTTGCCACTTCCAGCGCGACGCCGCACCAATCGATCAGCGTGCGCCCGGCGTGATGCTCGCGGATGGTTGCGTCGAATACATTGCGCAGATCGACGAGCCGGGCGACGCTCGCATCGACCGGCCGCGTCATCACGTCGTAGGGCGTGCCGATCTGCAGCGTTCGCCCACGATGCAGGATGCACATCCGGTCGGCGAGCATCGCCGCTTCGTCGAGGTCATGCGTGACGAGCACGATCGGCATCGCGAGCGTGCGTCGCAACTCGGCGAGTTCGCGATAGAGCTTCTGCCGCGTGACGCGATCCACCGCGGCGAACGGCTCGTCGAGCAGAAGCGCCTGCGGATCGCGCGCGAGCGCCCGTGCCATCGCGACGCGCTGCTGCTGCCCACCCGACAGTTGCGCGGGACGCCGCAATTCGAGGCCGGCGAGATGCACCTTCGCGAGCAGTTCGCGCGCGCGCTCGGCCCGCGCTTCGCGCGGCCGCGATCCGAGCGCGGCCATGACGTTGCCCATGGCGGTCAGGTGCGGAAACAGCGCGTAGTGCTGGAACACGAGGCCGACGGAACGCGCCTGCGGCGTGGCATTGACGCCGCGCGCCGTGTCGAGCCATGTGCGGCCGCCGCACGCGATCGAGCCGGTTGCGTTGCGCTCGAGACCCGCAATGCAGCGCAACAGCGTCGACTTGCCGCTTCCGGAAGGCCCGGTCAGCGCCAGCACCTCGCCCGCCGCGCACTCGAACGTCGCGTCGAGCGGAATCGGATGCGTTTGGGTGACGCGAACCGCGAGGCCGCCGTCATCCATGCGCCGGCTCCGCGCGCCATCGGGTCGAATAGGCGATCGCGATCGCGACCAGAGACAGTGCAAGCAGCGCCGCGGCCATCAGGCCCGCGGCACGCGTATCGAACGCCTGCACGCGATCGTAGATCGCGATGGCGATCGTCCGCGTCTCGCCCGGGATGTTGCCGCCGACCATCAGCACGACGCCGAACTCGCCGAGCGTGTGCGCGAACGTGAGCACGAGCGCCGACAGCACGCCGGGCCATGCGAGCGGCAACTCGATGTCGGTGAAGATGCGCCACGGGCTCATTCCGCAGCACGCGGCGGCCGGACGCACGTCGGTCGGGATCGCCTCGAAGGCGCGCTGCATCGGCTGGATCGCAAACGGCAGGTTGAAGATCACCGACGCGACGAGGAGTCCCGCGAAGCTGAACGCGAGCGGATGGCCGAGGAGCGCGTCGAACGCGCGACCGAGCACCGAGCGCGTGCCGAACGCGGAGAGCAGGTAATAGCCGAGCACGGTCGGCGGCAGCACGAGCGGCAGCGCGAGCGCCGCTTCGACAAGGCGGCGGCCCGCGAAACGGCGCCACGCGAGTGCGCGCCCGGCGAGAAGCCCGATCGGCAGCAGCACGGCGACGGTGCAGCCGGCAAGCTTCAGCGACAAAGTGAGCGCTTGCCAATCCATCGCAGGAGTGAGAAGTCAGAAATCAGAAGGGCCGGCCCATGCAGCGCGGGCCGATCGGATGTTGCCGCTTCAGCCCGCCGGGGTCGCGCCGTGATTGGCAGCGGAACGGGCGCCCGGCGCCTCGAATCCGTAGCGCGCGAAGATTGCGCGCGCCTTCGGCGACTGCACGAAGGCTGCGAATGCGCGCGCCGTCGCGCTCGCGCCTTTCAGCAGCACCATCTTCTGCGCGAGTGGCGCATGATCGCACGCCGGCAGCAGCACGAAACGGCCGCGCTCTGCGATGCCCGGTTCGCGCGTCAGCGAATACGCGATGATCCCTGCCTGCGCGGCGCCGCTCGCCGCGAATTGCGCGGCCTGGCTGATGTTCTCGCCCAGCACCAGGTGCGCCTCCGCGCGCTTCCACAGGCCGGCGCGCTCGAGCGCCTGCTGCGCGGCCCGGCCGTACGGCGCAAGCTCGGGATTGGCGATCGCGAGCTTGCGCAGGCGCCCGTCGTCGAGCGCGGCGCCGAGATCGGCGAGCGTTGCGTCGAGCTTGATCGGCGAGCCATTCGGCACGAAGAGCGCGAGCCGGCCCACGGCATAGACGGTGCCGGCGTCGAGCGTGCGCTTGTCGCGCACGAGTGCGTCGGCATAGCCTTCGTCGGCCGACAGGAACAGTTCGAACGGGGCGCCGTCGGCGATCTGTCGTCGCAGGTTGCCCGATGCGCCGAATGCAAGCCGCACCTCGTGTCCCGTCTCGCGCCGGAACTCGGCGGAAAGGTCAGTGAGCGCGTACTGCATGCTCGATGCAGCGGCGATCGTCGGCACGTCGGCCGCCTGTGCGCCGGTCGGGGCGAGCACGCCGATCATGATCGCGAACGCGGTCAATGCGAACGGGCCGGCGAGCGCCAAGCGTCGTATACGACGGGACATAACGACAGCCACTATAGCGCGCATGGCAACGGCTGTCACCGGCAGGCGCTGACAGCCTGGTGCATTTGGTGTTCAATGCGCGGGCCCGACCCGAGGAGACGCGCATGAAGGCCGACGCGAACCGCTCGTACTTCCCGCATTGGAACATGCGCACCGAGGGCGTGATCGCGCCGGACGAGCGCTTGCCGGCGCCGCAGACGATCGCGCTCGGCCTGCAGCACGTCGTCGCGATGTTCGGCTCGACGGTCCTCGCGCCGCTCCTGATGGGCTTCAGCCCGAACGTCGCGATCCTGTTCTCGGGCATCGGCACGCTGATCTTCTTCGCCGTCGTCGGCGGCCGCGTGCCGAGCTACTTGGGCTCGAGCTTCGCGTTCATCGCCGTCGTCATCGCGGCGACCGGCTACGGGGGCAGCGGACCGAACGCGAATCTCGGCGTGGCGCTCTCCGGAATCATCGCCTGCGGCGTCGTCTACGCGGTGATCGGCCTCGTCGTGATGGCGATCGGCTATCGCTGGATCGATCGGCTGATGCCACCCGTCGTGACGGGCAGCGTCGTCGCGGTGATCGGACTGAACCTGGCGCCGATCGCGGTGAAAGGGATCTCCGGCAGCGCGCTCGATACCTGGGTCGGCCTCGCGACGATCGTGATGGTCGGCCTGATCGCGGTGCGCGCGCCGGGTCTCGCGCGCCGGCTGCCGATCCTGCTCGGCGGCATCGCCGGCTACGTCCTCTATGCGCTTTGCACGAACGTGCTGGGTCTCGGCAAGCCGATCGATTTCAGCGCCGTCGCGTCGTCGTCGTGGATCGGGTTGCCGGCGTTCACGACGCCGGTCTGGAGCGCACAGGCGATCGGGCTGATCGCGCCGGTTGCCGTCGTGCTCGTCGCCGAAAATCTTGGCCACGTGAAGGCGGTGGCTGCGATGACGGGTCGCGACCTCGATCCGTATCTGGGACGCGCGTTTCTCGGCGACGCGATCGCGACGATGGTCGCGGGTGCCGGTGGCGGCACCGGCGTCACGACGTACGCCGAGAATATCGGCGTGATGGCCGTGACGAAGGTCTACTCGACGCTGCTCTTCGTCGTCGCGGCGCTGATCGCGATCCTGCTCGGGTTCTCGCCGAAGTTCGGTGCGCTGATCTCGACGATTCCGGGGCCCGTTCTCGGCGGCCTCGCCGTCGTCGTGTTCGGGCTGATCACCGCGACCGGCGGGCGCATCTGGGTGACGAACAACGTCGATTTCTCGCGCGCACGAAACCTCGTCACCGCAGCGGCGGCACTCACGTTCGGCGCCGGCGATCTCGGGCTCAAGATTGGCGGTTTCACGCTCGGCGGGATCGGCACGGCGACGTTCGGGGCGATCATCCTTTACCAGCTGTTCCGGGAGGGGCCCGAGACGCGATAAGTGGGGTCAGAGAAGGTCAGAGACGACTTTCGTCCTGCTGTTGCCTGTCCGGCGAGTTGTGCATCGAAGTCGTCTCTGAGCGCACTTATTCGCGGCGCTACTTCCTGAGCAACGAAGACAGCATCGCGAGATCCTCGGCGCCGGCCTTCGCCGCACCGGCCTCCAGTCGGCGATAACGGCGAACAACTTCGGCACCGGTTGCCGTCAGACGCGTGCGGCCGCCTGCCGCACCACCCGCCTCGGCGGTGACCACCGGCGTCGCGAAGCAGCGGTTCATCGTGTCGACGAGCAGCCACGCGCGCCGATAGGACATGCCGAGCGCCTTTGCGGCTGCCGTGATCGAGCCCGTCTCGCCGATCGCCTCCAGCAGGTCGACCTTGCCCGGTCCGACCGCGATGTCGTCGCCCAGGAGAATGCGCAGCCGGAACTGGATCTTCGGGACGGCCTTCGGCATGGCGGCCAGCATAGCGTCTTGCGCAAACGCCGGTCGATCCTCATTTGTCATCCAACAGTTCAACCTGGGAAGAACACGAATGAAGCGAGTGGTCGCAGTTCATGCAAGTCCCGAGGGGCATTGGGTCGGCGACGGCTTTCCGGTCAGAAGCCTCTTCTCGTACAACGGGCTCGGCGCGCGGTTGAGCCCGTTCCTGCTGCTCGATTACGCGGGGCCCGCCGACTTCTCGGCGGCCGAGCGGCCGCGCGGCGTCGGCGAGCATCCGCACCGTGGCTTCGAGACGGTGACGATCGTCTACCAGGGCGAGGTCGAGCATCGCGACTCCGCCGGCAACGGCGGACGCATCGGTCCTGGCGACGTGCAATGGATGACGGCCGCCGGCGGCCTGATGCACGAGGAATTCCATTCCCAGCGCTTTACGCGCGAAGGCGGCACGATGGAGATGGCGCAGCTGTGGGTCAACCTGCCCGCGAAGGACAAGATGTCGGCGCCGCATTACCAGCCGATCGTCGCCGCCGACATTCCGGCCGTAGACTTGCCCGGCGAGGCGGGCCGCGTCCGCGTCATCGCCGGCGATTTCGAAGGCCATCGCGGACCGGCGGAGACGTTCACGCCGATCGACGTCTACGACGTTTCCCTTCGCGCCGGCAAGACGGCCACGTTCCGGCTGCCGGACGGGCATACGACGGCGATCGCGCTGTTGCGCGGCGCGATCACCGTCAACGGCACGCACGCGAACGCCGCGTCGGTCGTGGAACTCGAACGCACGGGCACCGAAGTGCGCATCGATGCGACCGAGAATGCGACGTTCCTCGTGCTGTCCGGTGCGCCGATCGACGAGCCGATCGCGGGCTACGGCCCGTTCGTGATGAACACGCGCGAGGAGATCATGAAAGCGATCCGCGATTTGCAGGAAGGCCGCTTCGGCCAGCTTGCGACGGCGTAGCCGATGGCTTCGCCTTCTTTACAGGGCCAGCGCGCCATCGTCACCGGCGCGAGTTCGGGCATCGGGCGCGCGAGTGCCATTGCGCTCGGCATGGCGGGCGCCCGTGTCGTCGTGAACTACCATTCGAACGCCGATGCGGCGAACGCCGTCGTCGCCGAAATCCGCCAGCACGGCGTCGATGCCGTTGCGGTGAGCGGCGACGTCGGCAAGCCCGACGAATGCGCGGCGCTCTTCGATGCCGCGCGCAGTCACTTCGGCGGCGTCGACATCCTCGTTGCCAACGCCGGCATCCAGCGCGATGCGCGGTTCGCCGAGATGACGCTCGAGCAGTGGCGCGACGTGATCGACGTCAACCTGACCGGGCAGTTCGTTTGCGCGCAGGAAGCCGTGCGCCAGTTCCGCCGGCAAGGCCGGGATCCCGCGCGCTCGCGCGCGCTCGGCAAGATCGTGTTCACGAACTCGGTGCATCAGGTGATTCCGTGGTCGGGCCACGCGAACTACGCAAGTGCGAAGGGCGGGCTCAAGCTCCTGATGCAGACGCTCGCGCAGGAAGTCGCGCCGGAAGGCATCCGCGTCAACGCGGTCGCGCCGGGCGCGATCCGCACGGGGATCAACCGGCCTGCGTGGGAGACGCAGCAAGCGGAAACGGCGCTGCTGCGCCTGATTCCGTACGGTCGTGTCGGCGATCCCGAGGACATCGCGAAAGCCACGGTCTGGCTCGCGTCCGACGATTCCGATTACGTCGTCGGCGCGACGCTGTTCGTCGACGGCGGCATGACGCTCTACCCGGCGTTTCGCGAGGGCGGCTGAGCGCTTCGCGTGTGCCGGCTTCGGCGCCGCCACGACAGCACCGCTGGCAGCAGCGCGCTCACGACGAGCGCCAATGATCCCGGCTCGGGCACGCTCCCGGAAGAAGGCGGCGTGGCCGCCGCCGCGTAGTCGTGGCCGCTTGCCGCGACGAGCGTGAAATCACCGAGTGGCTGCAGCGTCGCAGTCGATGTGTGCAGCGCGTCGCCATCGAACGTGCAGGACGAAACGGCGCTGTCGTCGGGTCCGGCGTTGCATTGTCCGTTGAAGCCGAGGTTTACGGTCAACTCGAACGGCTCCAGGATCGCGAGCGACAGTGCGATTGGCGCAATCCGAGTGGCGAGCGAGCCACTGGTGTTGCCCGGGATGCCGATGACGTGCGCCCCCACGTCGCAGCCGTTCGGCAAATCGGGATCGGAGACGAAGCAGTCGTCCAGCACGATCGAGTTCGACCGCACGCCGGTGACCGGATCGATCAGCGAAAGACTCGCCGAGAGATCGTAGGAGAAAAAGGCGTTCGCATTATCGAGCGCCAGCAGCGAATTCGTGAAGTCGAGACCGAGCGTGAGCGTCGCCGACACCGGCGCGCCTGGGACGAGCAGGCTGCCCGCGTTCGGGATTGCCGTCAGGAAGTCATCCCAGAACGCGAACGCCGCGACCGCGTTCGAAGCACCGGCGATCGGCGAGCCGGAAGGCGTGAGCGCGCTGCCGCTTCCACCGACGCCAAGCGTTCCGAAGTTCGCGACGGCGCTCGCCGATCCGTCGGCGGTCGACCCGTCGATGCCGTTGGTGCTCCTGTTGACCGTCGCAGACGACGCGGCGCCCACATTGGTCGGGTTCTGCTCGTCCTGCGAGGTGGCGACCCCAGCCGCTCCGACGATCACACGGGCGAACGCGCTCGTGAAGGGCAGCAGCT
>DATNGN010000088.1:0-5335 GCA_035605875.1 Casimicrobiaceae bacterium
TCGAAGTGTGCAACGTCGATACGCTACTCGCCGATGCGATCGTCGCGTCGATTCGCGACGTGACGAAGCTTCTCGGCGACTTCCTGTTCCGCTCGATCGACGAGTTGCCGAATGACGGCAAGGTGATCGACGACCTGCGGAAGCTCGAATGACGACGAGGACCGAGAGCGCGAGCACGACGCTGCGCAGCGACGCGCCGCTGCATGCCGACACCGTCGATGCGATCGCCGCGAGCGGCGTGGTGCGCGCGTTCCCGCGCAATACGATCCTCATCAACGAGGGCGACCGCGGCGATACCCTCTACGTGATCCTGTCGGGCCGCGTGAAGGTGTTCTCGAGCAACGAGGCCGGCCGCGAATTCGTCATCGACTTCCAGGGACCCGGAGAATACGTCGGCGAAATGATGCTCGACGGCGAGCCGCGATCGGCGTCGGTAATTACCGTCGAGCAGACGACGTGCGCGGTCGTGAGCCGGGCGCAATTCCGCGAGTTCATCCTCGCGCATCCCGATTTCGCGATGCACCTGATCGAGCGGCTCATCCGGCGCGTGCGGGTGACGACCGGCAATCTCAAGAGCCTCGCGCTGTCCGACGTCTACGGACGGCTCGTGCGTCTGCTGAACGCGCTCGCGCAGGACGTCGGAGGCCAGCTGAGCGTGCCCGAGAAGCTCACGCAGCAGGACATTGCCGATCGCGTCGGCGCGTCGCGCGACATGATCGGCAAGCTGATGAAGGATCTCGTCGCCGGCGGCTATCTCGCCGTCGAGGAACGGACGATCACGATCCTGCGCAAGCTGCCGACCGGCTGGTAGCGCCGCGACGCGTAATTTTCCGCAGCCCGGCTGCCGATTCGTCCATCGTGCGCGAGGCCTTGCGCGCCTACCTTGTCATTGCGCGGCCACGAATAGGCCGCGAAAGGCAAGGAGACGAAGATGAACGCACGCAAACCCGACGAATCGCGCAACCGACTCGCGACCGGAATCCGCGTCGCGACGATCGCCGTCGTGGCGGGCACGCTCGCCGCGCTATGGCACCCGATGCATTCGAACGACACGAGCGCTGTCCAACCGGCCGCGGCGGCGGTGACGGCGGCGCCCGACATGGCGGTTTATTTCCCCGATCGCTTCCCCGCGCCGCAGGGCCCCATCGAAGACCTGCCGCCGCAGTTCTGACGCTCGAGGTTTCCGCCCCGTGGACGCCCGCCGTCGCGCCGACATGCGCAAGCATCGCGAACCGCGCGCCGGCAGCGCCACGGGGGCGGATCGCTGCGATCAGCGGTCGATCCCGCCGAAGCAGATGTACTTCACTTCGACGAATTCCTCGATGCCGTACTTGGAGCCTTCGCGTCCGAGTCCCGATTCCTTCACGCCGCCGAACGGCGCGACCTCGGTGGTGATGAGGCCCGTGTTGACGCCGACCATTCCGTACTCGAGCGCTTCGGCGACGCGCCATACGCGGCCGAGATCGCGGCTGTAGAAATACGACGCGAGACCGAACTCGCTGCGATTGGCGAGTTCGACGACTTCGGCGTCGCTGCGAAACGGGATCAGCGGCGCAACGGGGCCGAACGTCTCCTCGCGGAAGATCCGCATCTCGGGGCTCACGTTCGTGAGCACCGTCGGCTCGTAGAACGTGCCGCCGAGCGCGTGTCGCCTGCCGCCGATCGCGACTTTCGCACCGCGTGACGTCGCATCGGCGAGATGCTCCTCGACCTTCGCGAGCGCCTCGGCGTTGATCAGCGGACCCTGCGTCACGCCGGCCTCGGTGCCGCGGCCGACCTTCAGCTGCCCGACCCTGGCGGCGAGCTTTCGCGCGAACGCGTCGTAGACCTTCTCGTGCACGAAGAAGCGGTTCGCACAGACGCACGTCTGCCCGGCGTTGCGATATTTCGAGACGATCGCGCCTTCCGCGGCCGCATCGAGGTCGGCGTCGTCGAACACGATGAACGGCGCGTTGCCGCCGAGTTCGAGCGAGATCTTCTTGATCGTCGGCGCGACCTGGCGCATGAGGATACGTCCCACTTCGGTCGAGCCGGTGAACGAGAGCTTCCGCACCGTCGGGTTCGCGCACATCTCGCCGCCGATCGCCGGCGCATCGCCGGTGATCACGTTCAGGACGCCCGGCGGAAAGCCCGCCCGGTCGGCGAGTTCGGCGAGCGCAAATGCCGAGAACGGCGTCGCTTCAGCGGGCTTGATGACGACGGTGCAGCCCGCGGCGAGCGCCGGCGACACCTTGCGCGTGATCATCGACGACGGGAAATTCCACGGCGTGATCGCCGCGCAGACGCCGACCGGCTCCTTGACGACGACGAGGCGGCGATCGTTCCCGATCGTCGGGATCACGTCGCCATAGACGCGCTTCGCCTCCTCGGCGAACCACTCGACGTAGGCGGCGCCGATCGTGATCTCGCCCTTCGCTTCGTTGAGCGGCTTGCCCTGCTCGGCGGTGAGGATGCGTGCGAGATCGTCGGCGTGCGCAAGCATCAGGTCGTTCCACTTGCGCAGGATCGCGCCGCGCTCCTTGGCGGTCTTCGCGCGCCACGCCGGGAACGCACGTTCGGCCGCGGCGATCGCGCGCTTCGTTTCCGCGGCGCCGAACATCGGCGCCTCGCCGACGAGGTCGCCGGTTGCCGGATCGACGACCGGCATCGAGCCGCGATCGTCGGCGTCGACCCACTCGCCGTCGACGTAGCACTGCTGACGCAGCAGTGAAGGATCCGAGAGTTCGAGGCTCGAACGTTCGATCGTATCGGGTGCCATAACGCCTCCTTGCGCTGAATTCGGTGAATCGAGGTCAGACTGCGCTACGGCGAACGGTGTTCCGCGGCATCGCCGGCAGGCGCGTTTTCCCCGTCCCGCGCGACACGAGCATCACGCCGCCCAGCACGAGCGCGACGCCGATCATCTGCAACAGGTTGATCGGCTCGCCGAGCAGCAGTGCGCCGAATCCGATCGTGAACATCGGGCCGAGCGAGCCGACGAGCGACGCCGTGCTCGCGCCGATCCTGCGGATCGACTCGGCGATCATCCACGTCGGCAGCACCGTGCAGAACAGCGCCATCGCGAGCGCGAGCATGTGAACCGAAGACGGCACGGCGAGCGCGGCGAGCGGCTTCGTCAGCGCGAACTGCAGCGAGATGAACAGCGTCGACGCGAGCATCGCCCACGCGATGAAGCGCGACGAGCCGAGGCGCGCGATGATGCCGCCGGCGCCGACGAGATAGATCGCGTAGCCGATTGCGCTCGCGAACACCAGTCCGCTGCCGAGCGCGATCGCATGCACGTCGCCGGTGATCCGGATGTCATGGAACACCGCGAGCGCGATGCCGCCGTACGACAGCGCAAGCGCGGTGACGGCGCGCCGCGTGATCCGCTGCCCGAGGAAGATCGCCGACAGCAGGACGACGATCGTCGGATAGAGGAAGAGCACGAGCCGCTCGAGCGACGCGGTGATGTACTGGAGGCCGAGGAAGTCGAGCAGGCTCGACAGGTAGTAGCCGATGAAGCCCAATCCCGTCAGCAGCAACGCATCGCGACGCGCGATCGGCTTCGCGTTGCTCGCGCGACCGCTCCACCACGCCATCAGCATGAAGAGCGGGGCCGAGTAGAGCATGCGCAGCGTGAGCAGCGCGACCGGGTCGACCGGCGCTGCGCGGTACGCGAGCTTGATCAGGATCGCCTTGAACGAAAAGCCGAGGACACCGAGGACGGCCAGCAACGCGCCCATCTAGCTCCAATCCACCAGACCGGCCCACGCCGTCGCGAGGATCAGCAAGCCGAACGCGATGCGGTACCACGCGAACGGCGTGAAGTCGTGCCGGCTCACGTAGCGGATCAGCCAGCGCACGCAAAGAAAGGCCGAGATGAACGCGGCGACGAAGCCGATCGCGAAGCCCTGGACGTCCTGCGCGGAGAACAGCGCGCGGTTGCGCAGGAAGTCGTACGCGCACGCCGCGAGCAGCGTGGGAATGGCGAGAAAGAACGAGAAGCGCGTCGCGGCCGGACGCGACAGCCCGAACAGCATGCCGCCGATGATCGTCGCGCCCGAGCGCGACGTGCCGGGGATCAGCGCGAAGGCCTGCGCGCAGCCGATCTTCAGCGCATCGGTCCAGCGCATCTCGTCGACGTCATTGATGCGCACGCTCGACGGCGCGACGCGCATGCGCCGCTCGACCCAGAGAATGACGACTGCGCCGACGATGAACGCCAGCGCAACGGGCAGCGGCGCGAACAGGTAGCGCTTGATCGCCTTCGCGAACAGAAGCCCGAGCACGGCGGCGGGGATGAACGCGACGATCAGGTTGACGACGAAGCGTTGCGCGACCGGGTCGCTGCCGATTCCTGCGACCGCGCTGATCAGTCGTGCGCGAAACTCCCAGCACACGGCGAGAATCGCGCCGGCCTGGATCACGATCTCGAACACCTTCGCGCGCTCGCCGGTGTAGCCAAGCAGCGAGCCGGCGACGATCAAGTGGCCGGTCGACGAAATGGGAAGGAATTCGGTGAGACCCTCGACGACGCCCAGGATCAGGGCAACCAGAGCGGACGGGTGATCCAAAGGCGCGGGTTCGACGGCCGGAATGAAACAACCGGCAATTGTCGCATAATGCGCGACGGAGGCCGACCATGCACGCCGAACTGCACCAGTTGTTCGATCCCGATTCGTCGACGTTCACGTACGTGCTCGTCGATCGCGCGACGGCGCAGGCCGTGCTCGTCGATTCGGTCGCACAGCGCTTCGACCGCGACGTCGCGTTGCTGCGCAGGCTCGGCGTCACGCTGCGCTACGTCGTCGAGACGCACACGCACGCCGATCACGTGACCGCGGCCGGGCGACTCCGCGAAGCGACGGGTGCCGTGACGGCGGCGCCGTTCAAGTGCGGAATATCACGCGCCGACGTGCAACTCGCCCATGGCGACACGCTGCAGTTCGGCGAAGCGGAGGTGCTGCACGCGATTCACACCCCGGGTCACACGTCCGGCAGCACCAGCTATCTCTGGCGCGGCAACGTGCTGACTGGCGACACGCTGCTGATCGAAGGCTGCGGCCGCACCGATTTCCAGAGCGGTGACGCCGGATCGCTGTACGACAGCGTGCACGAGCGCCTCTTCACGCTTCCCGACGACACGCGCGTCTGGCCCGCGCACGACTACAAAGGCAACACCGTGTCGACGATCGGGCACGAGAAGCGGCACAACCCGCGGCTCGCGGGAAGCGACCGCGCGTCGTTCATCGAGCTGATGGGGAACCTGCAGCTGCCGAAGCCGAAGATGATCGACATCGCCGTCCCGGCGAATCGCAACCTCGGCCTGACCCACGCCGCATAGCTGCCGCCT
>DATNGN010000089.1:0-9103 GCA_035605875.1 Casimicrobiaceae bacterium
CTGATCAATGGCATCGCCAAGGTAATGCCCGGAGGGCAGGTCAAGGTCGGCACCGGCGCACCCGAAGGCGCAGCCGGCGCGCCGCAGGCGGCCGGCGGCGGCGCATCGACACCCTCCAAGGCGATCGACGCGGGCACGAAGGCACCCGCGGCGCAACCGGAAGCGAAGGCCGCCGAGCCAGGCGCGCCCGCGAAAGCGACGGGATCCGCGCCGCCGAACAAGTCGTAACGACCGGGGACTCTTCCGATGCTATCGCGCTTCTTCATCGACCGCCCGATCTTCGCGGCGGTGATATCGCTGTTCCTCGTGCTCGCCGGCCTGGCCGCGATGCGCTCGCTGCCGATCGCGCAGTACCCGGAGATCGCGCCGCCGGTCGTCACCGTGCAGGCCGTCTACCCGGGCGCTTCCGCGCAGACGCTCGAGCAGACCGTCGCGTCGCCGATCGAGAACTCGATCAACGGCGTGCCGGGCATGATCTACATGTCGTCGACCTCTGCATCGAACGGCATCGTGCAGATCCAGGTGACGTTCGACATCGGCACCAACGTCGACATCGCGGCCGTCAACGTCAACAACCGCGTGAACGAAATCCTGCCGCGCCTTCCCGAGGAAGTGCGCCGCCAGGGTGTGACCGTCGAGCGCGGCAGCTCGGCGTTCCTGCAGGTGCTCGCGTTCTATTCGCCCGACGGGCGCTACAACGATCTTTTCACGTCGAACTACGTCAACCTGAACGTGCTCGACGCGCTGAAGCGGCTGCCCGGCACGACGAACGTGCAGATCTTCGGCGCGCATGACTACGCGATGCGCATATGGCTGAAGCCAGACCGGATGGCGCAGCTGCACCTGACGCCCACCGACGTCATCAACGCGGTCAACGAGCAGAACGCGCAGTTCGCGGCCGGCAAGATCGGGCAGTCGCCGTCGCCGTCGAACCAGGCCCTCGTCTACACGATCACCGCGCAGGGACGGCTGACCGAGCCCTCGCAGTTCGAGCAGATCATCGTGCGCGCCAATCCCGACGGCTCGACGGTGCGTCTCGGCGACATCGCGCGCGTCGAGCTCGGCTCCAAGGACTACGAGTTCATTGGCCGCTTCAACGGCCGCGATGCAACGCTCGTCGGCATCTTCCTGTCGCCGGGCGCGAATGCGCTCGACGTCGCGAAGAGCGTGCGCGCCGAGGTCGCGCGGCTCGCTACGCGCTTCCCGGAAGGCTTCACGTACGCGGTGCCGTACGACACGACGAAGTTCGTCGAAGTGTCGATCCGCGAGGTGCTGAAGACGCTCGGCGAGGCGATGATCCTCGTCTTCCTGGTCGTCTACCTGTTCCTGCAGAGCTGGCGTGCGGCGATCATTCCGTTCGCTGCCGTACCCGTATCGCTGATCGGCGCGTTCGCGGGAATCTACGCGCTCGGCTATTCGATCAATACGCTGACGCTCTTCGCGATGGTGCTCGCGATCGGCATCGTCGTCGACGACGCGATCGTCGTGCTGGAGAACGTCGAGCGTCACATGCGCGAGGATCACCTGCCGGCGCGCGACGCGGCGATCAAGGCGATGCGCGAAGTGACCGGGCCGATCATCGCGATCGTGCTGACGCTGACGGCGGTGTTCGTGCCGATCGCGTTCCTCGGCGGCCTGACCGGCGAGCTCTATCGGCAGTTCGCCGTGACGATCGCGATGTCGGTCGTCATCTCCGGCATCGTCGCGCTGACGCTGTCGCCGGCGCTCTGCGCGCTGATTCTCAAGCCCCATCGCACGCCGAACGCGTTCTTCCGCGGGTTCAACGACTGGTTCGGCCGCGTCACCGCCCGCTACAACGACGGCGTCATCTTCCTGCTGCGCCGCGGCGTGATTGGCGCCGTGCTGTTTCTCGGCATGGTGGCGATCACCGTGTGGCTGTGGCGCGTGACGCCGAGCAGTCTCGTGCCGGACGAGGACCAGGGCTTTTACATCAGCGCCGTCATTCTCCCCGATGGCGCAACGCTCGAGCGCACCGACAAGGTCGTCGCGCAGGTCTCGGCGGCGATCCGCTCGAACCCGAACAATCAGGACATCGTCGCGTTCACCGGCTTCGACTTCATCGGCGGCGGCTTCCGCAACAACGCGGCGACGCTGTTCGTGACGCAGAAGCCGTGGGACGAGCGGACCGTGACCGCGCAACAGCTCGTCGGCGAACTCTTCGCGAAGACCGCAGGCATCAAGGAAGCGCTGGTGCTCGCGTTCAATCCGCCGCCGATCTTCGGCCTCGGCACCGCGGGTGGCTTCGAGTTCTACATCCAGAACCACGGCGAAGGCGGTGCGAAGCGGCTCGACGAGGTGAAGAACGCGTTTCTCGCGAAGGCGAACTCGGACCCGGTGCTCGCCGGCGCGCAGACGCTCTGGCGCGCGACGGTCCCGCAGCTGCACGTCGACGTCGACCGCGAGAAGGCGAAGACGCTCGGCATTCCGATCTCGAACATTTTCGCCGCGCTGTCGGCGACGCTCGGCAACTACTACATCAACGACTTCAACAAGTACGGCCGCGCGTGGCAGGTGCTGATGTCGGCCGAGCCGTCGTATCGCAACCGTCCCGACGACATCGGCGCGGTCTACGTGCGCTCGGCGCAGGGCGAGATGATTCCGCTGTCGTCGCTCGTCACCGTGCGCTATTCGTCGGGACCCGACGCGCTCGATCGCTTCAACAACCTGCCGGCGGTCAAGATCCTCGGCCAGGCCGCCCCCGGCTACAGCTCGGGACAGGCGATCGCCGAAGTCGAGAAGATCGCGCAGCAGGTGCTGCCGCCCGACTTCAGCTACGACTGGGGCGGCACGTCGTACCAGGAGAAGAAATCGACGGGTGCAGCGACGTTCTCGCTCGGCCTCGCAGTGATCATGGTGTTCCTGATCCTGGCCGCGCAATACGAGCGGCTGTCGCTGCCGCTGTCCGTGCTGCTCGCGCTGCCGTTCGGCACGTTCGGCGCCCTCGCCGCGATCTGGATCAAGAACCTGCTCGCGCCGTGGCTGCACTCGACGCCGCTCACCAACGACGTATATTTCCAGATCGGCCTCGTCACGCTGCTCGGCCTCGCGGCGAAGAACGCGATCCTGATCGTCGAGTTCGCGGTGATCAAGACGCACGAGGGGATGACGCCGTCGGCGGCCGCGATCGAAGCGGCGCGGTTGCGCTTCCGGCCGATCCTGATGACGTCGCTCGCCTTCATTCTCGGCGTCACGCCGCTTGCGTTGTCGACAGGCGCCGGCGCCGGTGCGCGACATTCGACCGGTACCGGCGTGATGGGCGGCATGCTCGCGGCGACGTTCCTCGCCGTGTTCTTCGTGCCGCTCTTCTACCGGATCATCACCGAGCGGCGACTGATCGAGCGGCGCAGTCACGACGAGCTCGTCGCCGAGGTGAAGCACGCGCGGACGTCGTCGCACCACGTGCCGCACACGCCCGGGCATCCGCCGGTTCCCGTCGCGGGAGACGACTAGCATGGATCACGACGTTCGCCACCCTGTCCATCCGCCACGAAGCGCCAACACGCTGAGAACGCTGCTCGCGGTCGCACTCGCCGGATCGGTTGCGGCGTGCACGACGACGCCGACGGCGCCGCCCGCGGTCGAGCTGCCCGCAGCGACGATCGATCATCTCGATCTCGATCACTGGTGGACCGAGTTCGACGAGCCGGCGCTGACCGCGCTCGTCGACGAGGCGCTCGCGAACAACCTCGATCTGCAGGCGGCGATGGCGCGGATCGAATCGGCGCGCGCGCAGGTCGAGCTCGCGCAGGCCGATCTGTACCCGCTCGTCACGATCGGCGCCGATGCGTCACGCAGCCGCTCGACGCAGGTCGGGACGAACCCGCTGCCGCCCGGCTTCGCCGCGACGGGCAACGACTACCGCCTGGGCCTCAACGCGTCGTACGAGGTCGACCTGTGGGGCAAGTACCGCACGTCGACGCGCGCGGCGCAGAACGATCTGCTCGCGAGCGAATTCGGGCGCGAGACGGTGCGCACGAGCGTCGCCGCCGAAGTCGCGCGCGCGTACTTCGGATTGATCGCCGCTGATGCGCAGCTGCGCCTGCTGCAGGACACGCTTGCATTGCGCGAACAGACGGTCGCGCTGCAGACCGATCGCGCGCAGGCGGGCGTCATCGGCCAGTACGACCTCGCGCAGGCGAAGGCCGAGCGCGATTCGGTCGCCGGCGACATCGCGACGGCGCAACGCGCCGCCAACGAGCTCGAGTCGGCGCTCGCGGTGCTGACCGGCCGTTCGCCACGCGACGTGTTCACGCCGCATGTCGGACGCGAGCCGTCGCTTGCGAAGCTGCTTGCCGTGCCGAGCGTTCCGTCGGGTCTTCCGTCGAATCTGCTCGAGCGGCGGCCCGACGTGCGTCAGCTCGAAAAGCAGATCGTTGCCGCGAGCCTGCGCATCGACCGCGCGCACCTGGACTTCCTGCCGTCGCTCACGCTGACCGGCACGCTGGGCACCGAGTCGGGAACGCTGCGGCGCCTGTTCAGCGGTCCGGCGTTCATCTGGTCGGCGGCAGCCGGCCTCGTCGAACCGCTTCTGATCGTCAAGTCGCTCGAAGCGAACGTCGACATCGCCGTCGCGCAGCGGGAGCAGATCGCGGTCGGCTATCGCCAGACGGTGCAGGCGGCATTCAAGGACGTGCACGATGCGCTCGCGGCGAACGACACGACGCGCGCGGCGCTTGCCGCGCAGACGTCACGCACCGCGAATCTGCAGCAGGCGTACGACCTGTCCGACGTCCGCTACAAGGCCGGCTATTCGCCGTATCTCGAAGTGCTCGACGCGCAGCGGCAACTGCTGCAAGCGCAGACGCAGCAGATCCTCGCGGCACGCGACGTGCGCCTCGCACTCGTCGATCTCGCGAAGGCGTTGGGCGGTGGCTGGGATTATCAGAACGCGGTCGGGACGACCGCCGACGCGAAGTAAGGGGCGAAAGTCGTCTCTGACCCCACTTTGGTTCGGCGCTATTGCAGCGACGGCTTCTTGAGCAGACTGCTGCGGTCGACCGACTGCACGGTCAACTCCTTGACGGCGTTGCCGCGCGCGACCGTCAGCGCGATGTCGGTGCCGGCCGGGCCCTGCAGCCACAGGCTGCGATAAAAGTCGCCGAGCCCGCTCACCGGTGAGCCGGCGACGTCGCGGACGATATCGCCGAGATGCACCCCCGCGCGCTCTGCCGGCCCCTGGTGCGCAAGGCCCTGAATCGTGATGCCGTCCTTGGTCTCGGCCGTATAGATGCCGAGCCACGGTCGCGCCGGACGATCGGCGTGCCCGAGACGTCGCATGTCGTTCTCGATCGGATCGATCAGTTCGCTCGGCACGAACATGTTGCCCTTGACGGTGTCGTCGCCGTCGGCCTCCTGCACGAACAGCGAGCCGATGCCGAGCAGCCTCCCGCCGCCGTCGAGAAGCGCGGCACCGCTCCATTCGGGATGTGGCGGCGCGGTGAAGAGCGCGTCGTCGAGCAGGTATTCCCAGTAGCCCGCGAACTCGCGGCGGGCGAACAGGCGTGCGCGCAACGCATGCGAACGGCCGCCGCTGCTGATCACGTACACGTCGTCGTCGACTTCGGCGGAATCGAGATCGACGCGCGCAATCGCGGGTGCATCGAGCTTGCCGAGCGGCATGACGAGGCCGAGTCCCGTGACCTGGTCGTACGCGAGCGCATGGCCCGGCACGACCTGGCCGGCGTTCGTCGTGAGCCAGATCGATGCGGCTTCGGTGATCAGGTAACCGATCGTGAGCACGGTGCCATCGTTGCCGATCACGACGCCGCTGCCCGTGCGCTCGGTGCCGAGCAGCGACGCGGTGAATGCGTCGTCGGGAATCTCCGTGCGCAACGCGACGACCGCATTCAGCGCGCGGTTCAGATCGAACTCGACGTCGTCGTTCGACGGCTGCATCTCCGGCGGAAACGCCCACTGCGAAAGCTCGGCCATGACCTACGCCCGGGTGGCAGGATGATGAACGGCATATTACGCGAGCGGGCCCCCGATCCCGCCGCCGGTTGGGCACCCGGCGGCTGCGTTCGTTCAATCGACGCACCGTTGCGCCACCTCTGCCGAGCCTCGCGATGTCGCGCGCCATAAGTATCATCGCGCGTAGGCGATACTCGCCGCTTTCATCCTCCATGTCATGGCGGACGTCGACGTCCTGATTGCAGGTGCCGGGCCAACCGGGCTCGTTCTCGCGTTGTGGCTCGCGCGAAGCGGCGTGCGTGTTCGCGTCGTCGACAAGGCAGCGACGGCGGGCACGACGTCGCGCGCACTCGTCGTGCACGCGCGCACGCTCGAGTTCTATCGCCAGCTCGGCATCGCCGACGACGTCGTCGAATCGGCGACGCGCTTCGCCGCGGTAAACCTCTGGGTGCACGGGCGTCACGCGGCGCGCGTCAACATCGGCGCGATCGGTCAGGGCCTGACCGCGTATCCGTACATGGTCGTCTTTCCGCAGGACGAGCACGAGCGACTGTTGCTCGCGCGGCTGGCCGATGCGGGTGTCGATGTCGAGCGCCCGTGCACGCTGCGAGAGTTCGACGACCGCGGCACGCACGTCGTCGCCCGACTCGCGCATGCCGATGGTCGCGAGGAGACGTGCACGAGCGCCTTCCTCGCCGGCTGCGATGGCGCCCATTCGACGGTTCGCGAGCAGCTTCGCGCCGGCTTTCCGGGCGGCACCTACACGCACCTGTTCTACGTGGCCGACGTCGAAGCGCGCGGGCCGGTGATGAATCACGAACTGCACGTCGCACTCGACCGCGCCGACCTGCTCGCCGTCTTTCCGATGAAGGGCGAGGGCCGCGCGCGACTGATCGGAACGGTCAGCGAAGCCGCGTCGGCGTCGACTGCCGGAAAACCGAACGACCCCATCGCATGGCACGACGTGAGTCGCGGCATCATCGAACGTCTCGGCATCGACGTCGCGCGCGTCAACTGGTTCTCGACGTATCACGTGCATCACCGCGTCGCGTCGCACTTGCGTGCCGGCCGCGCATTTCTCCTTGGCGATGCCGCGCACATTCACAGCCCCGTCGGCGGACAGGGCATGAACACCGGCATCGGCGATGCGGTGAACCTCGGATGGAAGCTCGCCGGCGTGCTCGGTGCGCGACTGAGCGAGCGCGCGCTCGACACGTACGAGACCGAACGGATCGCATTCGCGCGGAGGCTCGTCGCAACGACCGACCGCGCGTTCCAGCTCGTGTCGAGCGACGGGCCGATTGCGCGCTTCGTCCGCGTGCGCGTGCTGCCCGCCGTGTTGCCGCGGCTTTTCACGTATCGCGTCGCGCGCCGCTTCCTGTTTCGCACCGTTTCGCAGACCGCAATCGAGTATCGCGACAGCGCGCTCTCGCGCGGCGCGGCCGGATCGATCCATGCCGGCGACCGCCTGCCGTGGATCGCGCTGGACGGAACGCCGCCCGACAATTACGCGCCGCTCGCAGCGCGCGGCTGGCAGTTGCACGTGTACGGCGAAGCGGATCGCAACGTCGTCGAACTGTGTGCGAAACGAGGCATCGCGTTGCATACGTTCGCGTGGACGCCTTCGATGCAGCGGGCGGGCTTCGCGCGCGACGCGCGCTACCTGGTGCGGCCCGACGGCTACGTCGCGTTCGCCCAGTCCTCGCGCGACGACATCCAAGCGCTCGCGCGCTGGCTCGACGACTGGACGATCGCTGCTCGAGCCTGATCAGCGCTTCGGCCAGCGCCTTGCGCACGACGGGACGCATCGGCTTGCGCCGCGCGACCTCGACGAATCCCGCCCGGTCGTACATGCCCTTCCCGCCGAACCACATCGAATCGTCGCGATCGCGCACCGGCTTGTCCACCGGATACGCCTCGAGCAGCCGTGCACCATGGCGCTGTACCTAGTCGGCCGCGTGTCGGTAGTACATGCACCAGCAGTTGCGAACCTGCGATCCGCCGCGCCCGCTGAAAAGTCTCACCAGATCGTTCCACCGCTTCGGCGTCAGCGGATGAACTTGCAGTTCCATGCCGGCTCGGCGAGGCCTGCTCATCGTCAGATCGACGGAGTCAGCCGGCTCACCACTTCGGCACCTTCGCCGACGATCTCGCCGTACGTCAGCGTGCCGGACGCAACGACGAGGAGCGCGTCGAGCGCTCGTGCCGTTGCATCGTCGAACGATGCTTCGCCGTCGAGCACGGATGTCGCAACGAAATCGATCTGCTCGCGCAGTCGCGCGCATGCCTCGCGGTTCGCGCTCATCTTGAACGTCGGCGCGAGGGCGCTTGCGTAGCTGTTTCCCTGTCCGGTCGTGAACACGACCATTTGCGCGCCGGCGGCGACCATCGCGGTGATCGATTCGGGCGAGAAGAATGGCGTGTCCATCAGGTACAGTCCCGGCGCCGCCGGTCGTTCCGCGGCGCGCAGCACGGACCCGCCGAATGCACACGACGCCGGCTTGCTGACCGGTAGTCGCAGCGCGCTTCGACGTGCGTTCCGGCGGCAAGCATGCGCACGGCCGTCGCGACGTCGTCGCTCGCCGCCAGCAGCCACGCATCGGGTGTCTTGACGCTTGACGCTTTTGATCAAAAATCGGAGTATACGCAGCAAACAGGCTGCAAGTCAGCTGGGAACCCGATGGAAGGCTCGAACGAGAATCGATCAAAGAGGCTCGAACCGCTCGGCCCGGGCACAGCGCGAATCCTGTTCGTCGGCCTGGGGACGATGGGCCTGCCGATGGCGACGAACCGGGTGCGCGCCGGCTTCGCCGTCACGGGCTTCGACCTCGACGCGCGAAGCGTCCACGCCTCGTTCAGGCCGGCGGTCGTCGCGGCAGCGATGCGCATGCCGCGGCACAGGAGTGCGACGTGCTGGTGACGATGCTGCCCGACGATCGCATCGTCCACGACGTGCTCGCCGGCTACGGCGCCGACGACACGCCGGGCTCGATGCTGCGTGCCTGCGAGACCCGCGGCGGCGTGCGCCGGGAACCCTGATGGGACGCACACCGGCACGTCTCGCGGCGGCGGCCGCTGCGCCGCTTCCGCAGATCGAGCAGCGGCTTCGCAACGACATCGTGGCGGGCGACCTGCCGTTCGGTGCGCGACTGCGCATCGAGGATCTTGCGCT
>DATNGN010000090.1:0-11894 GCA_035605875.1 Casimicrobiaceae bacterium
GATCACCAGACCCACCATCAGGATCTGGATCAACACGAACGGCACCGCACCCCAGTAGATCTGTCCGGTCGTGACGCCCCTCGTCAGCTTCTTCGACACGCGATCGATGTAGTCCTTCGCCGGCGCCACGCTGCGAAGGTAGAACAGCGCGAAGCCGAACGGCGGGTGCATGAACGACGTCTGCATGTTGACGCCGAGCAGCACGCCGAGCCAGATCAGGTCGATGCCGAGTTTGTCGGCCGCGGGACCGATCAGCGGAATGATGATGAACGACAGCTCGAAGAAGTCGAGGAAGAATGCGAGGAAGAAGATCAGCATGTTGACGACGACGAGGAAGCCGAGCTGGCCGCCCGGCAGGCTCGTCAGCAGGTGCTCGACCCAGATGTGGCCGCTGACGCCGTAGAACGTGAGACTGAACACGCGTGCGCCGAGCAGGATGAACACGACGAACGTCGACAGCTTGGCCGTCGTGTCCATCGCCTGCTTCAGAAGCGACCACGAGAGGCGCCGCCGCGCAAGCGCCATCGCGAGCGCACCCGTCGCACCCATCGCGCCGCCCTCGGTCGGCGTTGCGACGCCCAGGAAGATCGTGCCGAGCACGAGGAAGATCAGCGCGAGCGGCGGGATCAGCACGAAGACGACGCGCTCGGCGATCTTCGACAGCAGGCCGAACCTGAACAGCCGGTTCAGCACCGCCGCGAAGAAGGCGACGCCGGTGCCGACCGAAGTCGCGATCACCAGCGTTTCGTCGAGCGCGCGATCGGCCATCCGCGTCTTCGCATAGACGACGGCTGCGACCGCCGCGATCACGACGAGCACGATCAGCGAGATGACGCCGCTGCGTCCGGTCGGCTCGCGCATCGTGCGCGCCTCGAGCGGCAATGCGGGCGCCCAGTGCGGGCGCGCGATCGTGGTGCCAAGCACGTACAGCGCGTAGATGCCCGCCAGCACGAGCCCGGGAATGAAGGCGCCGGCGTACATGTCGCCGACCGAGCGGCCGAGCTGGTCGGCCATGATGATCAGGACGAGCGAGGGCGGAATGATCTGCGCGAGCGTTCCGGACGCCGCGATGACGCCGCTCGCGAGCCGCCGGTCGTAGCCGTAGCGCAGCATGATCGGCAGCGAGATCAGCCCCATCGAGATCACGCTCGCGGCGACGACACCGGTCGTGGCCGCGAGCAGCGCGCCGACGAACACGACGGCGTAGGCGAGGCCGCCGCGCAGCGGGCCGAAGAGCTGGCCGATCGTGTCCAACAGGTCTTCGGCCATCCCCGAGCGCTCGAGGATCAGGCCCATGAACGTGAAGAACGGCACGGCAAGCAGCGTGTCGTTCGACATCACGCCGAACACGCGCTCCGGCAACGCCTGCAAAAGCGACGGCGCGAGCAGTCCGAGATGGATGCCGAGGAATGCGAAGCCGATGCCGACCGCGCCGAGCGAGAACGCGACGGGGAAGCCGATCAGCAGCGTGACGATCAGGCCGCAGAACATCAGCGGCGCGATGTTCGCGATGAGCCAGGCGGTCATGATCCCTCCACGCTCGTGGCCGGCGGGACGGCGGTGCCCTGCGCGGGGGCGGAATTCGCGCGTTGTGGCAGTTCGCCGCCGTTCACGGCTGGCGGCCCGTGGCACCCGGCTCGAGCCCGGGCGACGCGGCGGCGTGCTGGCGCGCGATCTCCTGCGCGAGTTCCTCCTCGGCCGACTTCTCGTGGCGCTTCTCGAGCGGATCGGGGGCGAGTCCACGCAGGAAGGCGACGCGCTTGATGAACTCCGAGATGGCCTGGATGATCAGGAGCGCGAAGCCGATCGGGATCATGATCCGCGCAGGCCAGATGATCAGGCCCCCCGCATTGGTCGACACTTCATGGCGCTGCAGCGAATCGACGAAGAGCGGCCACGACAGCCACATGATGATGAGCGACATCGGCATCAGGAACAGCAGGATGCCGAGCACGTCGATCCAGTTCTGCGCGCGTGGCGACAACCGTCCCTGGATGATGTCGATGCGCACGTGCTCGTTGCGAAGCAGCGTGTAGCCGGCGCCGAACAGGAAGATCACCGAGAACAGGTACCACTGGACTTCGAGGTAGGCGTTCGAGCTGTAGTCGAAGGCCTTGCGCACGATGGCGTTCGCCGCGCTGATCAGCACGACGAGCAATACGAGCCAGTAGACGATGCGCCCGACGCGCTCGGTGAAGGCGTCGATTGCGCGCGAGAGCGCGAGCAGGACGTTCACGGCTTCTCCCTCGTGGCGCGTGGGTTCGCGCCGATCGTTGCGATTGCCGGTACGCGGCGCGCTCCGCGGAAGCAGCCGGCGGCCCGGCGTCGGACGGCGAATTATAGGCGATGCTAGAATTATTGTTTCGCCGCTCGTCCCCTTCGCGTATGTTCAGCCGTTCGGTCACGCTGGCGCAGTCGGATCTCGAACTCTGGCAGGCGATCGCGGCCGAGAACCGGCGCCAGGAAGAGCACATCGAGCTGATCGCGTCGGAGAACTACGCGAGCCCGGCGGTGATGGCGGCGCAGGGCACGCAACTCACCAACAAGTACGCGGAAGGCTACCCGGGCAAGCGCTACTACGGCGGCTGCGAGAACGTCGACGTCGTCGAGCAGCTGGCGATCGACCGGGTGCGCAAGCTCTTCCATGCCGAGGCGGCGAACGTGCAGCCGCATTCGGGCGCGCAGGCGAACCAGGCGGTGTTCTTCGCGGCGCTCACACCCGGCGACACGATTCTCGGCATGAGCCTGCCGCATGGCGGTCACCTGACCCACGGTTCGCCGGTCAATTTCTCCGGCAAGTGGTTCAAGGTCGTCGCGTACGGCCTCGACCCCGAGACCGAGCTCATCGACTATGCCGAGGCCGAGCGGCTCGCCCGCGAGCACAAGCCGAAGCTCATCATCGCCGGCGCGTCCGCCTATTCGCGTGTGATCGAGTGGAAGCGCTTTCGCGCGATCGCCGACGAGGTCGGCGCGAAGCTGATGGTCGACATGGCGCACTACGCGGGCCTGATCGCCGCCGGTTTGTATCCAAGCCCGGTCGGCATCGCCGACTACGTGACGAGCACGACGCACAAGACGCTTCGCGGCCCGCGCGGCGGCTTCATCCTGATGAAGGAAGCGCAGGCGAAGGCGATCAACTCCGCGGTGTTTCCCGGTCTGCAGGGCGGGCCGCTGATGCACGTGATCGCCGCGAAGGCGGCGGCCTTCGGCGAGGCGATGACGCGCGAGTTCGAGGTCTACCAGGAGCGCGTGCTCGAGAACGCGCGCGTGCTCGCGAAGGTGCTGCAGGAGCGGGGCTTGCGGATCGTCTCGGGCGGCACCGATTGCCACATGTTTCTCGTCGACCTCCGCGCGAAGCAGATCACCGGCAAGGACGCCGAGGCGGCGCTCGCGCGCGCGCACATCACCGTCAACAAGAACGCGATCCCGAACGATCCGGAAAAGCCGTTCGTGACGTCGGGCATCCGCATCGGCAGCCCGGCGGTGACGACGCGCGGCTTCGGCGAAATCGAATGCGAGGAACTCGCGCACCTGATCGCCGACGTCCTCGACGCACCCGCCGACGAAGCCGTGCTGACGCGCACGCGCAACAGCGTCGCCTCGCTGACGCGCAGGTTCCCGGTTTACCGGGCATGAAATGCCCCTTCTGCGGTAGCGACGACACACAGGTCATCGATTCGCGCGTGTCCGAGGCGGGCGACTCGATTCGCCGGCGTCGCAAATGCACGGCGTGCCAGAAGCGGTTCACGACGTACGAGACCGTCGAGCTGCGGCTGCCGCAGGTCGTCAAGACGAACGGCAACCGCGCCGACTTCGACACCAATCGACTGCGCGTCGGCTTCGCGCGGGCGCTGCACAAGCGGCCGGTGCCCACCGAATTCGTCGACGCGGCCATCGATCGCATCGTGCAGCGCGTGCTCTCGCAGGGCGAGCGCGAGATCGCGTCGCGGCAGCTGGGCGAGATGGTGATGGAAGAGCTCTACCGGCTCGACAAGGTCGCCTACATTCGCTTTGCCTCCGTCTACCGCTCGTTCCAGGACGTGTCGGACTTTCGTGATGCGCTGAAGGAGGTCGAGGCCGTGCGCCAGCCGAAGAAGCCCGCGCGCCGGCCGGCGTGAGGGCCGCCGGGATTCGTGCGCGCGAGCGAGCCGCGTGGCGTGTAGCGCGAAAGTTCGTGCAGTGAGCCATAGCGACGACGATCGCCGCCACATGGCGCGCGCGCTCGCGCTCGCCGAGCGCGGCCTCTATACGACTACGCCGAATCCGCGCGTCGGTTGCGTGATCGTCAACGATGGTGCGATCGTCGGTGAAGGCTTCCACGAACGCGCCGGCGGGCCGCACGCGGAAGTCGCCGCGCTCGCCGATGCGCGAACGAACGGGCGCGACGTGCAGGGTGCGACCGCGTACGTGACGCTCGAGCCGTGCAACCGCCACGGGCGAACGCCGCCGTGCGTCGACGCGTTGATCGCGGCGAAGATCGGGCGCGTCGTTGCCGCCATGCGCGATCCCAATCCCGAGCAATGCGATGGCATCGAGCGGCTGCGTGCAGCCGGCGTTCGCGTCGATGTCGGTCTGCTCGAGGACGAGGCCTCGGCGCTCAACGCGGGCTTCGTATCGCGGATGACGCGCGGGCGTCCCTGGGTGCGCACGAAGCTCGCGGCGAGCCTCGACGGACGCACCGCGCTCGCGAGCGGCGATAGCCGGTGGATCACGGGCGCGGCTGCCCGTGCGGATGGACATGCGTGGCGCGCGCGGGCGTGTGCGGTGATGACCGGCGTCGGTACCGTGCTGCATGACGATCCGCAGCTCACCGTGCGGGACGTGCCGACGTCGCGGCAGCCGTTGCGCATCGTGGTCGACCGCCATGCCGATACGCCGCCGAACGCGCGCGTGCTGGCGGGTGAGACCGCGGCGTTGATCGTGACGGTCGGACCGCGTAGCGCACGCTGGCCGGCGTTGACCGAATGCATCGCCGTGGCGGATGGCGAAGGCCGCGTCGATCTCGCTGCGCTTATGCGCGCGCTGTGCGAGCGCGGGATCAACGAACTGCATGTCGAGGCCGGCGCCAAGCTCAACGGCGCGCTCCTTCGCGCCGGACTGATCGACGAGGTCCTGATGTACGTGGCGCCGGCAATCATCGGCGATCCCGCCCGCGGCATGTTCGAATCGCCGACGCCGCTCGCATCGCTTGCGCAGCGCGTGAACGTCGAGTGGAAGTCGATCGACCGCATTGGCGAGGATCTGCGGATCCTGGCGCGGTTGCGGCGATAGGATCGCATCGTGTTCACTGGCATCGTCGAAGCCGTCGGCCGTGTCGTGTCGCGCGAGCGCGGACGCGAAGACGCCCGCATCGGAGTGGACGCGAGGACTTTCGACCTTCGCAACGTGGCGATCGGCGACAGCATCGCCGTTGCAGGATGCTGCCTGACCGTCGTCGATCTCGCAGGCTCGTTGCTGCACTTCGACGTTTCGGCCGCGACGCTTGAATGCACGACCGGATTCGCCGTCGATACCCGCGTCAATCTCGAGCGCGCGCTGCGGCTGGCCGATCGGCTCGGTGGCCACTTGATGAGCGGACACGTCGATGGTGTGGGCGAAGTCGTTCTGTACGAACCCGCCGGCGATGCGGAGGCCGGACATCGACGCCTCGACGTTCGCGTGCCGGCACCGCTCGCCCGCTACGTTGCCGCAAAAGGCTCCATCGCGGTCGACGGCGTGAGCCTCACGACGAACGCGGTCGCCGGCGCGCGATTTACCGTGAACCTGATCCCGCATACACTCGCCGTGACGACGCTCGGAACCCTGGCTCCGGGTGACAGGGTCAATATCGAAGTGGATCTCATCGCGCGCTACGTCGAGCGCCTGCGGGAAGCGCAATGATGCCCGGCCGCTGCGGCGGGCGTGCGGCGCAGCGTCGCGATTTGAACGACTGGTGATCGCGCGCGAGGCGCGCGCAACGGAGGAACGAAGATGGACCTGACGACGCTCGAACGGCTGCCCATGTGGGTCGACGGCCGCGCTCATTCGCCTTCGACGACCCGCTATGGCGAGGTGACCAATCCGGCGACCGGCGAGGTGATTCGCCATGTGCCGTTCGCGAACGCTGCGGACGTCGACGCTGCGGTGCAAGCAGCGGCCGCGGCACTGCCGGCGTGGTCGGGCCAGCCGTCGCTGCGTCGCGCGCGCGTGCTGATGAAGTTTCGCGATCTGCTCGACCGCCACCGCAAGGACCTCGCGCGGATCGTCACGCAGGAGCACGGCAAGACGCTCGCCGACGCGGAGGGCTCGGTCACGCGCGGCATGGAAGTGGTCGAGTTCGCGAGCGGCATCCCGCATCTTCTCAAGGGCGAGCACAGCGAGAACGTCGGTACCGACGTCGATAGCTGGTCGATTCGGATGCCGGTCGGCGTGTGCGCCGGGATTACGCCATTCAATTTCCCGGCGATGGTGCCGATGTGGATGTTCCCGATTGCGATCGGTTGCGGCAACACCTTCGTGCTGAAGCCTTCGGAGCGCGATCCGACGCTGTCGCTGCGCCTCGCCGAGTTGCTGCAGGAGGCGGGATTGCCCGATGGCGTCTTCAACGTCGTCCACGGCGACAAGGAAGCGGTCGACGCGTTGCTCGCGCATCCGACGGTGCGCGCGATTTCGTTCGTCGGCTCGACGCCGATTGCGAAGTACATCTACGAAACGGGCGCATGCCATGGCAAGCGCGTGCAGGCGCTCGGCGGCGCGAAGAATCACGCCGTCGTGATGCCGGATGCCGATCTCGATTACGCGACCGAAGCGATCATCGGTGCCGGTTACGGATCGGCCGGTGAGCGATGCATGGCGATTTCGGCCGTGGTTGCGGTCGGTGACGTCGCCGATGCGCTCGTCGACCGTCTTGCCGCGCGCTCGAGAAAGGTGCAGACGGGTCCCGGTCATGCGCCCGAGAGCGAGATGGGACCGGTGATCACGTGTGCGGCGCGCGACCGGATCACCGGACTGATCGATCGCGGCGTCGAGGAGGGCGCATCGCTGGTGGTCGACGGCCGCCGGCCGACGATCGACGGCCATCCCGACGGCTTCTTCGTCGGGCCGACGCTGTTCGATCGCGTGACGCCGAAGATGACGATCTACCGCGAGGAGATTTTCGGCCCGGTCCTTTCCGTGTTGCGTGTCGAATCGTTGAATGCGGCGATCGAAATGATCAATGCGAATCCGTACGCGAACGGCGCTGCGATCTTCACGCGCTCGGGGCACGCGGCGCGGCACTTCGAGCAGGACGCCGAGGTGGGCATGGCTGGCGTCAACGTGCCGATTCCGGTGCCGATGTCGTTCTATTCGTTCGGCGGCTGGCGCAATTCGCTGTTCGGCGACTTGCACGTGCATGGCCTCGACGGCGTTCGCTTCTATACGCGGACCAAGACGGTAACGTCGCGCTGGCCCGACGACGGGAGCGAAGGGCCGGGCTTTCACATGCCGGTGATGGGCTGAGAACGACGCGAGGTAGCGCGATGGCGCTCTTGGCGTCGTCATTCGTCGAGCATCTGCCATGAAAGGCGCGGGTTGGCTCGCGTGGTGGTCGACAGCATGGCTTGCGCGTAGGCGACGGTGCCGCCGGGTCCTTCGACGCGCATCGTGACGCGATAGCCGGGTTCGCGCGGCGGCTCGCCCGGTGGTGGCGTGCCGAGCGTCGCTTCGACGCTGGGCGGCGACAGCGTGCAGGTGTCGGCGCTCGCCGCGCCCGGGAGCGCGCATAGGCGTTCGACGACATGTCGTACGGCGAAACCATCGCCGGCGTCGATGACCGACGCGCCGGCAGGATAGTCGGCGGCGGACAGCAGCGCTCGTGGAACGCCGCGAGAATCCTCCGCGGGTTGCCGCGACGCGAAGTAGTTGTGCGCCGGATCGTCGCGCGTGGTGTCGATGACGCGGTCTTCGACGAGCGCAACGACGTCGTGCTCGAAGGCCACGGTGGCCGCGTACATCGCCTGCTGGCGCGCATGCACGTTGTTGCCGATCGCGGTCGTCGTCGCAACGACACGAACGAGCGACATTCCGGCGAACGCGAGCGCGACGACGGCGACTATCGCGATCAGCAGGATGACGCCACGCTGATCGTGCCGCCGGGGAGCGGCATGCGCGGCCTGACGCGGCCCGGCGCGACGCAACGCCGCCTGCGGCGAGCGACTCACGATCCGCGATTCCACATGACGCTGCGCAGCGGCACGACCGTCTCGAGCGTGCGATAGCGATAGCTGCCGCTCGCCGTCGCTGCAATCGTGCCTTCGAGGCGTCCGGGACACGCGGTCTTGTCGTCGTCCTCGCAGTCGAACAGGACCCAGTGAAAATCGCGGACCCGTGCCGGATCAGGGCGCTCGGCACGCACGATGATGCCGACGCGAATCGCCTTGATGCGTTCGAGCGTTGCCCGTGGCGCGGCGAGCAGCGCCGCGGGCGCCCATGGACCCGCCGGATCCGCGCGCACCCAGGTGTCCAGGTTGCCGTCGCCGTCGCTGTCGATGCCGTACTGGAATTTGACGTTCACGACATTCGACACGAGCGGGACGGGCACGTCGCCGTTCACGACATCCTGGCTGCGCAGCGCAGCCGATCCGACATCGAAGCGCGCCGTCGATCCGCGGCTCGCCGGACCGAGATCGAGCAGTAGCGTCGAGATCGGCAGGTCGATGGCGATTCCGGTGTGCGTGACGGTCACGATGCCGGCGACCGACGCCGAGACGGCGGTCACGGTCGTCGCCGCGCAGTTGCCCGCGCGCGTGATCGCAATGACCCGGTCGCCGATGACGAAAGCGTCGGGACTTTCGACGAGAAATCGGTCCCCGGCCGGCGCAGCGGTCGCGATCGACGCGGGCAGCGCCAGCGCGTGCGCGAACGTCTGCCGAACGACGATCGTGTCGGGGCGGTCGGCGGCTCCGCCATCGGTCACGAGCACGCTGATCGGCCGCAGCGTTGCCGCGATGCTCGCCTCGGCCGGACATGCGTCGAGCCATTGCGCAGCCGACGCCCATCCCGCGCCGGCGTTGCCGATCTGCGATGCGAGTGCAAAGAGCGCGAACGCGGCGTTCCCCTGCGCATCGCCGATCGCGCTCGCGCTTCGGCGTGCCGCGTCGGTGGCGATGAAAGCCTGATACACCACGACGAGCGCGAGCATCGCAACGGCGAGTCCGACGATCACGTCGATCAGCGACGCGCCGCACGGCCGGCGCGCGGGGCCGTTAACGATGCGGCAGCGCGGCACTGATCGACACCTCGTGCGTGGCGGTTTCGCCCGGCAGCTGCCAATGCACGGTCACGCGGATGCGCCGGCTGCCGGTCGTGTCGTCGACGCCGACGCTCGGTGCGTTCACGTCGGCGGATACGCCGGGCAACCGGAGCGCTTGCGCGAGCAGCGCACGATAGCCGGCGCCATCGGTCGCCGCGTCGTAGCGCGCGACGAGCGAGCCGGGGTCTTCGGTGGCGATGCGTGCCAGCGTGCCGGCCGCGATGGCGAACCCTTCGCCGCGCCACCTCGCGCCGCCGCTCGCGTGCAAGGCGCCTGCGAGCAGGCCGAGCAGTCCCAGAAGGCCGAGCGAGAAGACGACCAGCGCGATCAGCGCTTCGAGCAGATAAGCGCCCTGCAACTTGCCTCGAGGCGCAGGGTGTGAAGCAGGCCGGTTCATGTGCAGAGTCCGTCGGCGCGAAGCGTCCAGCAGTCGGCGCTGCGCGACCAGTCGGGCGGCACCGAAACCGTCGCCTTGGCGCCGCTTTGGTCGATGGTGAAAACGAATGCGTCCATCCCTTTTGCGCCAAGTCCGGTAGCCGTGTACGTGTACGTCGTGGCAGTCGCCGCACAGGTGAGCGCGAAGGCATCGGCACTCGATGCGCTTGCGGGCGGAACGCCGCATTGCCCGTCGCCGTCGACATACGAGCGCGCGTCCTGGAAGTAGTCTTCCATCCGCTCGCGGGCGTCCGACAGTCGTGCCACGGCTTCGAGAATGTGCGCGCGCTTGACATAGCCGGCGTAGGACGGCAGCGCGACGGCCGCCAGGATCGCCACGATCGCGACGACGATCATCGTCTCGAGTATCGTGAAGCCGTCGTCGCTCATGGGCACGTGTCGGTCGCCGTCTCGACGCGCGCGCGGCCGCTGCTCGCGAGGATCACCTTGCGCGCGCGCTGGCCGCTGCGGCAGATCGTGAACGTGCCCATCTGCAGCGCGCCATCGAAACGCCGGGCGTGACCGGCAGCCGTATACGAGACGTAATCGGCGACCGGACGATTGCCGCGGATCGTGATGCCCGCAGGCGACGACCGCTCGCGGGCGAGCGCGGGCGTGCCGCTTCGCGCCGCATCGGCCACGACCGTCCAGCCGCCTTCCCACGGCAACGCGCCGGCATCGCAAGCGGCGGGAGCAGGGCAGACGTCGACGCGGTCGCCGCGCCTGATGGCCTCGCTTCGCGCGAGATCGAGTGCGTGCACGAGTGCATCGGCGCGGTCCTGCACCTGCTGCTCGGCAAACCATCCGCCGAATGCCGGCACGCCGAGCGCAAGCACGATGCCGGCGATCGCGAGGCCCAGCATCAATTCGAGGAGCGTGAAGCCTGCAACGGCGCGCGGGGATCGCATGCGGCCGATTCTGCGAACGCCATGCGCGGTGGGCTATCGGCGAGATGGCCTAGGTCGTTTGCACGATTGCACGAGGCGCCTGGTCGCGATGGGTCGCAGAACGATGAGGACCGCGGCGAGAATCGAGCGCCGGATAGCCACGGCCGCGGCGGCAGGCGATAATTGCTGCCGCACGCAGCCGGCAGCGCGTTCGGCATCCGCGGAGACAGCCGGCTCGGCGTGCAGCCAACCTCGCCGATGAACGCCCCCGATCCGGTCGCATCGGAAAAGCCCGCCTTTCGCTGGGACGATCCGTTGCTGCTCGACCTCCAGCTCACAGCCGAGGAGCGGATGGTGCGCGATACCGCGCAGGCCTACGCGCAGGAGCGCCTGATGCCGCGCGTGCGCGACGCGTTTCGCCACGAGAAGGTCGATCCGTCGATCTTCCCCGAGATGGGGGCGCTGGGGCTCCTCGGCTCGACGTTGCCGCCCGACTACGGCGGCGCCGGCCTCAACCACGTCTGCTACGGTCTCGTTGCCCGCGAGATCGAGCGCGTCGATTCGGGCTACCGCTCGATGATGAGCGTGCAGAGCTCGCTCGTCATGTATCCGATCTACCGCTATGGCAGCGAAGCGCAGCGCCGCCGATACCTGCCGTTGCTCGCACGCGGCGAGCGCATCGGCTGCTTCGGCTTGACCGAGCCGAATCACGGCTCCGATCCGGGCTCGATGGAAACGCGCGCACGCGCGGTCGAGGGCGGCTTCATGCTGATCGGCACGAAGACGTGGATCTCGAATGCGCCGATCGCCGACGTCTTCGTCGTGTGGGCGAAGCTCGACGGCGTCGTGCGCGGGTTCGTTCTCGAAAAGGGCATGAAGGGACTCTCGGCGCCGGCGATCGAAGGCAAGTTTTCGTTGCGTACGTCGGTGACCGGCGAAATCGTGATGGACGAAGTGTTCGTGCCGGCCGACAACCTGCTGCCGAACGTCGCGGGCCTCAAAGGGCCGATGGGTTGCCTCGACAGCGCGCGCTACGGCATTGCGTGGGGCGCGCTCGGCGCCGCCGAGTTCTGCTGGACGGCCGCGCGCAACTACGCGCTCGATCGCACGCAGTTCGGCCGGCCGCTCGCCGCGAATCAGCTCGTGCAAAAGAAGCTCGCCGACATGCAGACGGAGATCGCGCTCGGGCTGCAGGGATGCCTGCGACTCGGCAGGCTCAAGGACGAACGCCGCGCATCGCCCGAGATCACGTCGATCATGAAGCGCAACAGCTGCGGCAAGGCGCTCGAGATCGCACGGAT
>DATNGN010000091.1:0-15649 GCA_035605875.1 Casimicrobiaceae bacterium
GACTGGGCCATCGTCGGCGCGGGCGTGCGCGAGACCGACCGCGCGATGCGCCGCGATCTCGTCGCGCAGGACCTGCTGACCACCGTCGTCGCGCAGGAAGCCACGCACGCGCGTGTGCGCGTGACGGGCGCGATGATCGATTTCATCGAGCCCGGCGGCGACAGCGAAGCGCTGCTTGCAACGCTCACCGATCCGGCGATCCGGATCGTATCGCTCACGATCACCGAGGGCGGCTATTGCATCGATCCGGCGACGCAGCGATTCGACGCCGCGCATCCCGAGATCGTCGCCGATGCTGCCGACATCGCGCACCCGCGCGGCGCCTTCGGTTTGATCGTCGCCGGATTGAAGCGCCGGCGTGCGGCCGGCGTCGCGCCCTGCACCGTGATGTCCTGCGACAACCTGCCCGGCAACGGCGACGTGGCGCGCGACGCGGTCACCGGCCTCGCGCGGCTCGTCGATCCCGGCCTCGCCCGCTGGATCGAGGATCGCGTCGCGTTCCCCAACAGCATGGTCGATCGCATCACGCCGGCGACGACGGCCCGCGAGATCGCGCATCTCGAGACGACGTACGGCATTCGCGATGCGCGTCCGGTGTTCTGCGAGGACTACCGGCAATGGGTGCTCGAGGACCGGTTTCCGGCCGGACGCCCGCGGCTCGAGGAGGTGGGGGTGCAGTTCGTCGCCGACGTCGCACCATTCGAGCTCATGAAGATCCGCATCCTGAACGGCGGCCATGCAGCGCTCGCGTATCCCGCTGCGCTGCTCGACATCGCGTTCGTGCACGAGGCGATGGACGAGCCGCTGGTGCGGGGATTCGTGGCTAAGCTCCTCGACGACGAGATCGTGCCCACGGTGCCGCCCGTTCCGAGCACCGATCTTCGGCAGTACCGCACGTCGGTGCTGCGCCGCTTCGCGAATCCGCGCATCGGCGACACCGTGCGCCGGCTCTGCCACGACGGCTCGAACCGGCAGCCGAAGTTCATCCTGCCCACCGTTGCGGACCGATTGCGCGAAGGCCGCGGCGTCGATGGTCTCGCGCTGGCCGGCGCGCTGTGGTGTCGCTACTGTTTCGGTACCAGCGACAGCGGCGTCGCGATTGCGCCGAACGATCCGAGCTGGCCGCAGCTGACAGCGCGCGCACACGAGGCGCGCCGCGATCCGCGCGCGTGGCTTTCGATGCGCGATATCTTCGGCGACCTGGGCGATGATCCGCGTTACGTTACGGCGTTCTCGCGTGCGCTCGGGACACTATGGCGCGACGGCACGCGCGCGACGCTCACGCGCTATCTCGACGAAAAGGCGCCGAAGCAGGACACCCGGTCATGACGCGCAGTTGCAGAGTGCCCGGGTGATGCCCTCGAGCTCCGCGTAGTCGCGGGCGATCGCCACGGCTCCCGCCTCGCGCAACCGCTCACCGTGTCCGTCGCGCACGTGCGATCCGCCGAGGAATCCGATCGCGGTCATGCCTGCCGCGACGGCGCCGCGAATGCCCGACGCACTGTCCTCGATGACGATCGCCTCGGCGGGTGCGACGCCGACGTGTGCAGCGGCATGCAGGAACAGATCGGGGTGCGGCTTGCCGCGCGCAACCACGCTGGCGCTGTAGACGTGCTCGGCGAACAGGTCCGCGAGGCCGAGGATGTCGAGGCAGCCGGCGAGCCGCTCGGGCGACGACGACGATGCGATCGCACGTTTCATGTCGGCGAACGCGGCAACGTAACCACGGACGCCGGGCACCTCGCGCAACTCGGCGCGAAAGCGCGCGAGCGTCCGCGCCGTCAACGCGGCCGCAAGATCGGGGACCGGTTGCCCGACCAGCGCGCTCACCGCCGACTTCACGTCGTCGATGCGCTTGCCCATGAACGTACGCAGGCAGTCGTCGACGCTCATCGGCGTGCCAAGCTCGGTGATGTAATCGGCGAGCACCGCATTGGCAAGCGCCTCGCTGTCGGCGATCACGCCGTCGAAGTCGAACACGAGCAGCGACTTGCGCGATCGGTGCACGACCGTCATGCGCTTGCGTCCTGCAACGCGGCGCGGTCCCGTCCCCAGAAACCGCCAGGCGCGAACACCGCGTCGATCGCGCGGTCGAGCCAGCCGAGGTCGTCGAGACAATCGAGCAACGTGTACCGGCGCCGGATCAGCCGCGCGCGCCGGTAATCGGCTGCGAGCTTGCGCAGCGACACACCGAGCGCCTCGGGATGCGACGGTGCGTTGCATGCGGCGAGCCGCTGCTGCAACGCAGCCGGCGGCATCAGCCGTGCGCGCAATCGTTCACGCAACCGCGGCCATCCTTCGGCGAGCAATCGCATCCGCGCGGGCCGCTGCGATGCACGCGCCTGCTTCGCGTTCGTCTCGACGCGCGCGCTGTCGAGCAGCGCCGTCTCGGTGAACGCGGCCGCGAGCTCGTCGTCGATCGACGTCGACGAAGCTTCATTCACGTTGCAGCATTCGCGGGCGCGCGCGGCGACGTCCTCGGCAACGAACCACTCGTACAGCGCGAGCATTGCGACGGCGCCCACGCCGACGCACGCACCGTGCGCGACCGGCTCGCCGTCGACCGAGAGGCCCTCCATTTCCCACAGGTGCGCGAACTGGTGATCGCTGCCGCTCGCGGGTCGCGAGTTGCCATGGGCCTGGATCGCGAATCCCGATACGAGCAAGCCGACGACGAGCCCGCGCAGCGCATCGCGCTCGCCGCGCGCGATGCCGTCGACGTGCGCGAGCCACTGCGCGACGTTGTCCTGCACGACGGCGAACGGCTCCGCAGCGATCGCATCCTCACCGAGGGCGTCCGCAAGCGTCCAGTCGGCTCCCGCGACGAGCTTGCCCGACAGATCGCCGTATCCCCACGCCGCCATCCGCGATGGCGCGTTCGCGACGATGCCGAGGTCGGCGACAACGCCGATCGGCGGTGCGCATTCGACCGTCCGCTTGAATCCGCGCTCGAGCAGCGCAGCACCCGACGCGGCATAACCATCCATCGACGCTGCGGTCACGACGCTCACGTAGGGCACGCCGGCCCGTTGCGCCGCGTACTTGACGAGGTCGTTGACGACGCCGGAACCGACGGCAATCGGCACGGTGCCGGCGCATCGCTCGCCGAGCGCGAGCGCGGATTCGAGCCGCGGTTTCACGCGCGGCGTCTCGTCGAGCACGATTGGCGGTGCGACCGGCCTGCCGGCATGCTGCAGCGTTGCAACGGCGCGGTCACCGGCGGCGCGCATCGTGTTGCGATCGGCGACGACCTGAATGCGCGCGCTCGCGCCAAGGCGACCGAGCAGCGCGGGCAGGCGCGCGATCGCGTTCTCGCCGACATCGACTTCGCGCGTGACCGACGCGCGCGACACGGCACGCCGCAGCACCGCTTCGTCGGGAGCGACGCTCTCGGTACTCACGCGCCGCGCATCACAGCCCGTGCAGGCACGCGAGCAGCTCGTCGTGAATCAGGCCGTTCGATGCGATCTTCTGCAGATCATCGTCCTGCGAATCGCGACCATCGAGGCGCGTCACGCGGCCGCCGGCCGCGCGAACGAGCGGCATCGCCGCGGCGTGCGAGACGATGTCGGCCTTGAGCGAGACGAAGCCGTCGAGTCGACTGTCGGCGATCAGGCTCAACTCCAACCCGCCCGATACGATGATCCGCACGCCGCGCGTCCTGTTGCCAAGGCGGCGGATCGCCTCGGCCGCGCGCGCGACTTCGGCGTCGTCGTAGTGCGACGTGAGGATCACCGAAACGACCGCGTCGGACAGCGACGCGCACGACGAGACGCGCGCCTCGCGCCCGTTCACCGTTGCGATCTCGCCTTCGACGAAGCGCGACGTCACGTCGCCGAGCGGCGAATGCAGCACGCCGACGCGCGTGCGGCCTTCCTCCTGGTACGCCATCGTCACCGAGAACCATGCGAGACCGCTGGCGTAGTTCACCGTGCCGTCGAGCGGATCGACGATCCATCGC
This sequence comes from Casimicrobiaceae bacterium, assembly GCA_035605875.1. Classification (GTDB taxonomy): domain Bacteria; phylum Pseudomonadota; class Gammaproteobacteria; order Burkholderiales; family Casimicrobiaceae; genus VBCG01. Next base: position 3,962 of record DATNGN010000091.1, read on the forward strand.
GGACCGCCCTCGGGTCCGCTCGCGCCCGCCTCTTCGGAGAGGATCGCCGCGTCGGGCGTCAAGGCGCGCAGCCCCGCGATCACGAGGCGCTCGGACGCAAGGTCGGCCTCGGTGACGACGTCGCGCAATTCCTTGCGCGATACGTCGAGCTTGCGATCGCGCATCGCGAGCAGCGTTTGCGCGGCCTGCATCGCGACCGCTTCGGCACTGCTCAGGATTTCGCGATAGCGGGAAGCACCGCTACGTGCGCCGTCGGATGTCGCGGCAACCGTCATTGCGCCATCATCGCCGCGGTGTCCTTGACGATCTTCTCGTAGCCGGCATTCGGCGCAATGTCTCCGCGCATGACGGCGCTGATGACGTCGCGCTGCGCGCGCCAGATCCGTACCGAGTTGCCGGCGGGATAGCCTTCCGCCGCGAGCAACGGCCCGAGGTCGACGAGGTCGTTCTGCTTGACGAGCGCATGCACGAGCTCCTCGAGCAGATCGTAGCCCGAGTAGTAGACGTCGGGCAGCCGATGCGTGAGCGCCGCGCGCATCATCGCCTGATGCCCGTCGTCGTACGTCGGCGCCGGCGCACGGAACACGATTTTGATGTCCGGATGGCGCTTCATGAATTCCTGAGCGATCGGCTCGTGGAATTTCGCGAACGCCGCAAACGCGTAGAAGACGTCGAGCGTCACCGGCTCGGCGCGCGCGGCCGATGCGATCGTCATCAGCGCCATCAACGCGATCGAGCGCCAGAGTCCCGCTCTCATCGCCTCCTCCTCTTCACGTTTTCCAACGAGTAAGACGTGTCATGCCCGCCCTGGATATTCGGGAGGCGGGCTGAAGCTGTGAACCGGTCCGTAGTCGCCGACGACCGCGACGTGGCTGACGATGCCGATGCCGGGCCGGTAGACGTGCAGCGCGAGTCCCGGCGGCTCATGGACGAACTGGTTGTCGTCGTCGCTTTCGAAATCCAGCGCGACCTGATGCGCCGTGCTCGGTGCGACGAAGCCGACCGTGCCCGCGAAGCGCACGACGATCGGACGATGGCAGTGACCCGCGACGATGCGCTCGACCTCCGGATGGCGCGCGATCAGCTCGACGAACGTCGGCGACGTGTGGCACTTGATCGCATCCATCGCCGCGATGCCGGTATCGAACGGCGGATGGTGCATGAAGATCAGCGTCGGTCGGCCGTCGCCCTGCTCGAGCGTGCGCGCGAGCCACGCCTCGCGCGCCGCGCAGATCTCGCCGGCGGTTTCGCCACCGACGACCGAGTCGAGCGCGATCAGGCGCACCGGAAAATCGTCGATCACGTAGTGCAGGAATTGCGGATCCTGCCCGAGATAGGCGTGGCGATCGACGAGGGCCGCACGCAGCGCATCCTTCCGGTCGTGGTTGCCCGGAATCACGAACGCAGGCATCCGCAGTTGCGCGAGCGCGTCGCCTACCTGCCGATATTCGTCGGCAAGGCCGCAGTCGGTGAGGTCACCCGTCGCGATCACACAGTCGGGCAGCGGGTGCAGCGCATTGATCGCCGCCACCGCGTTTCGCATCATCTGGTTCGTGTCGATACCCGCGTATGCGCGCACGCCTGGCGGCCGCGCATGGAGGTCGGTAATCTGAACAATGATCATGACAAGTCGGGAACAGTAGATGCCGAACGCCGGGCGGTCAGCCTCCGTGCATCAACGATTCGGTTTCCTTCATCAGCTTGTCGTAGCCGGCCTTCGCATCGACGTCGCCGCGCATCACGCTGTTGATGATCTCGCGCTGCGCGCGCCAGATGCGCACCGAATTGCCGCCCGGATAGCCCTGCCACGGCACCGAGCGGTCCATCTGCAGCGATACGGTCCGGAAGTTCGGGTTCTGCTGATAGAACGGCCCCAGGTATTCAGGTCCGGGCGCGAGGAGATTCGTCGGCAGGTAGCCGGTCGTCTCGACGACGATCTTCTGCGCGATCGGGCCCGTCTCGAACTTGATGAATTCCCACGCGGCCTTCTGCTTCTTCGGGTCGTGCGTCGTGATGATCGCCGCGTTGCCCCCAGTCGGCAGCCCGCCCTTCGCCTTGTTGTCGATCGGGAATGTCGCCGAGCGCAGCGTGAACTTATCGCCGATCAGGTCGGTGACCTGGCGCAGCCGTGCGGGCGTGTCGAAGAAGATGCCAATCCTGCCGGCGATGAACTGCTGCCGCGACTGGTCCCAGTTGATGAGGGGCATGCCATCTTCGGCGACGAAGCGCCGGAACCGCTCGAGCACCTTGACGCCGAGATCCGGACCGCCGAGCGGAACCTTGTTGCCGTCGACGACGGTGCCGCCGGCCTGCAGGATCATCGCGTGATAGAGCCACACATCGGGCCAATCGTTGACGTTGTACGCGAGGCCTGCCACGTCGTTGCCGCCGGTCTCCCGGATCTTCTTGGCGAGCGCGAGCACGCCGTCCCACGTGTCGGGCATGTGATCGGGATCGCCGCCGGCTTTTTTCACGAGCTCGGCGTTGTACATCATGATCGGTGACGATGCGTTGAACGCGAGTCCGTACAGCTTGCCGTCGACCTTGCCGAGCGCGAGGATCTTGTCCGAATAGTTCTTCTTGCGGAAATCGGCGCCGTCGGCGGCGAGCAGCGGCCCGAGGTCGACGATCTGGTTGCGCTTTTCGAGCGTGTGCGTGAGCTCGGAGAGCAGGTGAAATCCCGAGTAGTAGACGTCGGGCAGCTGGTTCGTCACCGCCTCGCGGATCATCGTCTGGTGGCCGTCGTCGTACGTCGGCGCCGGCGCCCGGTACTTGATCCTGATGTCCGGGTGACGCTTCATGAATTCCTGCGCGATCGGCTCGTGGAACTTCGCGAACGCCGGAAACGCGTACAGCACGTCGAGCGTGACTTCCTCGGCGCGCGCCGTCGACGTCGCGACGATGCCTGCGAGCAGGATCGATCCGAACATCGCCATCGCTTTCGTCATCTGCTCCTCCTGTGGTTTAGAGCGGAACGCAATCGGCACTCACTTGATGCCGGTCATCGTGATGCCTTCGATGAAGCGCCGGCGCGCGATCAGGAACGCGATCACGAGCGGTGCCGTGAGGACGGTCGCCGCCGCCGTCAGCGCGCCGTAGTTCGAGCCCGATTCGGCGTCGGCGAAGAACATCATGCCGAGCGGCGGCGTCGCGAGGTTCATGTCGGAGATGACGATCAGCGGCCAGTAGAGGTCATTCCAGTGCGCGACGAGCGAGAACACCGAGAACGCCGCGATCGCGGGCCACGCGCTCGGCACGACGATGCGCCAGACGATCTCGAATTCGCTCATGCCGTCGAGCCGCGCCGCGTGGATGATCTCGTCGGGATAGCCTTTGAAGAACTGGCGGAACAGGAAGATCGCGAATACCGACAGGAAGAACGGCATCATGATCGCGAAGTACGTGTTCAGCAGGCCAAGCCGCGCGAGGCCCATGTACAGCGGCAGCGCCGGCACCTGGATCGGAATGCAAAGCCCGAGCAGCACCAGCGCGAAGAGCGCGTTGCGGCCGGGGAAGCGCAGTTTCGCGAGCGCGTACGCGCACGGCACCGCGACCAGCACCTGCACGAGCAGGATGCCGCCACAGACGATGAGGCCGTTGAGCGCGAAGCGCAAAAGCGGCACCTTCGAGAGCGCATTGCCGTAGTTCTCGGCACCGTTGAAATGCTTCGGCCAGAGGCTGAAATCGACGGCGAAGATCTCGGGCGGCGACTTGATCGACGTGATCACCATCCAGACGAACGGCAGCAGGATGACGATGGCACCTGCGATCAGCACCATGTGTACGATCAGCAGCGACGCGGCGCGGCGCGCGAGCGCCGACACCGGCGTGATCGGCTGCGCGGCGCGCGGCGCCGCAGGCAGCGGCAGCGTCGCCATCAGTAGTGGACTCGCCGATCGAGCACGAACGTCTGCACGACCGAGAAGGCGAGCACGAACAGGAGGAACACGAGCGTCAACGCCGCCGCATACCCCATATGGAAGTACTGGTAACCCTCGAGATAGATCGCGTAGAGCAGCACCTCCGACGAGCCCATCGGGCCGCCGCGCGTGATGACGGCGACGGTATCGAAGACCTTGAACGCGGTGATCGACGTCGTGACGACGACGAACATCGTCGTCGGGCCGAGCAGCGGCCACGTGATCGTCAGGAAGCGGTCGATGGCGCCGCGACAGCCGTCGATCTCCGCCGCTTCGTAGAGGTCGCGCGGAATCGCCGACAGCCCGGCGAGGAACAGCACCATGTTGAAGCCGACGAGATGCCAGACCTCGATCGCGGCCAGCGTCGGCAGCACCCACGCGGGCTCGCTCAGGAAGCCGATTTCGTGAAAGCCGAGCGCGCGAAGCACACCGTTCACCGGACCGAGACTCGGATGCAGCAGGAACTGCCAGACCGTCGCCATCGCGATCAGCGTCGAGGTGACCGGCAGGAAATAGACGACCTCGTAGAACGAGCGCGTGCGCTTTCGCGAGTGCAGCAGCACGGCGATCAACAGACCGAGCCCGACGCCGAGCGGCAGCACGATCGCGACGTAGACGAGCGTGTTGCCGAGCGAGCGGCGAAACACCGGATCGGCCACGGCCTTGCGGAAGTTGTCGAGCCCCAGGAACTTCGTGTGCAGCGCGCCGAGCTCGTAATTGGTGAAGCTCAAATAGAGCAGCACGAGCAGCGGCGCGATGTTGATGACGACGAGCAGCAGGAACGCCGGTGACGAGAACCCGATCCCGGCGAGGCGCTCGAGCCATTGCTGGCGATTGCGCGGCGGCGCAACCGTCGGAACCGCGAGGGCCGCGCTGACGCTCATGATCCGACGGCGCTGATCGCGCGGAAGTCGGTGTCGATCGATGGCTGCATGTCGTCCTCGGCGACGCGCCAGCCATCGGCGTCGAACACGTGACACGACGACGGCGAGAACGCGATGGCGATGTTGCGCGCGGCATCGACGAGCCGATCGGGGTCGACTGCGACCTTGCAGGTCACCGACCCGCTGGACGGCGTAGCGAGATCGACGTGCAGGATGTGCTCGGCGCCCAGGTTTTCACTGCGATGCAGCCGTCCGACGAGCGCGATCTGGCCGGACCGCGGCGGGGAACCGGCCGGCGTGGCGGCAATCGATTCGGGACGAATGCCGAGCGTGAGTTGCGCGCCGGCCGGCCGCCTGACCCGGATCGGCAAGTCCAGTCCGAAGAGCTCGACCGTCTGCTGCGGACCGACACGCGCCGGCAGCAGGTTGATCGCCGGCGTGCCGATGAATTGCGCGACCTTGACGCTCGCCGGCCGCGCATAGAGCTCGCTCGGCCGCCCGAGCTGCAGGATCGCGCCGTTGTCCATCATCGCGACGCGATTGCTCATCGTCATCGCTTCGACCTGGTCGTGCGTCACGTAGATGAACGTGGCGCCGAGGCGCGCATGCAGATCGGCGAGCTCGCTTCGCATGTGCACGCGGAGCTTCGCGTCGAGGTTGGACAGCGGCTCGTCCATCAGGAACGCGGCCGGCCGTCGCACCATCGCACGGCCGAGCGCGACGCGCTGGCGCTGGCCGCCGGAGAGTTGCGCGGGCCTGCGATCGAGGAGCGCGGCGATCTGCAACTGCTCGGCGATCGCCTGCACTTCGCTCGCGATCTCCGGCATGATGCGCCGCCTTCGCAGCGACAGCGCACGCAACAGCGGCAGGCGCTCGAACAGGTTGAGCCGCGACATCACGAGCGGCAGCGCGATGTTGCCGAACACGCGCATGTGCGGATAGAGCGCATAGCTCTGGAACACCATCGCGACGCGGCGCTCGTGCGGACGCAGATGATCGACGCTTGCGCCGTCGATCAGCACGCTGCCCGTCGATTGGACTTCGAGGCCGGCGATGATCCGAAGCAGCGTCGACTTGCCGCAGCCCGACGCACCGACCAGCGTCAGGAATTCGCCGTCGGCGATGTCGAGATCGATCTTCGACAGCACCTCCACGTTCCCGAACGACTTTCCGACGCCTTTGAGCTCGACGCTTGCCATGCGCGTGTCGTCTCGGGTTCGGGCCGGCTACGCGGCCTGTCGCGGTGGATACACTTCGTGTATCACGTCGTCGATCCAGTACGTCGAAAGTCCCGGGATGTCGTGATGCGCGACGCTCACGTCGCGCCCGTCGAAATCGTAGACGGTTGCGCCGAGGCGTTTCTCGCCGGGCATGTCGGGCTGGTTGTCCGGGCCCACGAGGAACCCCGACGACGCGCACCACACGTAGCGGCAGTCGCCGATCGTCGCGTCGCGCCACTTGTGCAAGTGGCCGGTGGCGACGAGCGCGACACGATAGCGATCGACGAGATCGAGCATCCGCGCGCGCGGTCCCGGCTTCACCGACCAGTAACCGGTGTCGCCTTCGTCGCGCGCATAGACGAACAGCGGGCGGTGCGTGAACCAGGCGAGGCGGCGGTTGCCCGCATCCGCCATCGTCGATTCGAGCCATTCGACCTGCCGCGCCTCCTCGGGACTTCCGTCGCCGAACAGCATCGAATCGAGGCCGATCAATCGCCACTCGCCGATGTCCTCGCTCCAGCGGTCGGCTTGGAAGTGCCGGCGCCAGCGCGCGAGGCGTTCGGCGTTGACCGGCTGATGCCGGTTGCCGGTTTCACCAACATCGTGGTTGCCCGGCACCGCGCGAAATGGCGCCGCCAGCGAACGCATCCAGTCGGCCCCGTCCCGCACGTCGTCCTCACTGTCCGCGCCGTCGACGGTCAGATCGCCGGTGTGGATCACGAGATCGGGACGCTGCGCGCGCGCCCAATCGCGCAGCGGCGCCCAGTTCGCGGTGAAGTGGCGCTTTCCCGCGCTGAGATGCGTATCGGAAATCTGCAGGACGCGGGGCATGGCAGTGAGCGGCGTAGGGTCAGCGGATTGTATAGATGCTTCGCCAGGCAGACAAATGTATCCCGGCCGTCGATGTTCTCAAGCGGCGTTACGGGCAAGCGCGCAGGCCGCGCGGGCGGTCGCCTCGTCGGACACGATGACCGAGCCGAGTCCCGACAGCAGCACCGACGCGATCGCATGCACCTTGTGGCGTCCGCCAGCCGCGAAGACGACCGTCGGAATGCGCGACAGGTCGCGCAACGGCAGTGCGATCGCGCGTCGGTTCAATTCGTGGTCGATCGCGCGGCCGCGCGGGTCGATGAACTGCGCGAGCACGTCGCAGACGGCGCCCGCGTCGCGCAGCGCCTTGATGCTGACGTCGTCGGGCAGCGCGTGGCGGACGAGCATCGACTTGCGCGACACGTCGCCGATGCTCAGCACGGCGACGTCGCTCGTCCCGATCCGGGACAGCGCGTCGCGGAACACGTCCTGTGCCATGATCGTGTCGCGCGAGCGCGGGCTTCCCGCATAGATCGGCGCGACGAGGTACTGGCACTGCGAATGAAGCCTTCGCGCCAGTTCGCTCGCGATGTCGAACGTGTTGAATTCGAGGCCGTGGGTGAGGCCGCCCATCATCGAGCTCACCCAGAGTTCGGGATAGCGCGCGGCGCGCATGTGCCGGATCATTTCGCGCAGCGTGTTGCCCCAGCCGATGCCGAGGCTGCGCACACGATTGCTTTCGAGGTGATGCGAGAGGAAGCCGGCCGCCGCGCGTCCGAGGATCACCGGCACCTGTTCCTCGTCCTGCGGCGTCGGCACGATCACGGCCGATTTAAGCTTGAATTCGCGGACGAGCTGCCGCTCGAGCTCGACGCACGAAGCGAGCTCGGCGTTGAGCGTGATGCCGACGAGGCCGTTGCGGCGCGCGTCGACGAGGATGCGATTGATCCGAAGCCGCGTGGTGCCGAGGCGGCGCGCGATCTCCGCCTGCGTGAGTCCCTCCATGAAATACAGCCAGGCGGCGCGTACTTCGGTCTGGTGTTCCTCGGTCATCGCCCTCACCGTCGGCCGTCGGAAGGTAGCGCCCTCGCGGCGTGTCGCAGCTTAATGCCGCGTTGAAGCAGATGCAAGGGGAGTGTTACATCTGTTCGAAAACCGAATCCTGAACGAAGCAGCCGGGGAGAGTCAGCACGGGCTCCGCGTCCGTAAACGCCGACCTGCGGGGCCCGGCGCTCCCTTCGCGCGCGCGACAGGAGTTCCGCTCGTTTTCTCCTGGTTCTCTATTTTGGCCGCGCTCGTCCGCGCCACCCGTGACGGCCGGCACGTCCGAGTCGCCCGCGCTGACCCTCCCCGGCTGCTTCGACGCGTCGGCGTGGACGCGTCGCAAAGGCTGAGCCCGGCGGCGCGACCTGCGCGATGCTCCTTTCGCGCATCGGCACGCTGCGTTATGCAGCGGTCGGGGAAGCGAGGTGCGCGAGTGGGAGTGCCGGTCGTGACGGGTGGCGCGGACGAGCGCGGCAACCGGTGTTCACAAGAGTGACGGCAGTTGCCGAATTTGTTGCGCGCGCGAAGGAGCGCCGGGACCCGTAGACCGGCGTTTACGGACTTCGAGCGCACATCGTTCTCCGACCGCTGCATAACGAAGGATCGAGCGCAGAGCGGTCCTCGATCGCTGCATAACGGACGATCGAGCGGACCTCGCTCCCCGATCGCTGCATAACGAACGATCGAGCGCACATCAGCACTGCTTCGGATGAACGAACTTAACCGAGCAGATCCCCCGATGCCTTGCGCGCCGTGCGGCCGTTGGCCTTGCGCTCGTTACGCGCGTTCGCGCCGGCGCCCGACGCCTTCAGCGCCGGCTTCAGGTATTGCCCCGTGTAGCTCGAGTCGACACCGGCGATCGCCTCCGGCGTCCCCTGCGCGATGATCCGCCCTCCCCCGGCGCCGCCCGCCGGACCGAGGTCGACGATCCAGTCGGCGGTCTTGATCACGTCGAGGTTGTGCTCGATCACGACGACGGTGTTGCCGTGATCGCGCAGCCGGTGCAGCACGGTCAGCAGAAGCTCGATGTCGTGGAAGTGCAGGCCGGTCGTCGGCTCGTCGAGAATATAGAGGGTGCGCCCGGTGTCGCGCTTCGACAGCTCCAAGGCGAGCTTGACGCGCTGCGCTTCGCCGCCGGACAGCGTCGTCGCCGATTGCCCGAGCGTGATGTAGCCCAATCCGACGTCGAGCAACGTCTGGAGCTTGCGCGCGACGCTCGGCACCGCCTCGAAGAACGCGTACGCCTGCTCGACCGTCATCGACAGCACGTCGTGGATGTTGCGGTCCTTGTAGCGGATCTCGAGCGTCTCGCGGTTGTAGCGCTGGCCGTGGCAGACGTCGCACGGCACGTAGACGTCCGGCAGGAAGTGCATCTCGACCTTGATGAGCCCGTCGCCCTGGCACGCTTCGCAGCGCCCGCCCTTCACGTTGAATGAAAAGCGTCCCGGCCCGTAACCGCGCTCGCGCGCTTCCTTGACCTGCGCGAACAGTTCGCGGATCGGCGTGAAGAGACCCGTATAGGTCGCCGGATTGCTGCGCGGCGTGCGGCCGATCGGGCTCTGGTCGACGCTGATCACCTTGTCGAAGTGCTCGAGGCCGTCGATCTCCTCGTACGGCGCGGGCTCCTCGGCACTGTCGTACAGATGCCGCGCGACCGCGTGATAGAGCGTGTCGTTGACGAGCGTCGACTTGCCCGAGCCCGACACACCCGTCACGCAGACGAAAAGTCCGACCGGCAGTTCGAGCGTCACGCGCTTCAGGTTGTTGCCGGCCGCGCCGCTGACCGTCAGCATCCGGTCGGGATCGGCCTTGTGCCGATGCTCGGGAATCGGAATGCGGCGATGGCCGGCGAGGTACTGGCCCGTCAGCGAGTGCGGTGCGCGACGAATGTCGTCGGGGGTTCCCTGCGCGACGACCTGGCCGCCGTGCTCGCCGGCGCCGGGACCCATGTCGACGACGTAATCGGCGGTCAGGATCGCATCCTGGTCGTGCTCGACGACGATGACGCTGTTGCCGAGATCGCGCAGGTGCTTGAGCGTATTCAGCAACCGATCGTTGTCGCGCTGATGCAGGCCGATCGAAGGCTCGTCGAGCACGTACATGACGCCGGTCAGGCCCGAGCCGATCTGCGAGGCGAGGCGGATGCGCTGCGCCTCGCCGCCGGACAGCGTCTCCGCCGACCGGTCGAGCGACAGGTAGTCGAGGCCGACGTTGTTCAGAAAGTTCAGGCGCGACACGATCTCCTTGACGATCCGGTCGGCAATCGCGGCCTTGTGGCCCGGCAGCTTCATCCGCGAGAAGTAGTCGATCGATTCCTTGAGCGGCCACGCCGAGATCTCGTAGATCGGCCGCGCATCGGCGTCGTCGCCGACCTTCACGTTGCGCGCCTCGCGCCGCAGGCGCGTGCCTTCACAGTCGGGACACGGTTTGTTGTTCAGGTATTTCGCGAGCTCCTCGCGCACCATCACGCTGTCGGTCTCGCGATAGCGGCGCTCGAGGTTCGGCACGATGCCTTCGAACGCGTGCTCGCGCGTCATCGGCTTGCCGCGATCGGTGAGATACGTGAACGCGATCTTCTCGTCGCCCGAGCCGTACAGGATCACGTTCTGCACGCGCTCCGGGAGCTTCGCGAACGGCTTGTCGACGTCGAAGCCGACGTGCTTCCCCAGGCTTTGCAGCAGCTGGAAGTAGAACTGGTTGCGACGATCCCAGCCCTTGATGGCACCCGATGCGAGCGACAGCTGCGGAAATGCGACGACGCGCTTCGGGTCGAAGAACGTGATCGACCCCAGGCCGTCGCAGCGCGGGCACGCACCGACCGGATTGTTGAACGAGAAGAGCCGCGGCTCGAGCTCGGACAGCGAGTAATTGCAGATCGGGCACGCGAACTTCGCCGAGAACAAGTGCTCGTGACCTGTGTCCATTTCGACGGCGATCGCGCGGCCGTCGCCGTGCCGCAACGCGGTTTCGTACGATTCGGCCAGCCGCTGCTTGAATTCGCCGCGTACCTTCAGCCGGTCGACGACGACCTCGACCGTGTGCTTGGTGTTCTTCGCGAGCTTCGGCACCGCATCGATCTCGTAAACGGTGCCGTCGACGCGCACACGGACGAATCCCTTCGCGCGGAGCTCCGCGAAAAGGTCGAGTTGCTCGCCCTTGCGGTTGACGACGACCGGCGCGAGGATCATGAGCCGCGTGTCCTCGGGCATGGCAAGCGTCGCATCGACCATCTGCGAGATGGTCATGGCCGAGAGCTTCTGCTCGGGATGATTGACGCAATACGGGTCGCCGACGCGCGCGAACAGAAGGCGCAGGTAATCGTGTATTTCGGTGACCGTGCCGACCGTCGAGCGCGGGTTGTGCGACGTCGCCTTCTGCTCGATCGAGATCGCCGGCGACAGCCCTTCGATCAGGTCGACGTCGGGCTTCTCCATCAGCTGCAGGAACTGCCGGGCGTAGGCCGACAGCGACTCGACGTAGCGGCGCTGGCCTTCGGCGTACAGCGTGTCGAACGCGAGCGAGCTCTTGCCGGATCCCGACAGGCCGGTGATCACGATCAGCCGATGACGCGGCAGATCGAGGTTCAGGTTCTTGAGGTTGTGGGTGCGCGCGCCGCGGATCCGAATCTGGTCCATAAATCCCGTCTGAGCTGCGCAATCGAGCGTCCGGACTAGGCCGCGCGACCGAGAGCGAAAAAGGGCAACCTGCTAGTATATTGCGTTTCCGACGCCCGCCTCTACGCGTGCAGTCGGCCGCCTTTCACAAGGGCGGCGCACGGCGGCGTATCCGGGCCAATTCCCGTAGATGGGG